>NZ_CP080429.1:2262500-2477500 GCF_019613795.1 Flavobacterium litorale
AAGGTATGACGTACGAAGAGCCCGTGCTGGTGCTGTTTCGGGATGGCGTACAAACTGCCTGTGGCGGTGCTTCGTCTGCATCAGGACCGTTTTATTGTCCACTTGATAAAAAAGTGTATATGGACTTATCATTTTTTGATGAACTACAATCTCGGTTTGGTGCTAAGGGTGGTGATTTTGCAATTGCATATGTAATAGCCCACGAGGTGGGGCACCATGTACAAACGTTATTGGGTACTTCTAAAAAAGTACGACAATTACAAAGCCAAACCAACAAAACAAGAGCTAATGAGCTTTCGGTAGCTCAAGAATTACAAGCAGACTTTTACGCAGGATTATGGGCACATTATAACCATGAAATGAATAACATACTGGAAGATGGTGATATAGCCGAAGCATTAAGTGCCGCACATGCGGTAGGCGATGATGCTATACAAAAAAGAACGCAAGGGCATGTAGTGCCTGATAGTTTTACACACGGAACTTCAGAACAACGTATGTACTGGTTTAAAAAGGGGTTT
Source organism: Flavobacterium litorale (assembly GCF_019613795.1). NCBI lineage: Bacteria > Pseudomonadati > Bacteroidota > Flavobacteriia > Flavobacteriales > Flavobacteriaceae > Flavobacterium > Flavobacterium litorale. The sequence continues at coordinate 2,263,022 of NZ_CP080429.1, forward strand.
ACAACTGGCGATATTAACCAAGGCAATACGTTTGAGTCACTTTAACAGGTTGTTATTTGTATTTTATATTACAGTTTAAGCGTCTCTTTGTGCAATAATGCGCCATTGGTCGTTTAGGTACTTTACTTTATGCACATCTTTCATAATAAGCTCTCTTTCCTCCTCATAATATTCAGGATCTTCGCTACCATATTCATCAACCTCTCCTGCCCTTTCTAAAATATTATCAAGTACAGGTTTTAGCTTATCCTTTACCAATTGTGGCATTGTATTAAATAATTCTTCAAGTTCTTTTTTAAACATTTTATTGTTTTTATATGTTACTATCTGCTATACCTTAAATAGCTCCCCTACCTGAACACCTAGTGCATTGGCAATTCTAACTAGCTTGTCTATACCCATAACTTGCTTACCAGCAATATACCTTCTTAATGCTTCAATATCCAAATCAGCATCGGCAGCTACATGCCTAACCTTCAATCCTTTTTCGTGTATTACTTCTCTTATACGTTTTCCAACTTGGACAACAATTTCGGGAATTTCTTTTTTTCTTGTCATACCCAAATATATCATTCCAACAATAAAAAAGTAGTAACGTTTTTATCCAGTCAAATTTAACCGTTTTTAATATATTTGTAGTCCAATTCTAAATTACAAACAATACAATAATGAGCCCGAAAAACTATAAAGCGGAAGCTGTTGATAATGTCAAGGAAAAAATAAAAATTTGGAATATGTTTTTAAATGAGATTGCAGATGATAATAATGACGATAGACTAATTAAAGAATATATTTTAAGAAAAATTGACACCCTAAAAAAATCATTAGAAGTATTACTGCTAATATAATAGCAGCACACACACTAATAGAAAATATAATTAATTAACCTAGCCACCCTTCTCTATCCAAACTACGGTATTGTATCGCTTCTGATATATGATGCGAAGCAATAGTATCAGACCCCTCTAAATCAGCAATAGTACGGCTTACTTTTAATATTCTATCATAAGCACGCGCCGATAGGTTTAATCGTTCCATAGCCGTTTTTAGTAATTGTAACGAAGGTGTATTTAGTTTACAAAACTCTCGTAACTGCTTTGTACTCATTTGTGCATTGTAGTGCACATTTTGAGAGGTTTCAAAACGTGCTGTTTGTATTTCGCGTGCTTTGGTAACACGTTTACGGATAGCAACACTACTTTCGGCTTTTTGGCTATCGCTAAGTTTATCAAAAGGCACAGGCGTAACTTCGATATGGATATCAATTCTGTCTAATAATGGTCCTGATATCTTACTTAGGTAGCGCTGCATTTCGTGTGGCGAGGAACTAACAGGAGCATCAGGATCGTTAAAATAACCTCCTGGGCTCGGGTTCATACTTGCTACCAACATAAACGACGACGGGTAGGTTATAGTAAACTTAGCGCGGCTTATGGTTACTTCTCTATCTTCTAACGGTTGCCGCATAACTTCGAGTACCTCACGCTTAAACTCAGGCAATTCATCTAAAAATAGTACACCATTATGCGCCATAGATATTTCTCCAGGTTGTGGATAACTACCTCCACCTACAAGTGCTACATTACTAATGGTATGGTGTGGGCTACGAAACGGACGCTGATTCATCAATCCCACATTTTTAAGCTTACCTGCTACACTGTGTATTTTTGTTGTCTCTAATGCTTCCCGTAACGTCATGGGTGGTAATATGCTAGGCAAACGTTTGGCTAGCATTGTTTTACCTGCACCGGGTGGTCCTATAAGTATTATATTGTGTCCGCCAGCAGCAGCTATTTCCATACAGCGTTTTATACTTTCTTGTCCTTTTACATCGCTAAAGTCGTATTCAGGAAAGTCGAGCGTTTTATAAAACTCCTCTCTTGTATTTATTGTAGTAGGTACAATGGTAGTTTTACCATCAAAAAAATTAATAACTTCTGTTACATTATCTACACCATAAACATCTAATCCTGCTACTATAGCAGCTTCTTTTACGTTTTGTTTTGGTAGAAAAAAGCCTTTAAATCCTTCTTCTTTTGCTTTTATGGCAATAGGTAATACCCCTTTTATGGGTTGCAAACTACCATCTAACGATAACTCGCCCATAATAATGTATTTACCAACTTCATCTGCATTAATCTGGCTGCTAGCAGCCAATATACCTATGGCCAAAGTTAAATCGTAAGCAGAGCCTTCTTTACGGAGGTCAGCAGGTGCCATGTTAATCGTAATCTTTTTTCCCGGTAGGTTGTAACCGTTGTTCTTTAAAGCAGCTGCAATACGGTAACTACTTTCTTTAACGGCATTATCGGGTAATCCAACCAAATGATAACCAATGCCTTTATCAATATTAACTTCTACAGTAATTGTTGTAGCCTCAACACCAAAAACAGCACTTCCAAAAACTTTTATAAGCATGTAGTAATTTTTATAAAATCGAAAGTACTGAAAATTATTTATACAACTGTTATACTATTAACAACAAAAAAGGTAGCTATATAGCTACCTTTTTCAAACTGATTTACTTAAAACTATCTAATGTTAGCGATTACTTTATCTCTTTCGATTGCGTAATCTTGGTAAGCAGATGGATTATTATCAAAATAAGTTCTTACAGGTTTTCCTGTAGGGAGCTCATCCTTAATAATAAAATCGCCTTTATAATCGCCCTCGTAGCTTTGAGTAACTAAACCTTCGTTTTCACAACCTGAACCTGTTTGCATAATTGCGGAAAAACCGATGCTTTGCTGTCCATCTTTACCTGTAAGCGTTATTATTATTCTGTATTTGTAACAATTATTATCCCAGCTTATCATATCAACCTGCACGTCAGGAGTACCAGCCAATACTGGCTCTGTAGATTTTATAATAAATTCTCTATTGGAAGTATCAGTTACTTTTGCAGTACCTTCATTATTAGTTGCAACATCATCTTTAGAGCAAGATAGAATGCTTAAAACTAGAATAAACAGAAATGGAATAAAAATTAATTTTTGGATTGTTGTATATAATGAACTTTTTTTCATAATTAATACGGTATTTTTGAGTATATTATTAGTTGATTAATGTTAACGTTGTAATTTTTCCCTCTGTAAAACGTATTCCTTATAAACCTCTGGGTGTTCTTTCAAAAAGGGAATAATGGGCTTACCATCAGGCTTTTTATCTTCAACCAAATAATCGGGCAAAGACTTTGTTCCGAAATAAGTATTGCTTATAACTACTTGTCCTGTTTCATCGCCACAACCAATACCCACTTTAACCACTGCCCAATGTACGAGTTTTCTTTGCCCTGTATTGTTATTGGTAGAATATATGCTAATCATCATCGTATCGCATCCATCTTTCAATGTATTAACATAATGAGCCTCTGCATTATAGGTATAACTATCTTGATAATTAGTAATGTTTAATGATGATTCAATCGAGGGTGCTAACGAGGTTGGAGTAATAATAGTGCTATTTGTTAAGAATACTAACGGTAACAAGAATGCTACAATTTTGGAGATAAGTAGATTTATCATAATTTAAATGGATTAAATGTAATTATTTGTAATTTTTACTAGCTAGTTAAACAAACTTATAAAAAATATAATTACACGAGAACGAGTACTTGTTAAATAATTATTAATTCAAGCAATATTTAATCTGATAATTAATAATTATTATTTATTACAAAATAATTATGGTAGTATTAATGCTCAGGCAGAAGAGTCATTATAGGCTGTATTTAACTTATAACAACCCAAAAATTTTGAATGATTATTGTATATTGTATTTATAATACAACACTGAGTACTAAAATAAAATTGGAATGAAATCACTTTGGTTTTTCGAAGATGTAAACCTGTTTAATATACTTTGTCCGCATAAACTAGAAACATATAAAAAAAATCATGATTTTGATAGTTATAAAAAGCGTGACTATATTTATTTTGAAGACGATTCTGCATCAAAAGTATATTTAATTGAAAAGGGGAAAGTAAAAATAGGATACTATAGTGAAGAGGGCGACGAGATTGTAAAAGCAATACTAACGCGCGGTGAACTTTTTGGCGAAACGGCTATACTTGGGGGGCTAAAGCGTGATGAATTTGCACAATCTATAGACAATGAAACTTCTATATGCCCTATAAATGCTGATACCATGCTCAAGTTAATGCAAAACAATCAATCTTTCAGCTTAAATATATATAAGTTTATAGGTTTTAGATTTAAAAAATTAGAGCGTAGGCTGCAATTGCTTTTATTTAAAGATACAAAAACCAGACTCATGGAGTTTTTATCTGAATTGGCTGTAGATTATGGTAGTGAATCTGCAACTACAGGCGATACTATAATAAGGCACCCGTATACGCAAAAAGATATGGCATCGCTTATTGGTACCTCTCGCCCTACCCTTAATATATTAATGAATGAGCTAAAAGAGGAAAAAATAATAGATTTTAACCGTAAAGAGTTACGAATTTTAAAGAAAAAATCTTAAAATATTCTTAAAAATTTACACAAAAACACTTTATGTTAGGTAGCTAACATTTAATAGTATCATCATAGAATACATTTGGAATATAATTTTACAAAAAAAGAAAAACTATGATGATTAAGAAAATGACACTCGCTGCGCTTGCAGTAGGCGTTTTAGCTGTATCCTGCAGCAGCGACGACGACAGTGGAACACCACAAGAAGAATTAGCTGATTTAAGATTGGATCTTAACGGATTAGAGCCACTAGGTAATGGTTTTACCTACGAAGGATGGATTATTGTAGACGGTAATCCAGTATCTACGGGTGTACTTACAAGTATTACATTCCCACAAACAATGCGAGTAAATGCTACACAATTAAGCAATGCTACGGCATTTGTACTATCTATAGAGCCCGCCAACGATACAGACCCTGCTCCATCGGACACTAAAGTGATGGCAGGCGACTTTGCCGGAAACACAGCTACTGTAAATACAGGTGTCGTTGGCGATTTTACTAGTGCATCAGGAATGTTCTTTTTAAGAACCCCTACCGATGAAATGGGAATGAATAACGGAAACGACCAGTATGGTGTATGGTTTGGTACTCCTGGAATGCCCCCAACAGCTAACTTTAACCTACCTACGCTACCAGAAGGCTGGGCGTACGAAGGTTGGGTAGTTGGCGACTCTGGACCATTAAGCACAGGTACATTTACAAGTTTTAGTGCTGTAGATAGTAGTTCGCTATTTAGCGAAACACAACAGCCTGGACCGCCAATTCCTGGAGAAGACTTCTTTATTAACGCTCCAGCAGGCGAAACATTTCCATTAGACATTCGTAATCGTAACGTGGTAATATCAGTAGAACCTGTCCCTGACGATTCTCCTGCTCCATTTGCAATGAAACCTTTAGTAGGTATAGCAGGTGAAGAAACTGCTCCAGCTACTCACCCATTCGGACAAAATCTTGCATCGTTACCTGAAGGAAGTGTAACAAGATAAAATAATAATGTGTTTTAAGTTAATTAAGTTTATAAGGCATAGTTTCTATTATAAAACTATGCCTTATTTTTTATGTTATTAAAATTTTACTACCTAACTTTAATACGACTAAATAGCCTTTAAGGTTATTTTTTGTTTAGACTGCTTTTTGCTAAAATATAACAATAATTATGGGAAATAAACTTGTAGTAATAGGAGGCGATGCAGCAGGCATGTCGGCAGCATCAAAAGTAAGGCGCGTACAACCTGAACGAGAAATTGTAGTTTTCGAAAAATCAGAGTATACCTCCTACTCCGCTTGTGGCATACCCTATTTTATATCGGGTATGGTGCCTGATATGGAAGAACTTATTGCACGCACACCAAAGCAGTTTAGAGATAATTATGATATAGATGTACGTACGCAGTGCGAAGTAGTAGCAGTAAATACGGTAGATAAAAAGATAAAAGTACTTAATAAAGGAAATGATACTACGTTTTGGCAAAATTACGACGATTTACTTATTGCTACAGGAGGCAAAGCCATTTGCCCAGACATAGAGGGGAAAAACGCTAAAAACGTATTTGGTATATCTACATTAAAAAGTGGCGAAAAAACGGAACGTTATATTGAGGATAAAAATCCTAAAAAAGCTGTTATAGTAGGTGCAGGTTATATTGGTTTAGAAATGGCGGAAGCACTTATAATAAGAGGGCTCGAAGTGACTATAATCGATCGCTCAGAGCAAGTGATGGGTACTTTAGATCCAGACATGGCAGAAAAAATAGCCGAAGCTATAATTGAGTTAGGGATTACATTACATTTAAAAGAAGATTTAAAAGAATTTGAAATTAGTAGTAACCAAGTAGTAGCTGTAAAATCGGATAAAAGAACCATAAGTACCGATATGGTAATACTGGGTATGGGTACATTACCCAATACTGTTTTTTTAGAAAATTCAGGTATTGAATTGGGTACTAAAAACGCAATAAAAGTAAATAACAAAATGCAAACCAATGTTGCTAATGTTTGGGCAGCAGGCGATTGTACAGCAACTTTTGATATTGTTAGCCAAAACTACAAGCACATTGCGTTGGGTACCATTGCCAATAAAACGGGACTTGTTGCGGGAAGCAACCTAGCTAACGAACCCATAACGTTTCCTGGTGTGGTAGGTACAGCAGTAACCAAAATATGTGATTATGAGGTAGCTCGTACGGGACTAACCGAAAAAGAATTAAAAAAGCTAAACATAGAATATGTTACTGGAACTATTAAGAGTAAAACACGTGCAGGGTATTACCCCGATGCAGAGGATATTACAGTAAAGCTATTAGCTGAAAAGAAAACAGGACGCTTATTAGGTGGGCAAATTATTGGAAAAGAAGGTGCTGCAAAACGTATTGATGTACTGGCTACTGCCTTAACTACTAAGTTAACATTACAGAATATTATTGACCTCGATTTATCGTACGCGCCACCTTTTTCTCCTGTGTGGGATCCTGTGCAAACAGCAGCGAGGTATTTAATTAAAAAAATATAGATTATTTTCTATATCTACTAGAAAAAGCCTTATCATTATGATAAGGCTTTTTAGTTTTCATATTAATAATTACTTATTCCTTCTTTTAGCCAAGCTTCGTATTCTTCAATATCTGGTGTATAGCCAACAGGATCATTTAAGTTTTCCTCATCCAAATTAATCAACACATAATACGGTTGTGCATTTGCCTTGTATCTGGTTATCTGGAAATCGCTCCATTTGTTACCAATGGTTTTAATTCTCTTACCTGTGGTTTCAGATGTATATTGTTCATCCTCAGGTAATTCTTTTTTATAATCAACATATAAAGAAATCAATACAACGTCATTTTTGAGTATGGATAGTATTCTCTCGTCAGACCATACGTAGTCTTCCATTTTACGGCAGTTTACGCAGGCATACCCTGTAAAATCTATCAATACAGGCTTGTCAACCTCCTTAGCATACGCTAAGCCCTCATCGTAATCCTCAAAAGATATAATGTTATGCGGACCAATTTTTGCGCCTTCGGGTAAATCTTGATTATTGCTCATTACGGTGGCACCACCAAACCCAAATGGTGACTCGCTATAGCTAGCTGGTGGCGGGAAACCACTAATAAGTTTTAACGGTGCTCCCCATAACCCAGGTATAAGATATATTGTAAATGTAAGTACAAATAGTCCCATGTATAATCTACCCACAGATATTGAAGTTAGCGGACTATCATGTGGTAATCTAATTTTTCCGAAAAGATATAGTGCTAGCATTCCAAAAACAGCTATCCAAATAGCTAAAAATACTTCTCTTTCTAATAAGTGTGTTTGTAACACTAAATCGGCATTCGATAAGAATTTAAATGCAAAAGCTAACTCTAAGAAGCCTAAGAATACCTTCACAGTATTAAGCCATCCTCCCGATTTTGGCAAGCTGTTAAGCCACCCTGGAAACATTGCAAATAACATAAATGGTAGTGCTATAGCGGTAGAGAAGCCTAACATCCCTACTATTGGTGCTATCCCTCCTTTAGAGGCTGCCTGTACAAGTAATGTACCTACAATGGGACCTGTACAAGAGAAAGAAACTATGGCTAGTGCTAATGCCATAAACAGAATACCTATAAAACCACCTCTATCAGCTTGTCTATCCACTTTATTTGCCCACGAGTTAGGCAACATAATTTCGAACCCTCCCAAAAAAGAGGTTGCAAAAACAATTAGCAACACGAAAAATACCAAGTTAAATATTACGTTAGTAGAAAGTGCATTTAATGAATCGGCACCAAAAACTAAGGTAACTAACGAACCTAATATCACGTATATTACTATAATGGATATACCATAAAATATAGCGTTTCTTATTCCAGCAGCTTTGGTTTTACTCTGCTTGGTAAAAAAACTAACCGTCATAGGTATCATAGGGAATACACAAGGGGTAAGCAATGCTGCAAAACCCGAGAAAAAAGCAATAAAAAATATGGCTATTAAACCTTTTTGCTCTTCTTTCTCTTTTTCAGGCTTGGCTACACTGCTTTTGCCATCATCACTATTATTATTGCTTTCAGTAGCAGTAGTAGTTTCTTCAAAACTCTGTACTTCCTTGGAGGTTAGTGTTTTTAAATTTAATTCAAATAATTTATCGCCTTGCAGGCACACCTCTTTACAAACCTGATAAAATAACTCAACCTGAGCCACAGTAACGTCTGGATTTGTAACTGCTATGGTTTGTTTAATTTCTGCTTCTCGTTCAAAAAAAGTTTCATCTACTTTAAAAACATCGTTAAATGCTGTATGCGTTTCGCTCTCTTCTGCTTTGCCTACAGGTTTATAATTGCCTTCATTGTTATTAAAAGTAACTTCTAGGGGTAATCCTCCACCGTCGGCTGTAAACTGAGAGTATAAATGCCAGTCTTCTTCTATCTCGGCGTTAAATGTTAGTACATATTCTGTATCTGATATTTTTTCAACTTTAGAGTTCCATTTTACGGGCTCTAATATTTGGGCATTAGCTGTTATAAACGCAAACAGCGTAAGCATTACATACGATAGTTTTTTCATGATTGTACTTGCGCGATTTTTAAAATTGTTGTTGTTTTTCCGGTTACCTTATACCTATCATCGGCGCGCCTGCCGATAATCCATATAATATTGTTTTCTGAACATAAAAGCCAAGTATTTTCTTTTTCGGATAAAGACATTTTTTCGTCTTTAAAAAATTTCGATACTTTTTTCCGCTGTCCATCCATGCCAAAAGGATAAAAATAGTCCCCCTCTTGCCATTTCCTCACAAATAAAGGAAATTTTATTAATTTACTATCAATAAATATCTGGTTTTTATCTGATACTGTAGTATATTCCTTTATATTTTGCAATATTAGTTTTACAGGATAATCAATTTTATCCTGTTCTGATGTAATTTCATATACTTGAGTATCCTCATTTTTAATTGGTTCAAGCAATACTGTTTCTCTATCCTTAAGCAACCTGTAACCTGCTGTAAAAACCTGCTTGCCCGATTGTGCTGTTGGCAGTGCATAAATATCGTCCCAAGCTGTAAAACCAAAGGGTTGTAACCATTGGTACAAATAGGCTCTGTAATTAGGCAATCGGAGTAACGAGGTAATGTTAATAATCTTTTGCCCCTCCCCTTCAGTTACAACTTCTTTATAAATGAGTACCGAGGCATCTTCGGCTAACGATTTTACTTGCTGCAGATGATTTAGGGTAGCTTGAAACGAATCGGAAAAGGATGGATTTAATAGCCGTAGGGTTGGTATTACATCGTGTCGTAGCTTATTCCTAAGGTATTTGTCTGACGCGTTACTACTATCTTCACGCCAAGTAATAGTATTTGCTTTGGCATACGCTACAATTGCTGCTCTGGAGAAAGGAAGTAACGGACGTACTATTTTACCATTTTGCTCAGGTATACCTGTAAATCCTTCAATACCTGTACCACGGGTTAAATTAATTAAAAAAGTTTCGATGGTATCATCTAAATGATGTGCTGTAAGTATATAATCTAGCTTGTTTTCTTGCAATAATTCGTGAAACCATGCGTAACGCAATTGCCTAGCAGCTACTTGAATTGATAGTTTATTATCGGAAGCAAAACGTTCTGTATTAAAACGAGTTACATAAACAGGGATATTGTTATCCTGAGCGTATTGCCTAATAAAATTCTCGTCATTATCACTCTCCTCGCCTCTAAGGTTAAAATTACAATGTGCAATGGTAATAGTATATTGTAATTCTTTAAATAGGTGTACCATTACCATACTATCTACCCCACCACTAGTGGCGAGTAGTAGGTTTTTACCTTTTAAAAAAGATAGGTTTTGGTCAATATGTTTTTGGAGCTGTAAAAGCATTCTCAAAAGTAGTAAATAATAAATAATAAACTTTGTTAGGTGGGTTACACTTCTAACACGTTATGCATGGCTTTTGCTTTTAATAAACACTCTTCATACTCTTTTTCTGGGTCAGATTTGGATGTTATGGCACTCCCTACCGAAAAAGATACGTATTTGTTGGCTTTATTATACAAAATACTACGTATAACCACATTAAAATCAAAATTGCCATTGGGTGTAAAATAGCCTACTGCACCACTATATAAACCACGCTTTGTAGCTTCTAGTTTTTCGATAATTTCCATTGCCGATATTTTGGGTGCACCCGTCATGCTTCCCATCGGGAATGTTGTTTTTAGCACATCAACAGGGGTATGTTCTTCTGCTACTTCTGATGTTATGGTAGATATGAGATGATGCACTTGCTTAAATGTATAGGCTCCGCAAAGCTCTTTAACCTGTACCGAGTTTTTTGCTGCGGTACGCGAAAGATCGTTGCGTATTAAATCGACAATCATTATATTTTCAGAACGCTCTTTTTCGTTTACAGTCAGGGCTTGTTTTATACTTTCATCTTCAGTAGCATCCTCACTCCTACGTGCTGTGCCTTTAATAGGTTGCGATACTATTGTACTCCCCTCCTTTTTTAAATAACGCTCTGGCGATGCTGATAGTAAATAGTGCTGGTTATTTTTAAAGTAGGTTGCAAAAGGCGGTTGGGAAATGGCATTTAACTTATTGTAGGTTGTTACGGGCTGTATTGTAGTATTTTCAGCATAAAACTCCATACAAAAATTAGCCTCGTATATGTCGCCTTTATGAATGTGTACTAGCATTTGCGTTACCTTATCAATATAATCCTGCTTGCTAACCCTCTGTTTTATAACAGCACCTAGCGAATCGTTATCGATAACTAATTCGGAATTGTTAATGGTTTCAAAATCAGTATTAACTTCATCATCGCACATGTTCAGGTATGCGATTTCTAACTGATTCCCTTGTAATAAAAATAGTTTTTTAGGTTGAAAGAAAAATAAATCTGGGAATTGTAAACCATCAAAATTAGCAGACTGTAACTTCTCGGTATCATTTTTAAGATCGTACGATAGGTAGCCAAACAACCAGTCTTTTGTAGTTTGCTGGTAACTATTTAATTCTTCAAAAGCGTTGTTGCAATCGGTTTGTATTGCGGTAAGTGCATCTGCTGCCAATACAGCATCGTACGAGGTATACTGCTGATGATAATTGTTACTATCTAAAAATACCACTTCCCGAAATTGTTGCGCCCATTGCAAGAGCTGTTTTTTAAATTTCTCTGGGTTGTTTAGGGTAAACGTTACTGCTGTTCTCAAATTTAGTGTTTAAGGCTTTCAAAAATACAATAAATAGCATCCATTAAAAAACCCACTCTTTATAAAAAGAATGGGTTTTTACTATTTTATATGCAATACATTACATGTGTATAGGTCGGTTATCTGTAGCTGCAAGTGCCGCTTCTTTAACACCTTCGGCATATGTTGGGTGTGCATGGCTCATTCTCGAGATATCTTCGGCAGAGGCTCTAAATTCCATAGCTGTAACAGCTTCGGCAATAAGGTCGGCAGTACGGGCACCTATCATGTGTACTCCCAATACTTCATCGGTTTTGGCATCAGCAAGTATTTTTACAAACCCATCAGTATCCATACTGGCACGCGAGCGCCCTAGGGCTTTGAAAGGGAAACTTCCCGATTTGTATTCAACACCTGCCTCTTTAAGTTCTTCTTCTGTTTTACCTACAGCAGCAACTTCTGGCCATGTGTACACTACACCTGGTATTAGATTATAATCAATGTGTGGTTTTTGTCCTGCAAGGGTTTCTGCAACAAATACACCCTCTTCCTCTGCTTTGTGTGCTAGCATTGCGCCACGCACTACATCGCCTATAGCATATATGTTTGATGCACTAGTTTGCAAGTGTTCGTTTACCTCTACCATTCCTTTATCATTAATGGTAACTCCTGCTTTTTCAGCATCAAGCCCCTCTGTAAACGCACGTCGTCCTACCGATACCAAAGCATAATCGCCATCTAAAGTAATGGTTTCACCTTTTGCATTTTCGGCTTCTACTTTAACCTCGTCGCCATTGCGCGCTACCGATTTTACTTTATGTTTGGTATAAAACTTCATACCTTGTTTTTTAAGCACTTTGGTAAGTTCTTTGGATAATGAGGCATCCATACCAGGTATAATTCTGTCTAAATACTCTATTACCGATACTTTTGCACCTAAACGCAGGTATACCTGCCCAAGCTCTAAACCAATAACCCCACCACCTATAATTACAAGATGTTTAGGTACTTCTTTCATTTTCAGGGCTTCGGTAGATGTTATAATTCTTTCTTTGTCAATTTCTATAAAAGGCAACGTTGCAGGTTTTGATCCTGTTGCAATAATTACGTTTTTTGCTTCTATCGTTTCAGACGAACCGTCGTTTTTGGTTACTTTTACGTGTGTAGCATCCTCAAAAGAGCCTACGCCTTCTAAAACAGTAATCTTATTTTTATCCATAAGATATTTAACACCGCTAACATTTTGGTCTACAACGCCTTGTTTACGAGCAATCATTTGCTCTAAGTTTACCTTTATTTCTCCGGCAATATCAATACCGTGTTCTGTAAAGTGTTTCGTAGCATCATGGTAATGGTGCGAAGAATCTAAAAGTGCTTTAGATGGAATACACCCTACGTTAAGGCAAGTACCGCCAAGTGTTGGGTATTTCTCGATTATTGCAGTATTGAAACCTAGTTGTGCACATCGTATGGCTGATACATAACCACCAGGACCAGAACCTATAACGACTACGTCGAATGAACTCATAAAATATAGTTTTTTGTGTGTGTTATAATTTGAATAGCAAATTTAGCGATTATGATAATACACTAATCAATAAAAGTCTTTAATTTTTTAGAAACATGATGGTAACTATGTCGGACGAATTGTTTAATGGCTTGAATTGCAATCTAAAAATTGAATCAAGAAGTTAGTACGATAAAAAAATATTTTAGCCAATTACACTATTTAATTTGAAATATTTTACCGCAAAATCAACCATATTACTTTTATAGTTAAAAGTAACACTATTAAATTTGAGTTAATTTTCGTTATACTTTGATTATGGAGCAGTAGTTTTGTTTGAGTTATTAATATAAATTCAAGCAAAATGAAAAAATCATTAAATTATCTATTTTTAGCTGTTGCCGCTATGGTATTTGTAGCATGCAACCAAAATCAGAACAGTGGAAGTGAAACAGCATCTGAAAAAAAATCTACAAGCGTAAGCAAAGATGCCGATCATAATCCATTATTGTACTCTGACGAATGTATAACTGAGCGAGAGGTTATAGAAGCCCAGAAACAATGGGGCAATGGTATTGTTAGAATTGGAAAGATATACACCGACGAAGGTGATTACTCTAAGGAAGCGGCAGATTTTATTCAGGAAATGTATGGCTACGATTTAAGCAGCGTATTATTTAAGCCTACTCTTGCCTCTGATGATCAGTTTAGACTAAGCTTTGATGCTGCGCTATCGTATTTTGTAGGGGGTAATGATGCATACCCAGAAGATAAAGGTTTTGCCATAAAGCCATACACCAAAGTGACTTTTGACAATAGTGGCATCATTAACAATAGCTGTCGTATGGCTATAGCTATGGGTAATTACTTTTTTACGGCAACAGATGGTAGTGAAACTAAAGTAGAATATACCTTTGCTTATGTAAAAGATAAAACGGGCAAGCTAAGAATTGTAGCACACCAGTCATCACTGCCTTATAAATCGTCCAAGTAGTCAATACTATTCTTATTTTTAACTACTGAAAGCTTAAAAAAAACTAGATTGCAAATTAAAATGAATTATTTATATAAGCCCAACTTTGAGTATGGAGTTGGGTTTAAATTTTAAGTTTATGAGAAACTATATTTTAACGATAATTTTATGCTTAGGAATATGTACAACAGCTAATGCCCAGGCACCTGACGAAGACCAACTGGGTGCATGGTATATGTATTTTTGGAATACTACCTTTGGTGAGTCCAACTGGGGGTTACAGGGGGATTATCAATATCGTGACTGGCGCGGGCTTGGGGATAGAGAACAACTATTACTTCGTACAGGAGTTACTTATACCCCTAAGGATTCGGGCGTGAAGTTTACTCTTGGCTATGCGAATATTACTACAGGTAGATACGGAACTGATATTGATGCACCAGTTTCTGAAAACAGGATTTATCAGGAAGCATTATTTGGACAAACGGTATGGAAAAAACTCTTACTAACCCACCGAATAAGGTATGAACAACGGTTTGTTGAAGAGCAAGATTTTAGAACGCGTTACCGCTATAATCTTTTTGTAAATATTCCGTTTAAAGGAACAACGTTAGACAAGGGCACTACTTATTTTGCCTTTTATAATGAAATTTTTATCAACGGAGAACGTCAAATAGGCGACGGACGGAGTGTCCAGTTTTTTGACCGTAACCGTACTTATTTAGGACTAGGGTATGCATTAAATAACAACATCAGGTTTCAATTGGGGTGGATGGAGCAAACTACTGTAAACTGGCAAAAAGGTCAGTTACAATTTAGCATGCATCATACTTTTTAACTACTTAACCACAAATTAACAGAAGTGGAAGTTTTTACCTCCATACAAGCATCGGTTTTTAAGTAGCTGCATCTTACCGTTGCGAGCGTTATGCCCGTGTTGCTATACTACCACTACATTAGTGTTCTTAACCTCTTTTATTATAAATATACTGTGCGTACTGCCTATGTGTTGTAAAGTAGTTAGTTTGGTTACCATAAACTCTCTGTAGGCTTCCATATCCTCAACGTATATTTTAAGAATATAGTCATAATCGCCACTTACGTGGTAACACTCCAAAACTTCGTCTAGTTTTTTTACCTCATGTTCAAATTTAGTAAGGTATTCCTTAGTATGCTGTACGAGTTTTATATGACAAAATACACCAAACGACTTTTCTACTTTTTTATGGTTCAATAAAGCAACATAGTTACTAATAATACCCTCGCGTTCTAGTTTTTTAACGCGCTCGTAAACAGCCGTAACCGATAGGTTTAACTTTAAAGATAACTCCTTAGTAGTGCGCCTACTATCCTGCTGCAATAGCATTAATAATTTCTTATCGGTAGCATCTAAATTCATACTGAAAAATTTTCGGCGTTTTATAGCCCTATTAATAAATAATTAAACTAATTATCGGTAAAAAACCAAATGTATAGATTTTTTATCTAAGTAAAAGTCCATCTATTGATTTTTAAGCTATTTTTTATTCAATTTGGTATATTAAAAACAATAACTACTAACTCGAAACTTTTTTATTATGAAATTCAATCCAGCAGATAATATTCAGGATTTGCAATATTTTGGTGAATTCGGTGGCGTTAACCCATCCATTTCCGATTCTTCTACCTATACCTTTTTATCAGCAAAAACAATGTTTGATACTTTTGAGGGTAATGCCGAAGGATGTTACTTATACTCACGCCACTCATCGCCAAGTAATTTATATTTAGGTGAAGCACTTGCTGCTATGGAAGGTACCGAAACTGCCAATGTAGCTGCATCGGGTATGGGGGCTATAACACCTGTATTATTACAGTTTTGTGGTGCAGGCAACCATATTGTATCTAGCCGTACTATATATGGGGGTACATATGCGTTTATGAAGAACTTTTTACCCCGATTGAATATTAATACCGCTTTTGTAGATATTACAAAGCTTGATGTAGTAGAGGCTGCTATTACGCCTAACACTAAAGTGCTATACTGCGAAACCGTAAGTAACCCACTATTGGAGGTTGCTGATATTGAAGGGTTATCTAAAATTGCTAAAAAGCATAACTTAAAACTGGTAGTAGATAATACATTTTCTCCGCTATCAGTATCGCCAGCAAAAATGGGTGCCGATGTGGTAATACACAGCTTAACCAAATTTATTAACGGTAGTAGCGATACTGTTGGTGGCGTTGTATGTGGTACCCAAGAGTTTATCGATTCATTACGAAATGTAAACGACGGGGCGAGTATGCTATTGGGTTCTACAATGGATAGCCTACGTGCATCGAGCATACTTAAAAACTTACGTACGCTACACATCAGAATTAAACAACATAGCCATAATGCCCAATACCTTGCAGAACGTTTTGAAAAAGATGGTATTACAACCGTTTACCCAGGACTTACAAGTCACCCAAGCCACGAGTTGTATAAAGGCATGATTAATCCCGAATACGGCTTTGGTGGTATGCTTACCATAGATGTAGGCTCGTTAGATAAGGCAAATGAACTTATGGAGTTAATGCAAAACCGCAATTTAGGTTACCTTGCTGTAAGTTTAGGTTTTTACAAAACATTATTTAGTGCGCCAGGTAGCTCAACATCGAGCGAGATACCCGAAGATGAGCAAAAAGAAATGGGATTAACCGATGGTCTTATCCGTTTCTCTATAGGTTTGGATAACGATATTGAAAGAACCTATACTATGATGATAGATTGTATTAAAGAGCTTGGAATACTTTAAGCTATATATAAAACAGTATTTAAAAATCCGTTTCCTGCCCGAAACGGATTTTTATTATATTTATAATGCTTTATAAAGCATTATATACTAATTAACTATATTCAATTGTTAGCCACAAACAAAAAACAATGCGAATAGCTTTAATAATTACAATTGGAATACACGGAATTATCCATTTATTAGGATTTCTAAAAGCATTTAATCTATACGAATTTAATGGCATTTCACAGCCGATTTCTGAACCATTCGGAATAATGTGGTTGCTGGCTTGTATTTTGTTTATTATTTCCTCTTTTCTTATACTAATCAATTCCAATTATTGGTGGATAACTGGAATTGTAGGTGTAATTCTTTCACAGTTTTTAATCCTGAATTATTGGAGTGATGCCAAATTCGGAACAATCGTAAATATAATTGTTCTTGTAGCAATATTACTTACATATTCAGCTTTTATGTTTAAGAAAAAAGTGAATGCTGAAGCAGTAAAAATGTTTGAAAATTCTGTTGAAACAGAAAAAAGTATCGTTACAAAACAAATGATTCAGAATTTGCCAACCATAGTCCAAAAATGGTTAGTAAGTAGCGGTACAGTTGGAAAAGAAATCATTTATAATATTTATTTAGAACAAGACTTACAAATGTTGATGAAACCAGAGCAAAAAGACTGGAATAATGGCAAAGCCAAACAATATTTCACAACAAAATCACCTGCCTTCAATTGGTCAGTCAACCTAAAAGTGAACTCATTATTAAATATAGTAGGGAGAGATAAATTTGAAAATGGAAAAGGAGAAATGATAATTAAGCTATTTTCACTCTTTTCAATGGCAAATACAAAAAATAATGAAAAAATAAATCAGGCAGCATTACAACGATATTTGGCAGAAATAGTTTGGTTTCCTTCTTTCGCATTAAGCCCTTATATTACTTGGGAAACAATTGATGAAAAATCTACCAAAGCAACCATGAAATATAAGGAAACTAAAGGCTCGGGCATTTTCTGCTTTGATGAAAATGGTACCTTTAAAAAATTTATAGCAATGCGCTATAAAGATGTGAACGATACCAAAGCTACAGAATGGAAAGTAACTGCTACCAAGACTGAGGAACGGAATGGTATAAAAATACCTGTGGAGTTAACAGCAGAATGGAAATTAAAGAATAGTAGTTGGACTTGGTTAAAAGTAAAAATAACAGACATTAAATACAATGTACAAAAAATGCCAATAGCTGATGAATAGTAGAATAGCCGTCCATTAAGGAAAAAATTAAGAAGTTCTTTTTCTCGCCATACTCCTAAATTTAATTTACAAAATATAAAATATGCTTCCTAAGTAAAGTGTATTTTTGTAACTAATCATTACTACTTACTACTAATACCAATAAATATATTTCGGCGGATTACACAGTTTTGTTAAATTCGCTTTCTAATCTAACAACAAACAGTTTATAATGAGAAAACTATTAGTCTTATTCCTGCTAACCAGTATAGCAGCAACTGCACAACGCAACCTTACCATACAAGAGGCCACTTATGGGCAATACCAAGCATTTGCCGTTAAAAGCCTCGTATCGCCACAATGGCAACCCAATAGTAATACCGTAACGTATTTAAACAGTACATATAGCGCATTAATGCAGCGCAGCGAAAACAACAATTGGGAAGAAAGTACCATGCTTACTAAGCAAGATTTAATGACGGCTTTAAACAGTAAATTTCCTGAGGAGCAATTTATGATGCAAATTTTCCCGTATGGTTATACATGGAGCAACGAGAATACTTTTTTGTTTGATGTAGCTGGAAAAAACGGGAAATATACTGTATTTTTTGATGTAAATACAAAACAAGTTACCAACGCAATAATTACTACCCCAGAAGCCGAGCAACAAGCCTTATCGCCAAACAATAAACATGTTGCTGTATTAAACGGTAATAATATAATTATAACTTCGGGTAATGGTAAAAACGTTACCGTTACTAACGATGCTGATGCCGGTATTGTAAATGGTAGCGATTATACCCACCGCCAAGAATTTGGTATTAATAAAGGCATGTGGTGGAGCCCAGATAGCAATAAACTACTATACTACCGCAAAGACGAAACCATGGTAGATAATTACCCGCTAGTAAACTTTGGCGAACGTATAGCAGCCAATAAAAACGTTAAATACCCTATGGCAGGGTTAAAAAGCGAAGAAGTAACATTAGTAGTGCATGATGTTGCTACAAATAAAAAAACGACATTAAAAACAGATGGGCCTAAAGAGCAGTTTCTTACTACAGTAACATGGTCGCCCAATGGTAAATTTATTTTCGTAGGCGTTTTAAACAGAGAGCAAAATCATCTTAAATTAAACAAATATGATGCTACTACAGGAAACTTTGTAAAAACACTATTCGAAGAAAAAGCAACTACTTACGTAGAGCCTTTACACAACCTAACCTTTGTGCCTAATAAAAATGATGAATTTTTATACCGTACCGAAAAAGAGGGTTATGAGCAATTGTACTTATATAATACCGATGGAAAATTGCTAGAAAAACTAGGCTATAATGATGTTGTTGTTACTGAGTTTTTAGGTTTTGATACTAAAGCTAAAAATGTTTTTTATATGGGTACAGCAAATAATGGTTTGGACAGACAGTTATATAAGGTTAGCTTAAAAAATGGTAAAACAGAGCAAATTACTACACCATCGGGTGTACATAATATTGCATTAAACAGTAATGCTACATTTGCCCTAAATAGTTACAGCAATACTACAACACCAAATAATGTTAGTATTATAAACCTAAAAAATAATAAAACAACTCCCCTATTTAGTGCCGATAACCCGTATACAGGTAAAACAGTTTTACCAAAAATGGAATTGGTAACCGTAACGGCTGCCGATGGTAAAACACCATTAAACGGTAGGCTTATATATCCTGCTGACTTCGATGCTTCTAAAAAATACCCTGTAATGGTATATGTGTATGGCGGACCACATGCACAGCTCATTACCAATAGTTGGTTGGGCGGAGCATCGTTATTTGATTATTATATGGCGCAAAAAGGCTATGTTGTATTTACATTAGATAACAGAGGTAGCGATGCGCGCGGACGTGATTTTGAACATGTAATACACCGACAGTTGGGACAAACAGAGATGGCAGACCAAATAAAGGGTATCGACTTCTTAAAATCGAAATCATTTGTAGATAAAGATAAAATTGGTGTGTATGGCTGGAGTTTTGGCGGTTTTATGACAACTTCGTTAATGACGACATATCCTGAAACTTTTAAAGTAGGTGTTGCTGGTGGTCCTGTTATTGACTGGAAGTTTTACGAAATAATGTATGGCGAACGTTATATGGATATGCCACAGGAAAATCCTGAAGGTTATGCTAAAACAAGCCTTATTGATAAAGCTAAAAATCTGGAAGGACGATTATTAATGATACATGGCGCACAAGACAATGTAGTGGTACAACAGCATAGTATGGAGTTTATACAGGCGTGTATTGAAGCAGGTAAACAAATAGACTACTTTTTGTACCCTACCCACGAGCATAATGTGGGCGGCAGAGACCGTTTTCATTTAAATCAGAAAATCGCCGATTATTTTGATACGTATTTATAAAGAGAATAATAAAAAAACGGAGGCTTAGGTCTCCGTTTTTACTTTATATGCCTAAAAGCAGTAACCAATCAAACGAAAAATACCCACTAATGGGTATTTACAAGACGTATAAAAAAAATAACTTTGTAATGCAATGGTTTGATTAGTATCAATCAGGAAATTCTTTTTTAGGATTTAGAATTGCTGTCAAAAGTTAGGGGTGATTTTTTGACAGCGCACAGGGGCTTTTACAGCCCCTGTTTTTTTTGATTCAAAAGATTATACATTTTTTTTAAATGTATTTAAAAAAAATGTATATTTGTACTATGTATAATAAAGAACTCACCAAAGGAACATTGCAGCCTATTATTTTAAAGCTTATTAGTGAGAGCGATAAGATGTATGGCTACGAGATTACACAAAAAGTAAAAGAGCTTACCAAGGGTAAAATAGATATCTCCGAGGGAGCACTCTACCCCATTCTGCATAAGATGGAAGCCGATAAAGTGCTGGATACTGAAAAGGTTTATATTGGTAAACGGGTACGGAAATATTATAAAATAACCCAATCGGGCAAAAAGGTCGCGTTAGAAATTACTAACGAGCTGAATGATTTTATAGGTACGCTCTCTCTTATTTTTAACGATAAAAAACTAGTAAAATGATAGTTAGCGACACACAGGTTGAATACATAAAAACTAACTTAGAGTTTTACGGTATTACATCGGAAGAACTTAAGGAAGATTTATTAGACCACATTTGTACACAAATAGAAACAGGTAATTGTACTGATTTTGAAAAAGCTTATAATAATAGTTTACAAGCTTTTGGCGGGCATCATGCCATGAGTACAATACAAAAAGAAACAATTGCAATGATAACAGCCAAGAAAAACAGTACACTTCAAAAAATAGTATATATCAGTGGTTACATTTCAACCACATTAATTAGTACGGCAGTTCTTTTTAAAATAATGCATTGGCCAATGGCTGGTATTTTACTAACATTAGGATTTGTAATACTAAACCTATTCTTTTTACCTACTTTCTTTTATCACCGTTACAAATCATCAGAAAAAAAACTATGCGAATAATCATTAATTAAAATCAATCATATCATGAAACGAACAGTTTATTTATTAGGATTCATTACCTTTTTTACTTTAAGTACAAGCGTACTATTTAAAATTATGCACTGGCCTATGGCGGGCATATTACTGGTAATAGGTTTTGTATTGCTAAACTTTGGCTATCTACCTGCTTATTTTTACCAAAAGTACAAAGCCGCAGCAGTTTAAAACATTTTTAAGTTGGTTAACCAAAAAGGAGAGCATGTTGCTCTCCTTTTTCTATTTTATCTATTATTTTATTTCCCTAACGCCTTTCATAAAAAGCCATTTCATAAAAATTTTTTCTTGCCCTTGGTAATTTATAGCCTGAAATTTAGGAGCAAGTATCGTACCTACTATAAAAGCGGTTACTGGAATCCAAAGCCCCGAAAGGTCGGTAAACTGTGGTATGGTAAAGTATAACAGTAAAAATATAGGTGCAAACCCCAAAAGGTTATATAGTATTGCTTTTGTTTTTTTATTCATAATTATGTTGTAATTGCTATCGCAAATATTTTATTGATTGTATATTACTTTAAGGTGCTGTTTGCTGGAATTTAGCTTTCTTACTCCCTTCGTACATTTCGTATTTTACTAATCTGGACTCTAATTTACCATTAAACAGTTTTATTTTTCGGGACGGACGTAGCCCTACAAACTTTAATGCCTCTAGGTTTGCCGTTATAAACCAAGCATTAGTACCAGGGTAGCCTTGCTTTAAGGTATCGCCTATTTCTCTGTAAAAACGTTCCATATCAATATCCAAACGTTCGCCATAGGGCGGATTAAATACAATATGTAAAGGTCCTTGCGTATCTTTCTCGGTATCAAAAAAGTTTTCGCGTGCTATAGTAATATAATCGTCCAGATTAGCATTTCGTATATTATCACGTGCCTTCTCTACTGCCGATGGTGCTTTATCGTACCCTTTTATAGTATAATGGAACTCGCGTACTTTTTTCATTAACGAGTCAATAATTGCTTCAAACAAGTCATTATCCCAATCTGCCCATTTTTCAAAAGCAAATTCCTTTCGGTTTAAATTAGGTGGTATATTACAGGCTATCATAGCAGCCTCAGCCAGTATTGTACCACTACCACACATGGGATCCAAAAAATCGCCCTGTCCGTCCCAACCACTATGCAATAACATACCTGCAGCAAGCACCTCGTTAATTGGGGCTATGTTGGTAGCGGTACGATACCCACGTTGGTGTAACGAATTCCCCGAAGTATCTAACGCTACAGAGCATTGATCGTTATGAATATGCACATTAATACGCAAGTCTGGAAAATCTTTATCAATACTAGGGCGTTTGCCAAACTTATTTCTAAACTGGTCTACAATAGCATCTTTAGTTTTTAAAGCTATAAATTGCGAGTGGTTAAAATGGTCAGAATGTAAGGTTACATCTATTACAAAGGATTGGTTTACATCCATATAATCAGACCAATTTATCCCCTGTATGCCTTTGTATAAACTATTTTCGTTATACGCTCTAAAATAGTAAATTGGTTTTAATATTTTTAGGGCTGTACGCAAAGCAAGGTTAGCTTTGTACATAAAACCTTTATCGCCTTTAAAGCTCACCATACGCACGCCTTTTTCTACTTCCTGTGCGCCCAGTACTTGCAGTTCTTTTGCTAGTAAATCTTCAAAACCAAATAAGGTTTTGGCAATCATTTTAAAATTTTCCATGCTCCATTTTCAGTATTCTGTGCAAAAATAAGGTAAATAATTAGTATTTATCTGTTGTGGTGCATTATTACGGTAGTATAACAAAATTTGTAAAATAAAAACCAATTCATCTTGTATTTTAAAACCTTATTAACTAACTTCTTTTATATAGTTTTTTTCTATCGTAATATAAACAAATATGATAAGTATCATTTACATATAACTCGCATTCTGGCTACATTTGTGGTGTAGAAAAAAATAACCATTTAAACTTAATACTTATGTCATTAGTAGGAAAAAAATTCCCAAACATTACCGTAGATGCTATCTCTGATATGGGAGATAACCTTTCAATTAACGTTTACGAAGAAGCTGTAAACAACAAGAAAAAAGTATTGTTATTCTGGTATCCTAAAGATTTTACTTTTGTTTGTCCTACCGAGCTTCATGCCTTTCAAGAAGCTTTAGGTGAGTTCGAAAAAAGAAACACTATGGTAATTGGTGCCTCTTGCGATACCAACGAGGTACACTTTGCATGGTTAAACACTGCTAAAGATAATGGCGGTATAGAGGGCGTTACGTACCCAATACTTGCTGATACGACCAGAAACCTATCGAACATTTTAGGTATTTTAGATATCGAATCGTCAAGCTACGATGAGGATAACGACTCTGTTATCATCTCTGGTTCTAATGTTACGTACCGTGCTACGTATTTAATAGACGAAACAGGTAAAATATTCCACGAAAGTGTAAACGATATGCCATTAGGTAGAAACGTAAACGAGTACCTACGCCTTATTGATGCCTATACGCACGTACAGGAAAAAGGTGAGGTTTGCCCAGCAAACTGGGAAGAAGGTAAAGAAGCTATGACTGCCGACAGAAAAGGTGTTGCTTCGTACCTAAGCAGTAACTAATAACTTTAAAAATTACCACTATGTTACAGGAACTTGAAAAAGATAATCTTTCAGAAATTGTTAACCAAGAAGATACAGTAGTAGTACAATACTCTGCTGGATGGTGCGGTAACTGTAGGATAATGAAGCCTAAATTTAAAAAAATGGCAGCAGCACATGAGAATGTAACATTTGTTATAGCTGATGCTGAGAACTTTCCAGAATCTCGAAAATTGGCTAAGGTAGATAACCTACCTACGTTTGCTGCCTTTAAAAACGGCAACTTGGTTAACCAAGTACAAACCAACAAACTTGAAATTTTAAGCAATTTAGTTGATGAAGTTACCAGTAATTAAGCATTTAACTGATTTTATAGCAGAAAACGATCAGGACTACGTAGTAGAAACGATTGAGGTGCTAGAGGCGTTAACCGAAGTATCTTTGTTAAAAGATGAAGAACTAGATGTTATTGGCGAATTAATATCGAATATGTACGGCGCGCTTGAGGTTAACAAGATGATGAAAGATGGTATGAGCAAAAAGGATGCGGTTAATACTTTTATGCAGCGCGTTCTTGGCGCAATAGATAAGAATTAGAATTTTAATAATTGAGCTAAAAGGTGCTTTCGGTAACGGAAGCACCTTTTTTTATTATTGTACTAATAAATAATACCAAACAGCCCTGTAATATAAAAGTACAGCTATACCAAAATTGCATGCAATATAATTTGTACTTTTGCTTACTTAAAATATATAGCAAATGGCAGATATAACCTTAGGCGGAAACCCTGTAAAAACATTAGGCAACTTACCTGAAAAAGGCACTAAAGCACCTGATTTTAATCTTGTAAAGACAGACCTTAGCACAGCATCCCTTACCGATTTTAAAGGGCATAAATTGGTACTAAACATATTCCCAAGTGTAGATACAGGTACATGTGCTGCATCAGTACGAAAATTTAACGAGAAAGCATCGGCATTAGATAATACTAAAGTATTGTGCATATCGCGCGATTTACCTTTTGCACAAAATCGTTTTTGCGGTGCCGAAGGTTTAGAGAGTGTTATTTCTCTATCTGATTTTAGGGATGGTAGTTTTGGTAACGATTATGGGCTTACGGTTACTAACGGATCGCTGGAAGGTTTACACTCTAGAGTTGTAATTGTAGTTAATGAAGTAGGAGATATAGTATATACGGAGCAGGTTGCCGATATAAAGGATGAACCTGACTACGAGAGTGCACTTGCTGCACTATAAATTAGAGTAATGAAAGATAAAAGGTTTGTAAAAGGTAGGCTTAAAAGCGTTGTATATGCTTTTAAAGGTGCCTATAAATTGGTTACTACAGAGCATAGTATTATGGTACAATTTACCATAGCCATACTGGTAACCCTAGCAGGCTTTATCTTTAACATATCTGCTACAGAGTGGCTTATTCAAACCCTAGCCATAGGATTAGTACTAGGTATAGAAGGTGTAAATACAGCCATTGAAAAAATTGCCGACTTTATTCACCCGCAATACCACGAACGCATTGGTTTTATAAAAGATATTGCTGCGGGTGCTGTATTTTTTGCAGCACTTACCGCATTGGCTGTAGGTAGTATTATTTATTACCCCAAGGTTTTCCTATTATTCAACTAAATTGATATTTTTACAGTTAAAGAAAGTTCTCTAAATGGCAAAAACCAAAAAAGCTACAACAAATAAAACGGCTAAACCAGCACCTAAAAAAAGAAAATTAGTACTATCGCGTAGTAACAAAGTATTGCTAGGCGTATTTTCTTTTCTGTTTGCTATAGCCCTACTCCTTTCGTTTGTATCTTATTTTCTGTATGGTAATTACGACCAGAGTGAAGTTAACGAACTTATTAATCGTAACGAAACAGTACACAACTGGCTAGGCAAGTTTGGTGCTTACCTTGCCAATTTGTTTTTATACCATGGTTTTGGTGTAGCATCGTTTATACTCATACGCTTCTTTTGCTTACTAGGAGCTTATTTGGTGTTAGATTTACCTGCATCCAAACTTAAAAAAACACTTTTTTGGGATTTATACCTTACTATAATTGTATCGGTACTTTTTGGGTTCTTTAACCAATACTTACCCGAGCTTGGCGGTGTTATTGGTTTTGAGGTAAACCTTTTTATGCAAGACTATTTGGGTAAAACAGGTACCATGCTCGTACTTATATTCGGGCTTTGTGTATTTTTACTACTGCGCATAAAAGTATCGCCCGATGCTATAAAATCGTTTTTAGAGAAAAAGCGCGAAGCGAAAGAAGAAGCTGAAAAAGAAAATACTACACCCGACACCACCACAACAGAAACACAGTCCGCTCCTACTGCAGTTGCAGAAGAGGTACCTGAATTGGTAATGGATGATGCCTTTGAACCTAAAAAGGACGAATCTGAGCACGAACTGGATAATATTACATTAAGCGTAAAACCATCGCAATTTGAAATTAATACCGATGATTTAAAACCAACAATAACCAACGCTTCGGAAATTAAATTAAAAACAGAACCTTCTGTAGAGGAAACTGAAGCCCCTGCGAAAGAAAGTTTTGTAATTGAACAATTGGCAGAAGAAGAAGTTGTATCAGAAAACCTATCGGATAAATTAGTAGAAGATTTTGGGGAGTTCGACCCTACTCTAGACCTCTCTAATTATCAATTCCCATCCATAGAGCTATTAAAAGATTATTCTTCGGGTGGTATTACTATTAATCAAGAAGAATTAGAGGAAAATAAAAACCGTATTGTAGAAACACTGCGCAATTATAAAATTGATATTGCTCAAATTAAAGCCACGGTAGGCCCTACAGTAACACTTTATGAGATTATACCCGAAGCAGGAATACGCATCTCTAAAATTAAAAACTTAGAAGACGATATTGCACTTTCGTTATCGGCATTAGGTATTCGTATTATAGCACCTATACCTGGTAAAGGTACAATTGGTATAGAAGTACCGAACAAGAAACCTACTATGGTTTCCATGAAGAGTGTTATTGCATCGCCTAAATTCCAAAATGCAGAAATGGAATTACCCGTTGCCTTAGGTAAAACCATATCTAACGAAACCTTTGTGGTCGATTTAGCCAAAATGCCACACCTACTTATGGCGGGTGCAACAGGTCAGGGTAAATCGGTAGGGTTAAATGCAGTACTTACCTCATTACTCTACAAAAAACACCCTGCCGAAGTTAAATTTGTATTAGTAGACCCTAAAAAAGTAGAACTTACACTATTTAATAAAATAGAACGCCATTATTTAGCAAAATTACCCGATGATGGCGATGCTATTATTACCGATAACACTAAAGTAATTCACACCTTAAACTCGTTATGTATTGAAATGGACGACCGTTACAACCTGTTAAAAGATGCAATGGTGCGTAACATTAAGGAGTATAACGATAAGTTTAGAAAGCGTAAGCTAAACCCCGAAAACGGACACCGTTTTTTACCTTATGTAGTATTGGTAGTAGATGAATTTGCCGACCTTATTATGACGGCAGGTAAAGAGGTAGAAACCCCTATTGCAAGGCTGGCACAGCTTGCACGTGCCATAGGCATTCATTTAATTATTGCAACACAACGCCCATCGGTTAACGTAATTACAGGTATTATTAAAGCCAACTTCCCTGCTAGGATTGCCTTTAGAGTAACATCGAAAATTGATTCGAGAACCATTTTAGATAGCCAAGGAGCCGACCAGCTTATTGGTCGTGGTGATTTGCTTTATACACAGGGTAACGATATTACAAGGGTACAATGTGCTTTTGTAGATACCCCAGAAGTTGAAAAAATAACAGAGTTTATCGGGTCGCAAAAAGCCTACCCCGATGCTTACTTGCTACCAGAGTACGTAGGCGAAGAAAGTGGCACTAATCTTGATAATGATATTTCCGAAAGAGATGCGATGTTTAGAGAAGCTGCCGAAGTTATTGTAACCGCACAACAAGGCTCGGCATCATTACTGCAACGTAAGCTAAAATTAGGATACAACCGTGCAGGTAGGCTTATAGATCAACTAGAAGCAGCAGGTATTGTAGGACCATTTGAAGGAAGTAAAGCACGAGGCGTACTAATACCCGATATGGCAGCTCTGGAACTATTTTTTAAAAATGAAGAAAATGATGTTTAACATACAAAAAAGTGTATGCTTGCTAATGGTAATGCTTACATTTTCTTTTTCGAGTACAGCACAAAACTCGGAAAAAGCTAAAAACTTACTCGACCAAGTTTCACTTAAAATAAGAAGTTACGATAACATCGTACTCGATTTTAAATATACTGTGGCAAACCCCGATACAAACCTGTACCAAGAAAGTAAAGGCAATGTAGCTTTAAAAGGCGACCAATATGTACTTAATATTATGGGTATTACCCGTATTTACGATGGTAGTAAAGTATATAATATTGTACCCGAAGATGAGGAAATATCAATATCTACGTTTGACGATCAGAATAGTGACGAACTTACACCTGCAAAAATGTTCTCGTTTTTTAATGTAGGTTATAAGTACATATGGGATATTAGCCAAAACATTAAGGGAAGAAAAATACAGTACATAAAACTGAAGCCTTTAGATAAAAATAATGGTACTAAAGAAGTACTTATTGGTATTGATTTACAGACTAAGCATATTTATAACCTGTTGAAAATAGACAAAGACGGCACTAAAACAACGTTTACAATAAATTCTTTTAAAACGAACCAACCTTTGTCAAAAAATCACTTTACCTTTACAGAAAGTAAATATCCTAACTACTACATCAACAGATTAGACTAAGTTTCTGGTGAAAATATTAGACCGTTACATCCTAACTTCGTTTCTTAAAACATTTGCAACTGTATTTGTTATCCTGTTCTTTATCTTTATTTTACAAGGTATATGGCTCTTTATTGCCGAACTTGCAGGTAAAGATCTTGATGCTTGGCTAGTAGTAAAATTTCTGCTTTTTTATTCTCCCAATATTGTACCGCTAGTACTTCCACTCTCAATTTTATTAGCCTCGATAATGACTTTTGGTAATTTTGCCGAAAATTACGAGTTTGCTGCTATGAAATCCTCTGGAATATCGTTAAAAAGAGCCATGAGGTCACTTACCGTATTTATTTTCGCATTAAGTATTGTAGCTTTCTTTTTTGCAAATAACGTTATACCACGTGCTCACTACAAGTTTATCAATCTTCGTAAAAACATAGTACAACGTAAGCCTGCAATGGCAATTGTACAAGGACAATTTAATGCAATAGGGAACTTTAATATTAAGGTAGACAAAAAATCGGGCGAAAATGGAGAGAAACTCGAAGGCGTAACCATACACAAACGCCTGCCTGGTGCTACAAACACTACAGTAATACGCTCTAAAACAGGATTATTACGCAGTAGCGAAAACGATAACCTACTACAACTTGAACTTTTTGATGGTTATTATTACGAAGAGATTACTACAAAAAAACCTGCCGAGCGCAAAAAAGTACCCTTTGCAAAAAGTAGTTTCTCAAAGCAAGTAATGAATATTGACCTTACTATGTTAAATAATAACGACATGGATAAGGAGCAAATAGCGCATACAAATACTATGCTTAACCTTAAGGAATTAGTGTATACAATAGATTCTTTAGAGTCCAACTACAGTAAGGAACGACAAAGTATTACCGATAATATTACAAACAGGATAAACCTTACCTTATCCAAACCAAAAATTATAAATCCAATTCTGGACAAAAAAATTGTTGATACTACAGAGGTAGCCAATACATTAGCGGAAAGGGATAGCGTACCCGATAAACTACTAGCACTTTTTGATACCAACGAAGATAAAAACAGACTCTTGGAAATTGCCAGTAACAGCCTAAACAGTTCAAAATTTGTAATTAGTTCAGGGCAAAATCAAGTACGCGAAAAAATAAAAAGTATTAATAGTCACTGGCACTCATTATACGAGAAATTTGTAATTGGCTTCGCCTGCATATTAATGTTTTTTATAGGAGCACCGCTAGGAGCTATTATACGCAAGGGTGGACTTGGACTACCCATTGTATTTGCAATACTAATATTTATAATTTTCCACTTTATAAACACGTTTGGTAAAAAACTAGCACAAGAAAATGGTATACCTCCATTTTTAGGCGCATGGATGTCATCCTTCGTACTAAGCCCACTGGCTATATTACTAACGTATAGAGCAACTAATGATATTGGACTAATTAACATGGATAATGTTTTATTGCCATTACAAAAATTAGCACAAAAACTATTCAAAGCAAAATCTAAAGAAGCGAAATAATGCTAACTACACAACAAAGCGAAATACAACTAAATACAATAGAAGAAGCTATTGAAGACATACGAAACGGAAAAGTAATTATTGTAGTAGATGACGAAGACCGTGAAAATGAAGGCGATTTTTTGGCTGCCGCTGATAAAGTAACACCCGAAATGATAAACTTTATGGCTACGCATGGTAAAGGGCTTATATGCACACCACTTACCGAAAAACGCTGCAAAGAACTTGAGCTACACGTTATGGTAAACAACAATACCGATGCCATGCAAACGGCATTTACCGTATCGGTAGATCTTAGAGGAAAAGGTGTAACAACAGGTATATCGGCACAGGACAGAGCAAAAACAGTAGAAGCCCTTGTAGATACTAAAACAAAAGCTTACGAGTTAGGGCGCCCTGGGCATATATTTCCGCTAATAGCTAAAGAAGGCGGTGTACTACGTAGAACAGGGCATACAGAGGCCGCTATTGACTTTGCAAGGCTTGCAGGATTCCAGCCTGCAGGTGTTATTTGCGAAATAATGAACGATAATGGTACAATGGCTCGACTACCCGAACTATATGAGGTAGCAAAGAAGTTTGACTTAAAATTAGTATCTATAGAAGACTTGGTTGCTTACAGAATGCAGCACGATAGGCTAATACATAAAGTAGAAGATTTTGAGATTAATACACGCTTTGGTACGTTTCGTTTGAGAGCTTATGAACAAACAACTAATAAACAAGTACACATTGCCCTAACCAAAGGAAGCTGGAATATTGGAGAGCCTATACTTACCCGTATTAATGCCACACAGGTAAATAACGACATATTGGGTACACTTACTAAAAATGCTGACAGTAAACTGGAAAAGATTTTTAACCGAATTAACAAAGAAGATAAAGCAGCCGTACTATTTATAAACCAAGAAATACGCCCCACCGAGTTACTAACACGCTTAAAAGAGCTAAAAGTATTGCAAACAAAAGGGGTTAGCGAAGCCCCACAAATTAAAATGGATGCTAAGGACTTTGGTATTGGTGCACAAATATTACACGATATTGATATCTCTAAAATACGATTGGTAACCAACTCTGGAGAAACAAAACGTGTGGGAATGATAGGTTACGGACTAGAAATAACTGAATATGTAACTTTTTAAAAATTTATTTTTTTATTAAATTACAGTTAATGAAAGGGTTAAAAAACACACCCTAACTATTTCACATTTTTTAAAAAAATGTGTTTGGAAAACAATAAAAGGTTGTTATATTTGCAACCGCAATCAGCAAATGATTGCAAACGTATTGGAGGAATGGCAGAGTGGTCGATTGCGGTAGTCTTGAAAACTATTGACTGTAACAGGTCCGGGGGTTCGAATCCCTCTTCCTCCGCAAAAAACAAAGCCTTGTAGTTAACTACAAGGCTTTGTTTTTTATATACCTATTATATCACAGTAAGGTACTATTTCTTTTTTAATTCGTCGTGCCCCTTTAATACTTCATCGCCGTCTTCTTGCTCAATAAGGTAAGCAGGGTCGTCTTTGCTAGCATTGCGGGTTACTTCGCTACCTTTAATAGTTTTTGTAACTTTTTGGGTGTATACTTTTTTAACTTTTCCAGTACCCGTACCGTTACCCCAGTTCCATTCTACTTTGTCGTTTTCATTGTATGCCATAATAGTTTGTTTTTAACAAAAATAAAAGGTAAAACCCTTAACTCTCGTTAAAATACATATAAAGTTAGTCTGCTATCGTTATAAATCAACAACAGATTATTTAGTACCTATACTGGCCAATATATTTTTCTTAATGGAACTAATGCTTTGACTTCTGAGTCTAAGTTTTCATAGTATTCTATAATCAATTCTACTAATAAATCTAAATCTATAAGTGTAATTTGAAAATTAGCACGCTCTGCTTCATAATACGCTTCTTTCGTAAATCCTGTGGATGAAATATAGATACCTTTTACAGAAGTTCTTAACCCACCGATAAAATTTCTCAAATCGGGAGCTGAGGTTTTATCTTTACTGTTAATTTTATGTTTTACTTCTATCTTTATAATTGGTTCTACCATAAGTAATCCATCTGGAGAAGCCATAATATCACTACCCAAATCTCCACCTCCTCTTTTGGTCATTCTAGTTTTATACCCCATACCTCTCATTAATCCTGCACACAATTCTTCTAACTCATTCCAATCAAGACTAGATATTATATCTTTAATAAACTCTAGCGACCTAAATATCGCATCTTGCTTTAATTGCTCCAATTCTTGAGCCTCAAATAGCTTCATCGCTTCTTCATGCCCTTCAATCTCCTCTTGTGACATATATCCAGGATGAGCTTCTTTCAATTCTATCCAAATAGTTTTTGGTACTTCAAAAATTGTTAGAATAGATCCCAAAGTATTTTTAGAATTGACTTTTAAATAATCTCTTTCTATAGAACCATCATACCATTCAACTTCTCTGTAATGTTTATAAGTATATTCGTCGCTGTACTTATAACCTGACTTGATTTCACCGATATAATATTCACGGGCATCTGAATCATAAGTTATAACTTTATCTCCAATTTTAAACTCTTTAAACAAACGCCAAATTTGACCTGTGCTTTGACCTAATCTTCCATTAGAATCATCTGGATATGAACTTTTTAATAACTTCTTCAATGCTTCATTGGATGTTCCTTTCTTTATCTCACCTATATCATTCCATCCTATAGCAACGATATCATTGTCAAGAAACTCATTTAAAAGATAGCTATCTCTACCAGCTCTTACCATCCATATTTTAAAATTCTCTTTATCTTTAATCATAATCGAATTAGTTTAGTCTTATGCACAAATATAATTAATACACTTAATTACAATAATCATTTCTTTAACAATTAATTGCGATTTGCTTAGCCCAAAAATGTACTTAAAAATCAGTACCTTTGCGTTTTGCACAAAAATTACTATGCTAGATACTACAGATGTTATAGAGGTATTAGGCGCACGCGCTCACAACCTTAAAAATATAGATGTTACCATACCCCGCGAGAAATTAGTGGTAATTACAGGACTTTCGGGTTCGGGTAAATCCTCACTTGCCTTTGATACTATTTATGCCGAAGGGCAACGCCGTTATATAGAAACATTCTCGGCATACGCACGTCAGTTTTTAGGTGGATTGGAACGCCCTGATGTTGATAAAATAGACGGATTATCGCCTGTTATTGCCATAGAGCAAAAAACTACCAGTAAAAGCCCGCGTTCTACCGTAGGAACTATCACTGAAATTTACGACTTTTTACGACTACTTTATGCCCGTGCTGCTGATGCCTACAGTTACGAAACGGGCGAAAAAATGGTTAGTTATAGTGATGAACAGATTAAAAATTTAATTGTAGAAAAATTCAACGGCAAGCGCATTACCATACTAGCGCCCATTATTCGTTCCCGAAAAGGGCATTACCGCGAATTATTCGAACAAATATCCAAACAAGGTTTTCTTAAAGTACGTATTGATGGCGAAATACGCGATATTGAAAGCGGAATGAAGGTTGACCGTTATAAAACACACGATATTGAAACGGTTATAGATAGGCTAGCAGTAGATACTACTGATGATACGGATAAACGAACTACCGAAAGTATCAACACCGCCATGTACCATGGTGATGATGTTTTAATGGTTATAGAGCAGGAAAGTGGTAATGTACGCTATTACAGCCGTAACCTGATGTGTCCAACATCAGGCATCTCCTACCCTAACCCTGAGCCAAACAATTTTTCGTTTAACTCGCCAAAAGGGGCTTGCGATAATTGCAACGGACTGGGCAAGGTAAACGAAATTAACCTCAATAAAATAATACCCAACCCCAAACTAACCATTAAAAAAGGGGGCTTTGCACCATTAGGCGAATATAAAAGCTCATGGATATTTAAGCAAATAGAGGCTATTGGCGAGAAGTTTAACTTTAAGCTAACGGACAAAGTTGAAGATATTCCTGCCGAGGCAATGGATATGATATTAAACGGGGGTAAGGAAAAATTCACGGTATCATCCAAAACACTGGGTGTTAATCGCGAATACAAAATTGATTTTGAGGGTATCTCTAGTTTCATAAAAAATCAATATGACGAAAGTGGTTCGGCTTCCATAAAACGCTGGGCAAAAGAGTTTATGGACGAGGTTAAATGCCCCACCTGCGAGGGTACACGACTTAAAAAAGAATCGTTATACTTTAAAGTAAACGGGCTTAATATTGCCGAATTGGCAAATATGGATATAGCCGACCTTGCCGATTGGTTTGAAAACCTAGAAAGCAAACTATCCGAAAAACAAAAAGCCATTGCCCACGAAATTATAAAAGAGATTAAAGCACGCCTTAGCTTTTTAGTAGATGTTGGGCTTACTTACTTAGCGTTAGATAGGAGTTCGAAATCGTTATCGGGTGGTGAAGCACAGCGTATTAGGTTGGCTACACAAATAGGCTCGCAATTAGTAGGTGTACTGTATATATTAGACGAACCTAGTATTGGACTACACCAGCGCGATAACGAAAAACTAATCCACTCGTTAGAGCAATTGCGCGATATAGGCAACTCGGTTATTGTGGTAGAGCACGACAAGGATATGATTGAGCGTGCCGATTATGTTATTGATATTGGTCCTGCTGCGGGGCGTTTTGGCGGTAAAATTGTAAGTAAAGGCACTCCTGCTGAATTACTGAAAGAGCATACCTTAACAGCATCGTACCTTAATGGCGAAAAAACGATAGCAGTCCCCAAAAAACGACGCGAAGGCAACGGAAAATCGTTAAAACTTACAGGGGCTAAAGGCAATAACTTAAAAAATGTTAGCGTGGAGCTACCACTGGGCAAGCTAATATGCGTTACAGGCGTATCGGGCAGTGGTAAAAGTACCTTAATAAACGAAACCCTGTACCCAATACTTAACGCTCACTTTTTTAATGGCGTAAAAAAACCACAACCTTACAAAAAAATAGAAGGGCTGGAACATATTGATAAAGTTATCGATATCGACCAGTCGCCAATTGGGCGTACCCCCCGCTCTAACCCTGCTACGTATACCGATGTTTTTAGCGAAATACGCAGACTATTTACCCAAACACCCGAAGCCATGATACGGGGCTACAAACCAGGTAGGTTTAGCTTTAATGTAAAAGGCGGACGTTGCGAAACGTGTGAAGGCTCAGGATTACGGGTTATAGAAATGAATTTTTTACCCGATGTTTATGTAGAGTGCGAAACCTGTCAAGGCAAGCGTTTTAATCGTGAAACATTAGAAATCCGATACAAAGGAAAATCAATATCCGATGTATTAAAAATGACGGTTAACGAAGCGGTAGTATTCTTTGAAAATATCCCTAAAATCTATCGTAAAATAAAAACCATACAAGATGTAGGCTTAGGGTATATAACACTTGGGCAGCAAAGCACAACCCTATCGGGTGGCGAGGCACAGCGTATAAAGTTAGCCTCAGAACTCTCTAAACGCGATACAGGCAATACCTTTTATATTTTAGACGAGCCTACTACAGGGCTTCATTTTGAGGATATACGTGTACTAATGGAGGTAATTAATAAACTGGTCAACAAAGGGAATACGGTACTAATTATAGAGCATAATATGGATGTTATTAAACTAGCCGATTATATTATTGATATTGGTTACGAAGGCGGTAAAGGTGGCGGACAACTTGTGGCTAAAGGTACACCTGAGGAAGTAGCCAAAAACAAAAAAAGTTATACCGCACAATTTCTTAAAAAAGAGCTATTTTAGCACGCTAATTTAATTGTAAAACACAGTATGTCACAAGAAGAATATAAAAATGAAGATGAGCGTATTAAAGCGCGTTTAAAACAGAAAAGCTGGAATGAGATAAGGAGTAATGACTCTTGGGCTATATTTAAAATAATGTCCGAATTTGTAAATGGTTTCGAGAGCATGGCGCGTATAGGGCCCAGTGTTTCAATATTTGGTTCGGCACGTACCAAGCCAGACGACAAATACTACCTACTAGCTGAAAAAATTGCCGAAAAAATTGCAAAAGCAGGCTATGGCGTAATTACAGGTGGTGGTCCTGGTATTATGGAGGCGGGTAATAAAGGAGCGCACCATGGTGGCGGTCCATCCATAGGGTTAAATATAGAGCTACCTTTTGAGCAGCATTACAATCCTTATATTGATAGGGACAAAAACCTAAACTTCGATTACTTTTTTGTACGTAAAGTAATGTTTGTAAAATATTCGCAGGGGTTTGTGGTTATGCCTGGTGGTTTTGGTACTCTGGATGAGCTTTTTGAAGCCATTACCCTAATACAAACTAAAAAAATAGCAAAGTTTCCTATAATATTAGTAGGTCGTGAGTTTTGGACAGGCTTGATGGACTGGATTGAGCAAACGGTTATTAATAAGTACGAAAACGCAAGTCCAAACGATCTTAAACTAATTAAAATTGTAGATACAGAGGACGAGGTACTAGATGTAATAGATAGTTTTTACAAAAAATACAACCTTAGTCCTAACTTCTAAACAAAAGCTGTCTTCAAGGGTAGCTTTAACATACTGTATAGGCAACCTAAAGGTTGAAATTGTATCTTTATAATAACGAGTGGGTATAAATATTGTCCTATTCAGTTATTATTACAACTATCAGATTTTACTACAAATTGCATTGAAATTATTGAATTCATTTTTACTCCTATTCCTGATTTTTTCAATCAGTACGCAAGCACAACATCGTAACAAGTTGTTTGTGGATGTAGACTATGATGCAAAAATATTAAAGGTAAGGCAAGAAATTACTTTTCATAACCAATCAAAAGATACACTTAATAGTTTTGTACTTAACGATTGGAACAATGCGTATTCGGGTAAAAATACACCACTAGCACAACGCTTTTCTGACGAATTTGTTAGAGCCTATCATCTATCCAAAAAAGAAGAACGCGGCAGCACTACTATCGTTTCTGTAATAGACCAAAACAATAGAGTTTTAAACTGGGAACGACCTGATAATCATCCTGATATTGTACAGGTACAGCTAAAAAACCCTATATACCCTAACAGTAAATTTAGTTTTTACATACGGTACGCTGTAAAAATACCAAGTGCTAAGTTTACCGAATTTGGTTATACCAATGATGATAGTTTTATACTCAAAGACTGGTATTTGTCACCTGCCCGTTTAGAGAATGGTGAGTTTATACGGTACAGCAACCAAAATGTTGATGACATAGCCAATGGTATAAGCGATTATGAGTTAACGCTTACTGTACCACGCGATGTAAGCGTAACATCAGACCTTTATGTAGGTAATAAAATAGACAAAGGCACGACTATAGAGTACTTCCTTATCGGGAAACAGTTTAATAACTTCAATCTGATATTAGAGAAAAAGAACAGTTTTCAGGTATATCGTAATGCTGTTGCAGAAATAAGTACCAACCTTGAAGATGATAGGGTTTCCGATATCCAGAAAACATTATTAATAGATAATATTGCCAACTTTGTAGCCGAAAAACTAGGGCGTTATCCCAACGGAAAAATAATGGTTACACAAACGGATTACAATCGTAACCCCGTGTACGGACTCAATCAGCTTCCCTCCTTCTTGAGCCCGTTTCCTGATACTTTTATTTTCGAAATGCGTTTCTTGAAAACATACTTGTATGCCAACCTAAAAAACACATTAAAGCTCGACCCGCGTAAGGATGCTTGGATATACGATGCCATACAGATGTATGTAATGATGGAATATGTTAAGGAGTTTGACCATGACAAAAAAATGATGGGTAAACTATCGGATTGGGGCATATTAAAAGGGCATAATCTTTTTCAACTCGATTATAACGATAAATACAGTTACTTGTACCTACTCATGGCGCGTAGCAATCTGGATCAACCCATTGGTTATTCTAAAGACAGACTCATAAAATTTAACGAACAAATAGCAGGAAAATACCGCGCAGGGCTAAGTATTGCCTATCTGGACAATTACCTTGGTAATAGTATTGTACCACAAGCCATTAAAGAATTCTGCATCCTTAACACAAAACAGCAAACCGATGGAGAAGACTTTGAAAAACTACTAAAAAATAAAACCGATAAAAATATCGACTGGTTTTTTACCACTGTAGTAGGTACTCGTGATGCCATAGATTATAAATTTGGGCGTGTAAAAATAAAAAACGACTCGTTACGAATTAAAATAAAAAACCGAACGGGTACCAATGTACCAATACCCTTATACGGCATAAAAAACGATAGTGTTGTTTTTAAACAATGGGTAGAAAATGTAACTGTAGATACTACATTAACTGTAGCATCGTACAACGCCGACCGCCTTGCACTTAACTATAATAACGAAGTACCTGAATTTAATGTACGAAACAACTGGAAAAACCTAAACAATTGGTTTCCGAACCAAAAACCATTTAAATTCACTTTTTTTCAGGATATAGAAAATCCCAAATACAACCAAGTATTTTACGTTCCTAGCTTTAACTTTAATATATACGACGGATTTTCGCCAGGGCTTCGCTTTCATAATAAATCACTACTCCAAAAACCTATTATTTTTGATGTAGAGCCTACCTACTCCATGAAAACAGGCAAACTCATAGGTTCGGCATCCATCATCTACAACGATTATAAAAGAAACGATAACCTGTATAACATACGCTACTTTTTAAGTGGCTCAACATTCCATTACGCACCCAATGCACGCTATGTAAAGTTTGTACCAGGCATACAGTTTAGAATACGTGAAGATGATTTTAGAAAGAATAAAAAGCAGTCCATTATGGTACGGCAGGTAATTGTAGACAGGGAGAGAACAAACTACATAGCTACCGACGAACAAAGTGAAAACTATTCGGTATTTGATATACGATACAGAAAATTTGAAATGGAGATTAAAAAGGTATATAACCTTAATACCGATTTACAAATATCAAAATCGTTCGGTAAAATATCTGGAGAAATTGATTACAGGCGTCTATTTAACGATAATCGACAGATAAACTTACGCTTTTTTGCAGGTGCATTTATGTATCGTAGTACCAACTCTGAGTTTTTTAGTTTTGGGCTGGATCGCCCTACCGATTATATGTTCGATTATAATTTTTACGGACGTTCCGAAGATAGCGGATTATTCAGTCAACAATTCGTAATGGCAGAAGGTGGTTTTAAATCAATATTCGAAACCCGATATGCCAACCAATGGATGACTACCCTAAACGGTAGCTTTAACATTTGGAATTGGGTAGAAGTTTATGGCGATGTAGGATTATTTAAAAACCAGTACCAAAGTACACAGTTTGTTTACGATAGCGGAATCCGCCTTAATTTACTCCCCGATTATTTTGAGCTTTACTTTCCCGTATACTCTAGCAACGGTTTTGAACTTGAAAATGGCAATTACGACCAAAAAATACGTTTTGTGGTAACCATAGACCCTAAAACTCTTATAAGCCTATTTACACGTAAATGGCTCTAGGTAATTAATTAGGTTAGCCATAAATAACTCAAAAAAAATAGAATATGTATATTTTTAAGAGGGTTTTATTACATATTATATATCAAAATTGCATAAAAAAGACGGTTTATTGTCAAAAATGAAATCATTTTTCACGGCTGCGTTACAAATATTTAATTCTTTTATTTAAATTTGTAAACATACAATCCGTTTTTTTATGACAGAGACAGAAACAAAAAAATCACTTTCTTTTGACGATTTTAAAGCCCAAGTGCTTAACGATTACAAAATTGCCGTAACCAGTAGAGAATGTAGTTTATTGGGGCGCAGGGAAGTACTTACAGGTAAAGCCAAGTTTGGTATTTTTGGCGATGGTAAAGAAGTACCACAACTAGCCATGGCTAAAGCCTTTAAAAATGGTGATTTTAGATCGGGGTACTACCGCGACCAAACATTTATGATGGCAATAGGTCAGTTAAATGTACAACAGTTTTTTGCGGGACTTTATGGTCATAGCGATTTAGAGCACGACCCAATGTCGGCAGGAAGGCAAATGGGCGGGCACTTTGCAACGCACAGTCTTGATGAAAACGGAAATTGGAAAAACTTAACCGAACAAAAAAATTCGAGTGCCGATATATCACCTACAGCAGGTCAAATGCCACGTTTGCTAGGTTTGGCACAAGCCTCTAAAATATACCGAAACGTAGCAGGTGTACAAAACCATACCAACTTCTCTGTAAATGGTAACGAAGTTGCTTGGGGTACTATTGGTAATGCCAGTACCTCCGAAGGCTTGTTCTTCGAAACCATTAATGCCGCAGGCGTACTACAAGTACCTATGGTTATAAGTGTTTGGGACGATGAATATGGTATCTCGGTACATGCACGCCACCAAACTACAAAAGAAAATATATCTGAAATACTTAAAGGCTTTCAGCGTGATGATAACGCAAAAGGTTACGAAATAATTAAAGTTAAAGGTTGGGATTACGCCGAGTTAGTTTCGGCATACGAAAAAGCAGCTACTATTGCACGCAAGGAGCATGTACCTGTACTTATTCATGTTTACGAGTTAACACAACCGCAAGGGCACTCCACATCAGGCTCGCACGAGCGTTATAAAAATGCAGAGCGTTTGGCTTGGGAGAGCGAATACGATTGTATTGCCCAGATGAAAAAGTGGATGTTAGAAAATAACATTATAACTAAGGAAGAAGCTGAGGCAATAGAAAAAGAAGCTAAAAAAGAAGTACAGGCAGGCAAAAAGGCAGCATGGGCAGCATTTACTGCCCCTGTAAAACAAGAACAGAAAGAACTTGTTGCAACACTTAATGCTGTAGCAGAAAATAGTGCTAACAAAGTTTTTATACACAAGCACGCTAACGAACTTGCTGAAATTAAAGAGCCTATACGAAAAGAATTACTCGTAACAGCGCGCAAGGTACTCCGACTTATAGCAAAAGAAGACGGTAGAGCTACCATAGCACAATGGATTAAAGAATATACTGAAAAAATACAGCCTAAATTTAGCTCACACTTATTTTCAGAATCTGACAATAATGTATTTAGTGTAAACGAAGTACTGCCTAAATATAACGATGGTGATGAGGAAGTTGACGGACGTGTTGTAATGCGTGATAACTTTGATGCTATTTTTAGCAAGCACCCCGAAGCACTTGTTTTTGGTGAAGATTGCGGAAATATTGGCGATGTAAACCAAGGGCTTGAAGGCATGCAGGAAAAGTACGGCGACTTTAGAGTTTGCGATGCGGGTATACGCGAAGCTACTATATTAGGGCAAGGTATTGGTATGGCAATGCGCGGATTGCGCCCTATTGCCGAGATACAATACTTGGATTACTTATTGTATGCTATACAAATTATGAGCGATGACTTGGCTACACTACAGTACCGTACTGCAGGTAGGCAAAAAGCACCTTTAATTATACGTACACGCGGACATAGGCTTGAGGGTATATGGCATTCAGGTTCGCCAATGGGCATGATTATTAATGCACTTAGAGGTGTACATGTACTTGTACCGCGTAACATGACCAAAGCTGCTGGTTTTTATAACACGCTTTTAGAGACTGACGAACCTGCTTTGGTAGTAGAGTGCTTAAACGGATACCGACTTAAAGAAAAAATGCCTGTAAATATGGGTGAGTTTAAAACACCTATAGGCGTAGTTGAAACACTTAAAGAAGGTACTGATATTACTTTAGTATCATACGGCTCTACCCTACGCCTTGTAGAGCAAGCGGCTAAAGAGCTTTTAGAGGTTGGTATAGATGCCGAAATTATAGATGTACAATCGTTACTACCTTTTGATAGTAACCACGATATAGTAAAAAGTGTGGCAAAAACGAACAGACTACTGGTAATTGACGAAGATGTGCCTGGAGGAGCTTCGGCATACATCCTACAACAAATAGTAGATGTACAAAATGCTTACAAGCATTTGGATAGTAAACCAGAGGCACTTAGTGCAAAAGCACACCGCCCTGCTTATGGTACGGATGGCGATTACTTCTCTAAACCTTCGGCAGAAGATATTTACGAAAAAGTATACGAAATTATGCATGAGGCAAAACCAAACGAATATCCTGCATTGTATTAATGCCATATATAATGTATAAAAACAAAAAGCCGCTATTTAGCGGTTTTTTGTTTTTTGTATTGTTTTATACTTAAAGACTTATTTAATATAAACTGTTTTTACGTTTA
This sequence comes from Flavobacterium litorale, assembly GCF_019613795.1. Lineage (NCBI taxonomy): Bacteria > Pseudomonadati > Bacteroidota > Flavobacteriia > Flavobacteriales > Flavobacteriaceae > Flavobacterium > Flavobacterium litorale. The sequence goes on from NZ_CP080429.1 coordinate 2,305,734, forward strand.
CAAATTCTTTAATTCCATTTTCGGCAAGTTCCCTGCCATAACCCGACTTTTTAACGCCTCCAAATGGCAATGCAAGGTCTGATTTTACTAAAGCATTAATAAATACCGCTCCTTCCTCAAACAAATGAAGTTTTTGCTTAATACCTTCTATATCTTCGGTAAATACCGTAACACCCAATCCAAATTCAGAGTTATTACTTAGGGCTACAGCCTCTTCAAACGTATCAAAAGGAATTATTGGGGCTACAGGCCCAAAAACCTCTTCTTTAAATACAGGCATCTCCGTAGTAATGTTCGTCATTATAGTTGGGGTATAAAAAGCATTGTCCCGCTTGCCTCCTATTATTATTTTAGCCCCCATCTCTACCGATTTTACTACTTGTTCCTCTACCTCTTTAGCTAAATCTATTCGAGCTAATGGTCCAATATAAACATCTTCATCCATTGGGTTACCCAATTTTAAATCTTGTACTTCCGTTTTAAACCTATCAACAAACGTATCGTAAACCGATTTGTGAACCAAAAATCGTTTGCCTGCAATACAACTTTGTCCTGTGTTTTGCATTCGGGCAGTAACAGCAGTTGCTACAGCTTTTTCAATATCGGCATCTTTTAATACTATAAAAGCGTTGCTGCCTCCAAGCTCTAACAACGATTTTTTAATGTTCTCACCTGCTTTAGCAGCTACTGCCGCGCCCGCTTTTTCACTTCCCGTTAACGATACACCTTTTACATAAGGTAAATCGATAATAGTATTTACTTGTTTGCCCGATATTAATAAATTTTTATACACGCCATCAGGAAAACCAGCTTCAGTAAATAGTTCTTCTATACGTATAGCACATCCAGCTACGTTGGATGCATGCTTTACCACAACAGTATTACCAGCTATTATGGAGGGTATGGCAAAACGAAATACTTGCCAGTATGGAAAATTCCAAGGCATAACACCTAATATAACACCAAGTGGCTCGTAAGTAACAAAACTTTCTGCCCCATCCGTTTTTATAGTTTTACGTGATAAAAAATCTGGAGCATTATCCATGTAATACTCACAAAGTGAAATACACTTTTCTACCTCTGCAACAGCCTGTTTAATAGGCTTACCCATCTCCAAAGTACACTGTTTTGCTAAATCATCTTTGTGTTTAGATAAAGTGTATATTAAATTTTTGATAAATTTGAGCCTATTGGCTAGTGTTGCCACACTCCATGTAGTAAAAGTTTTCTTACTGATTTCGCAGTAAGAAATTGCTTGATTATCAGTAAAATATTGATATTCAGATAAAAAAGTTTGATTAAAAGGATTTGTAATTGAAAACATTATTATACATTTGTTCAGATTATATGATAAATATAATACATTGTACTTGTAATTAAATAATTTAAAATTATTACTTTTACGCCGAAATTTAAACACGTAGAAGATTTAAACATTTATAACAATCACTCCAAAATTCAAATACCGATAACAATTAAACAATTATTATGAAGAAAATTGTACTCCCATTACTATTAGTTTGCCTTGGATCTACAGGAGTCAAAGCGCAGGATACTGACGCTAACGGCTTTAACAAGTGGTCTATCGACATTAATGGTGGGGTAAACAAAGCTGCCAACCCTTTTACAGAAGGGTACCACATGAATGCAAGCAACCTATTTCATGCCGACTTAGGTTTTAGGTACATGTTTAACAACAAATTTGGTTTGAAAATACATGGAGGCTATGACGTCCTTAATGATGATGGCGACAGAGCGGACAGAGAATTTGAAACTGAAGTGATTGGTGTTGGTCTAGAAGGTTACGTTAACCTTGCACGTGTTTTAGAATTTGAAACATGGACTAACAGAATTGGTTTACTAGCACACATGGGTGTTGGTGTTTCTCAAATGACAAATGACCTATACGATGATGCTGACCGCTTAGGTAATATTATTATGGGTATGGGCTTACAGTACAAAATATCTAACAGAATAGCCCTGAATGCTGACTTTACCATGACAAACAACTTCTCGCAACATAAAACGTGGGATGGTAGAGATTATGACCGAAAAGGTCGCCAAGGGTTTGATAGTACTTTGTACAATGCAACACTTGGTTTATCTATTTACCTAGGTAAGCATGAACAACATGCTGACTGGTACATTGATGAAAAATCTGATGAGCTTGAAGATATCGAGAGTAGACTTGGAGAAATGGAAACTATGATGGATGATACTGATAAAGATGGTATCCCTGATTATCTTGACTCTGAGCCAAATACTATTACTGGTGTAGCCGTAGATACTAAAGGTAGAAGTATTGATAGAAACGAAAACGGTGTTCCTGACGAATTAGAATCGTATATAGAGAACAAAAACAGCGAAATCAAGAACGAAATACAGAATGGAACTATTGCTGTTAACGGCGGAAAAGCGGGTAGCGGAGATGGATACATTAAAGAGCTTATTAATGGTGGTTACGTAAATGTATACTTCGACTTTAATAAAGATATTCCAAACGAAGAATCTGTAGGTGGTGTTAACTTCCTTATTAAGTACCTTAACGATAATCCAAGTGCAACAGCTGATGTAATTGGTTATGCAGATGAAGTTGGTAATAGCGACTATAACCAAGCATTATCTAACAGAAGAGCTGAAAACGTTAAGCAGATATTAGTTGACGCTGGCATAGATGGTTCTAGATTAAATATTGTTGCTAACGGAGAAGATACAAGTGCAGCAGCAAGTGGCTCTAAATACGCTCGTAAAGTAGTACGAAGAGTAACATTTATTCTTAAGTAAAGAATAACTACTTAATAAAATTTTTAAAAACCTCTGCATAAGCAGAGGTTTTTTTATACCTTTAAAAGAAAAACAAATGGATGTAAGAGATAAGGGTATTCTTGATTTACGAGGAGAAACGCTTGGAACAATTCATGAAAACTCATTAGAGGAAGAAATTTTTCAAAACAGAACACTACGCCCTATACTAAAATTTCAAAACGACTTATTCATTGCCTCTTTTCTAAACTATATAAACAAGCATAAAAACGATTTTTATAAATTAAGTACTGAAAAAAAGTTACTATTTATAGAGAATGCAGTACAAAAAGATATTAAGTTTAGAAATGCTTTAAAGGGTATGATTATAGCAATGTTTACTATAGACGAGTTTAACGAATACACTAAGAACTCCTCTCAGTTAAATAAACGCATGATGAATTTGCTTATAGAGCGATTAAAAGATCAGGTTTTATTACTAGAACCTGTTAGTTTAGTTTAATACTACTACTACAATAAACCATTATACTTGCGTATAAACCACTCTAAAGCAAGTGTTGCGGCAAGTATAACTAAAAGCCAAATCCAATCTATAAGGGGCGATTTTTGTGTTATCGCTTTCTGTACTGGCTTGTAATTCTCATTTGCTATTAAGGAGCTTATTAGCTGTGTTACTTGGTCAGGATAATATACTAACCCGTTAGTGATATGGGCAACTTGTTTTAATCGTCTTAAATCTGGATTTACAAATTGCTTCTCAATTTCAAAATCAAGCACTTCAAAAGCACTACTATAGGTAGTATTGGTATTGTTTTCGGTAACGGTAAAGGCATATTTGCCAGCATCAAGCCCATCAAGGTTTAATTTATACTCGTTATTACCTTTTAAAAAATCGTAATTTTTAGTAGTATTAGTAGCTTTATTTTTTAACTGTACATTAAGCCTTGCATTCTCGTCAAACTCATAGTTTTTATTGAAAAACTGAGCTGTTACATTAATAACTTCTCCCGAGTTATAGAAATTTTCATGGTTAACCACTAATGACTTTCTTTTTGAATTGGAGGCTAAAAATTGTATGGTTTTATCTATAAAAACATCAAAATCTTCAAACGATTTCTTTTGCAAATGGCTTTCTATACGCCATTTCCAAATATTTTCGCCAAGCAGATAAGCACTACGCGAAGCTCCTTTTTCTGAAAAAGTAAACAGAGGGTTATCGGTAGCTATGTTACGTACACGAGCATTTAATAAGCTAGCGGTATTGGATTTTACAGTAACGGTACCAAAAGGATGTGCTAAAGGTGGAAACTGCTGAAAACCTATATCGTCTAACGAAAATAAATTGAACAAGGAATTAAAATCAGCCGTAAAATCTTCTTGCTGCGAGGTCATTTTAAACAATATATCGTCCTGGTAACGGTTTAACAGATTAAAATCGGTACTTAACCCTGTAATTGTAAGCGTGTTAATACCTGCGGTTTTGTTTTGCTCTAGTAACGTTTTAAAACTTCCATCAGGTTGGTACAATAGTAATACATTATAGTCCTGTAACGATTTTACCTCGTTAGGTTTTAGTATGGTAACATTACGTTGTTTGTTATTGGTTATTGCACGCTTTAATGCGCCAAGATCGGGATGTGTAATGGCTGATACTATGGCTACTTCCGAGCGTTGATCGATAACTTCTACTGCAAAGTTTTTAATGTTGTTATAAGTGTTTTTTTCCTGCTCGTTAACTACTATGGTAGCTTTGTAGGTTTGTACCCCTACCCTTTCGGCGTTGAGCAGTACAGTAATTGCTTCAGCTCTTTTTTGGTTGGAAAAAGATACATTTTGTTTGTGCAAAACGGTGTTACCCTTCGTAATTTTAAAAACAGCATCTACAGGTTTTGTACCGCTATATTGCACAAAAACCTCTACAGGGAATTTATTTTTTAGTAAGGCGTATTTGTTTACGTTAACCTGATTTATTTTTAAATCGGTATATACTGTTGTATCGCCCAAAACTAATGGGTAAACAGCAGTACTTTCCGAAAAACTGTACACATAATCGTTACCTAGTGTTTGGTTACCATCGGTAAGCATTACTATAGGGTAATTGTTATTTCTGTACAATTGTTTTAGGTTTTGTACAGCTTGGTCTATATGCGTTTGATTTCCTTTAAAATCAGGTACTTTACCTGATTCAAATCCATCGGCAAATGTAAATAGCTGTACGTCGTACTTCTCTTTTAATTCTGTGTTTGTTGTTAACTTTTCGTACAACGTTGTAGCAAGGGTATCTTGCCCTAGTGCTTGTATGGATAACGAGTTATCTACCAATATAGGTAGTGGTGTTTTTACCGTTTCGTAATCCTTACGGGTTATAATTGGGTTTATTAGTAGTACAAAAACAGCAAAGTAGGTAACAAAACGTAAAAAAGCCAAAAAGAAAGGCAACTTACCTTTCTTTTTGGCTTTAAATAGGTACTGATAAAACGATAACGCTAAGGCTACAAATGCAGCTACTATAAGTAAAAAAACTGTAGTTGTAGTCATTTTTAATATCAGTATAAATAGTTTTCTGGAAAATAAATTTCAAATTACGTAAGCATTCCGCCATCTACGTTAAGGGTTTGTCCTGTAACGTAAGCAGACATGTCTGATGCTAAAAATACGCAAGCGTTAGCAACATCTTCTGGAGTACCTCCTCTTTTTAGCGGAATGTTTTCGGTCCAGCCTTTTATTACATCAGCACCAAGCTTTTCGGTCATTTCAGTTTCTATAAAACCAGGAGCTATAGCATTACAACGAATGTTTCTTGAGCCTAGCTCTAAAGCTACTGATTTTGTAAAGCCTATAACACCCGCTTTAGACGCTGCATAGTTGGTTTGCCCAGCATTACCTTTAACTCCTACCACAGAGCTCATATTAATAATAGCGCCATGGCGTTGTTTTAACATGGTACGCTGCACAGCTTTGGTCATGTTAAAAACCGATTTAAGGTTTACCTCTATAACTTTATCAAAATCATCTTCAGAAATACGCATTAATAAGTTATCTTTAGTAATGCCAGCATTATTTATTAGTATATCCAAAGCACCAAAATCGGCTACCACATCATCAACAAGTTTTTGTGCCTCGTTAAAATCAGCAGCATTACTTTGGTAACCTTTGGCTTTTACGCCCATAGTGTTTAACTCATCCTCTAATGCTTTTGCTGCTTCGGCAGATGCGCTATATGTAAATGCTACATTAGCCCCCTGCTGTGCAAAAACATAGGCTATACCACGACCTATACCCCTGCTTGCGCCAGTTATAATTGCCGTTTTTCCTTCTAATAATTTCATAGATATTGTTTAGTTTGGTTTCTTTACAAAGCAACAAATATAATAAAATGTTTGCGGTATTATTCCCCGATGTTTTTTAGTTTTGAGGTATTAGCCAGATAATGTTGTTAAATTCGGGACTATAGCCACGTTTATTATATCATAACCATAATTTCTCCATGCAACCAATACACGATACTTATACTACTAAAGAAGGTAAAACCATAACCGTTCGTAATGGTATTACAGCAGATGCAGCCAAATTGCTTGCGCTTAAAAAAAAGTATTTAAAAGATTGTAATACAATACCATTGTTTGACTACGAATATAAGAACACAGTAGCACAAGAAGCGGAATTAATTGCCAAATACACCGCCGAAGAAAACAGCCTTTTACTAGTTGCTGAGTACAATGGGCAGTTAATTGGCAATATTGATATTACAGGTAACCAAAGGGAAAAGCTATTTCATACCGCTGTATTGGGCATGGGTATAGGTACAACATGGCAAAATAAAGGCATAGGCAGTTGTATTATGCAAAGTGCTTTAAAAGCTATGGTAAATACCCCCGTTACTATTGTTTGGCTAGAGGTATATGCTAGTAATAATAAAGGGCTACGATTGTACGAAAAATATGGTTTTGAAACCTGTGGTACAATTAAAAACTTTTTTAATGAAACAATACCTGTAGATAAGATTACTATGGTAAAATATCTTGAGTAAAAATAATGGTTTATTACCTACAAACAGAATCATAGTTACTAAATAATATTAGCATTAATAAATGATGAGATAATTATTAAATAATCCTAATTTGTATTAAAGTTTTACTAATTAGTTGCAACAATAACGTGCTGTACAATAAATTTGTAGTGTTATTAAATAAGAGAAAAATAATAGCCAAAGAGTAACCACTAAAATTGCAACGAGATGAAAATGATAACTGAATTTTTAACAGCTGTGCTTGTACAACTTGGCTTCATAAAAATTCATGGTTTTGCTACAGAAGCAGAATGGAATGAACAGGAAGAAGATCAAGATGTTTACAACGATGACGATTATCCACTATTTGTGTAAGAGATAAAAAGCCGACTTGATGTCGGCTTTTTTTATGCCTTTTACATATTACCTGTGGTCTTTGTAAATATTACCTTGCCAAGTAGCCGCTAATGCCTTTATTTCGGTATTAGTAAGCGATACTGCATTGGCAGCAGCTAAAGCATCCTCTAACTGATGTAATGTTCGTATTCCTGCTACGGCTGTAGTTACAGCAGGATTATCTATAACATAACGCAATGCCTTTTCTGATAAATTCCTTTCGGATAGCATTGTCTTAACCCTATTAACTATATTTTTTACTTCATCGGCTTCAAGTCCTAAATACTCTTTTTGGGGTTTGCCTGCCAACAGCCCTGTAGCTAATGTGCCTCTTGCTAATACTCCTACACTATTTTCTTTCAAAAGGCTCAATGTTGCCTCCTCAGGTCGTCGGTCCAACAAACTATACTGTGTCATCACCGCAGTAATGTCAGAGCGTTGTACATATTCTCGTATTACATTCGGACGTATGGACGATACACCGTAAGCAAGTATTTTACCCTGCTCCTGCAAACGTTCAAAAGCCTCTATAATATCATCCATAGGGTCGTTTATAGTACCACCATGCAGCAAATACAAATCAATATAATCAGTTTGCAATCGCTTTAAACTCTGGTCAACAGCACTTAGTATGTGTTCCTTAGTAGGGCACCAATCCCAACCACTACCGTCATTACGCCATTTGTTCCCCACTTTCGTAGATAGTACAACGTCCTGCCGTTTACCTTTTAATGCCTTACCTAACAACTGCTCATTAGCACCTTTCTCATACAAATCGGCAGTATCAAACAGCGTAACTCCATTATCTATCGCTTTATGGATTAAAACATCATTATTTGGCATATCGCTTTTTAACGCCATACACCCAAAAGAAACCTCGCTAATTTTAATCGCTATATTATTCAACTTTTTATATTGCATGGGTACTAATTTTGTATAAAAATAAACAATCCTCGTATAGGGTACACCATCCGTTTTGTACCTTTGTTTAAAGAATAAAACAATGCCAGTTAAAAACCGTAAAAGCGAAGAATTTTATAATACTGTAACACACGGCTTAGGTGCTGTGCTTGCAATTGTTGCGCTTGTACTATTGTTAGTTTTCTCTGTAAATAATGGTACTACACTACACATTATTACTACTGCAGTTTTTGGTGGTAGCCTTGTTTTACTCTATACTGCATCAACACTATACCATGCTATGGTAAAACTAAAATGGAAACGCCTTTTCAGGCTTATAGACCACTTGAGTATATACATACTTATTGCAGGTACTTACACGCCTTTTGCTTTACTAGGGCTAAAAGGCACATGGGGTTGGGTACTATTTGGGCTAATATGGGCTTTTGCCATACTGGGCTTTATATTTAAGTTTTCGCCATTGCGCCGTTCCGAAAAATTGTCCTTATCACTGTACGCCATTATGGGTTGGTTAGTTATTATAGCCATAAAACCACTACTAGCAAACATCCCCGTGCCTGCACTATGGTACTTATTGGGTGGCGGGCTATGCTATACCTTTGGCATATACTTTTATGCTACAGAAAAAATTCCTTATAACCATGCTATATGGCACGTATTTGTACTAGGAGGCAGCACATTGCATTTTTTAGGAATTTTTTTATACTTAATACCCTAATTCAAATTATTTTTAGGAAAAAGCTAACAAAATCGTAGTAATAAAAATAAAAGTTTTTAGCTACTTTTGGTGCTACAAAACTTAAATAGCTACTATGGCAAAAGTAAAAGTAGGTTTAGTACAAATGTCGTGTACTAAAAACAAACAAGAAAATCTTGAAAAAGCAATTGCAGCAATACGCAACGCTGCACAAAAAGGAGCACAAATAGTCTGTTTACAGGAGTTATTTACATCATTATACTTTTGTGATGTAGAGGATTACGAGAATTTTAAACTTGCCGAAGCCATTCCAGGTCCCTCTACCAACGCGTTATCTGAAGTTGCAAAAGAACTTAATGTAGTTATAATCGCATCGTTATTTGAAAAACGTGCCGAAGGTTTATACCACAATACAACAGCCGTGCTGGATGCCGATGGTACTTATTTAGGGAAATACCGCAAAATGCACATACCTGATGATCCTGCTTTTTATGAGAAGTTTTACTTTACACCAGGTGATTTAGGTTATAAAGTATTCCAAACCAAATATGCCAAAATTGGCGTGCTTATATGTTGGGACCAGTGGTACCCCGAAGCAAGCCGTATAACGGCACTTATGGGAGCCGAAATTATGTTTTACCCTACTGCTATTGGTTGGGCAACATCACAAGACGAAGCTACAAATAAAGAGCAATACGATGCATGGCAAACCATACAACGCTCGCACGCCGTTGCCAATGGCGTACACATAGTAAGCGTAAACCGTGTAGGTTTTGAGCAAGATGGAGCCATGAAGTTTTGGGGAGGTAGTTTTGTAGCCAATCCGCACGGAAGGTTACTGCACTTAAGCTCGCACGATGAAGAGGAAACTACTGTTGTAGAAGTAGATACCAATGCTACCGACCATTACCGTACGCATTGGCCTTTCCTACGCGATAGAAGAATTGATAGCTATCAGCCCATAACAAAACGCTATCTTGATGGAGAGTAAAAATACCCCAAAACAATTAGGTTTCCATTTCCCTGCCGAGTTTGCACCCCAACGTGCACTATGGCTATCGTGGCCACATAAAGAAGAATCGTGGCCTGGAAAATTACATTTAATATACAAGCCGTACTGCGAATTTATATTGTACGTTTCACGCCATCAAAAAGTATGTATTAATGTAGCAGATGCCACTATGCAGGCATTTGCATTACAACAGTTGGAAAAATACAATACGCTGGTTGCCAATGCAAATTTAGGCAATGTTAGTTTTTACCTCCACCCTACCAACGATGCTTGGTGCCGCGACCATGGCCCTGCCTTTGTTGTAAATAACGAAACAGGTAAAAAAGCAATCGTCGATTGGGGTTACAACGCATGGGGCGATAAATACCCGCCGTACGATTTGGATGATGTTATCCCTACCAAAATAGGGAAGGCGTTAGGCTTACCCGTTTTTCACCCTGATATTGTTATGGAAGGCGGCAGCGTAGAATTTAATGGAAAAGGTACGTTACTTACCACTACAGCTTGTTTACTCAATAAAAACCGTAACCCACACCTATCAAAATCGGAAATTGAAAACTACTTAAAAGAATATTATGGCGTTAACCATATACTGTGGTTGGGTGATGGTATTGTAGGCGACGATACGGATGGACATATTGATGATATTACACGTTTTGTTAATGAAGATACAGTAGTTACTGTTATAGAAGATGATAAAAATGATGCCAACTACCAATTGCTACAAGATAACTTAATACTATTACAAGGCATGAAGCTGCAAGACGGCAGCCCGCTAAACATAATTGAGCTACCAATGCCTAAGGCAGTAGTGTACGATGGGCAAAGGCTACCAGCATCGTATGCTAATTTTTATATTGCTAACAAATGTGTTATTGTACCTACATTTAGAGATGAGGTAAACGACGATAAGGCATTAGCCATATTACAATTGTGCTTTAAAGACCGAGAAGTTATTGGTATCGACTCTACAGATATAATATGGGGACTGGGTAGTTTTCACTGCTTGAGCCAACAAGAACCTATTTAAAATTAAGAATTAAAAAAACTATGATAAAATTACAACGCATATTACTTGTCGTACTACTAGGTACTCTCTTCATTACTGTTTCATGTAAAGATGAAAAAACAGAAGAAGAAAAAGAGATGGAAAAATTGGAAGATATGGCTATAGATTTGGAAGACCATACTATACCAATGGACACTACAAAATTTGAAGCGTTTTTTAAGAATCATCCAAAATTTAAAGTTTTTGAAGCAGATGTAAGGGAGGTTTATAAAAAACATAAAAACTATATATGGCACGATAAAGACGGGCTAGTAGCTTTTGCTAAGGTGCTGTATAACGAAACAAATCAACTTAACGAAGAGGGAATAACGCTAAGCATACCCTATAAAGATAGTATTAGTGCTATATTTAGTAGTGGGCTTAAAAAAGATCCAGATGTTAATACTGAGCTTTTAGTAAGTTCGATGTATTTTTATTATACCGACAAAGTGTATGCTGGGCTAGACGAAGAAGCTAGTAAATCTACAGGGTGGTATTTACCAAGAGAGCGAACATCATACGTATCGTATTTAGATACCTTAATGAGCGACCCTAAATTAATTAAAAAAGATAAATCGGAATTTTTTAAGCAGTACTACAAACTTAAAAAAGGGTTGAAAAAATACAGAGCCATAGCCGAAAATGGTGGTTGGGGTACTATTACGCTAAATGACGGAGTAAAATCGTTAAAACCAGGTGACTCGGCAGAAGCTATAGCACAAGTACGACGACGTTTGTTTATAGAGGGGTATCTTGCTAAAAATAATGGCAAAACACTTTATGACGACGAGTTAATTGCTGGCGTAAATAAGTACGACCTAAAACACAACAGAACGTTGGACAGTTTAATTACACCATCGTTAGTAAAAGAGCTTAATATACCCGTAGAAAAGCGTATTAAAACCATATCGGTAAATATGGAACGTTGCCGATGGGTAACACCAAAAATCAATAAGGCGAAAGAATATATTGCCGTAAACATACCCTCGTTTAGGTTACACTATTTTCAGGATGGTAAACCTGCACTTATATCGCGTGTAGTAGTAGGCAAGCAATTTCATGAAACCACTATATTTAGTGGCGAAATGAGCTATATTGCCTTTAGCCCCTACTGGAATATACCCAGCAGCATTTTGGAAAATGAAATTAAACCTAAAATAAAAAAAGATAAAAATTATCTGGCAAAACACAACATGGAATGGGTTGGCGATAGGGTACGGCAAAAACCTGGAGGTAGTAACGCATTGGGATTAGTAAAATTTATATTCCCAAATTCAAATAACATCTATTTGCACGATACGCCCTCTAAAAGTTTGTTTAACCGAGAAGAACGTGCATTTAGCCACGGTTGTATCCGAGTGGAAAAAGTAAAAGAACTTGCCTTGGCTATTACCAGCAAACACGGTGGTTGGGATGAAGACAAGGTTTATAAAGCAATGCATGCGGGTAGAGAAAATGTATTTACTATAGAAAATAAAATACCTGTATATATTGCCTATTTTACCGCTTGGGCAGATGACGAAGGGAACGTAGCCTTTTTTGATGACGTATACAAACGTGACGATAGGCTGGCAAAACTATTATACAATGATAGGTTGTAATACTATAGTAATATAATATAATGAAAAATGCACCACAACTCCGTAATGCAAACGTTACGCGCTATATTATAGCATTGCGCGAGGGGGTGGTTTAATAGTATGGTTGGAAGCTAAGAGTTATTTGTATGGCTTACCGCAGTACAGAGTTCGGTAATACAAACCTCCCGACCACATTCTGGTTCTTCTAATAATCTTGAAGAAAAAACAAATCAGCTACTTACCGATTTAGTATTGTAAAAATTAATTTCGTATAGAATAGGCATAAAAAAAAGCAGCTTTAGCTGCTTTTTTTTATTCTTCTGTATTTCGGTTATTTCTTCGTTCTTTTATAAGTTCAACAGTTGCACCGCCTACCCAATAAAACACAAAACTTACAAGGAACATCATTAACCAAAATCCTATTGTAAGTATTGTTAAGAAAGCCAAAAATCCTAAGTATTGTCCGAATTCCATCTGTGTTGAATTTTAATCTGCATCAAAGATAAGTGGAATATTTATTTTAACCAATACTGTATGCCAAAAAACCTTAAATTATTTAACAAAATGGTTTTTTAAACCTGCCATAATGCTTAATTTTGACAGGCTTCTGTACTAGCTGGCACATTGCAGCATAGTTAGCCACTAACTTTATTAATTAAACAAACACAAAATAACAACCTAAGCAATGGATTACAGGATTGAAAAAGACACCATGGGTGAAGTAAAAGTACCTGCAGATAAGTACTGGGGTGCACAAACAGAACGTTCTAGAAACAATTTTAAAATAGGTGCACCAGCCTCTATGCCTAAAGAAATAGTAGAAGGCTTTGCCTACCTTAAAAAAGCAGCAGCATATGCCAACCACGATTTAGGCGTGCTACCTGTAGAAAAGCGTGATGCTATAGGACAAGTTTGTGACGAAATACTGGCGGGCAAGCTTAACGATCAGTTTCCGTTGGTAATATGGCAAACAGGTTCGGGTACACAAAGCAACATGAATGTAAACGAGGTTGTTGCCAACAGAGCGCAAGTTTTAGCAGGCAATAAAATTGGCGAAGGTGAACCTGTACTAAAAGCAAACGATGATGTGAATAAATCGCAATCATCTAACGATACCTTTCCAACAGGAATGCACATTGCTGCCTATAAAATGGTTATAGAAACTACTATACCAGGTGTAGAGCAACTTCGTGATACGTTAGAAGCAAAATCCAAAGCGTTTATGAATGTAGTAAAAATAGGGCGTACACACCTTATGGATGCTACTCCCCTAACCTTAGGGCAAGAGTTTTCGGGTTACGTGGCGCAACTTAACTATGGGCTTAAAGCACTTAAAAATACGTTAGAACACCTATCGCAATTAGCATTAGGAGGTACAGCAGTAGGTACAGGATTAAATACACCCGAAGGATACGATGTAAAAGTGGCTGAGTATATTGCTGAATTTACAGGTTTACCTTTTGTAACTGCCGAAAACAAATTTGAAGCATTAGCAGCTCACGATGCTATTGTAGAAAGCCATGGTGCATTAAAACAATTGGCAGTAGCATTAAATAAAATAGCCAACGACGTTCGTATGTTAGCATCGGGACCACGCTCTAGTATTGGTGAAATATTAATTCCAGAAAACGAACCAGGTTCGTCTATTATGCCAGGAAAAGTAAACCCCACACAATGTGAGGCAATTACTATGGTATGTACACAAGTTATGGGTAACGATGTTGCTATTACCGTAGGAGGCACACAAGGTCATTACGAACTTAATGTATTTAAACCTGTTATGGCAGCCAACTTTTTACATTCGGCACGCCTTATAGGCGATGCTTGTGTATCGTTTGATGCGCATTGCGTGAGCGGAATTGAGCCAAACCACGAAAGAATAACAGAATTGGTAAACAATTCGTTAATGCTAGTAACAGCATTAAATACCAAAATTGGGTATTATAAAGCCGCAGAAATTGCACAAACAGCACATAAAAATGGTACTACCCTTAAAGAGGAAGCAGTACGTTTGGGGTATGTATCTGCCGAAGATTTTGATGCTTGGGTAAAACCCGAAGATATGGTAGGTAATTTAAAATAATGAAAATTATTTTTTGAAATACAAAAGGCTACCCAATTAGGTAGCCTTTATATATTTTACGTTAAAGCACTAATAATGAATATTACAATACAACAAGCTACTATGGCAGATGTAACAGGAATATTACCTATTACAAACCATGCTATACTGCATACTACTGCTATTTATGATTATGAGCCACGTACTTTACAGGATATGCAAAACTGGTTTACAACAAAGCAGCAAAACAACTTCCCTGTGCTTGTTGCAATAATAAATACTACCGTTGTGGGGTATGCTACCTATGGTAACTTTAACCCTAAGGAAGGCTATAAGTTTTGCGTAGAATACTCAATATATGTTTCCGAAAATTATACAGGTAAAGGCATTGGCAAACTATTATTAACCCAATTAATACAATGTGCCAAAGCACAGGGTATGCATACCATGATTGGTTTAATAGATGCCGAAAATAAAAACAGTATTGCTTTTTGCGAAAAGCTTGGCTTTACAAAAGCAGGGCTATTAAAACAAGTAGGTTATAAGTTTAACAGATGGCTAGATGTACGGTTTATGCAACTTACGCTAACCTAAAACCAATCTTTTTGCTTAAAATAAAACACCATGCCAATGGTAACCACTAGCATTACACCCATTACAATATAATAACCATTAGCAGCACGTAGTTCAGGCATATTCTCGAAGTTCATACCATATACCCCTACTATAAAGGTTATCGGCATAAATATAACCGAGAATATGGTAAGCGTTTTCATAATCTCATTCATGCGTTGGCTTTGCGCCGAATAATGAAAGTTAGAAATACTCTCCAACGACGTAAGGTCGTGCTCTATCTGGTCAAGCATCTCCAAACTCTTTTGGTGCAATCGTCCAAAATAAGCATAACTCGATTTTCGGATGGCTTCGTACACCTCGTTAGCCTCTACATCTTTTAAATCAAACAGTGCCTCTTTTAAAGGGTATAACGACCATTTTAGGTAATTTAAATTTTCGCGTACTTTTTCCGTTTCGGCAATAATATCCGCTTTGTAATTATTTTTAGCTTTTGTGCTAATGGTTTCAATTTCTTCCTCCTGCTTTTCAATCGTTACAAAAAAGTTCTCCATAATAGCATCCAGCATCAAGTACAAAGCAAAATCATTTTTTCGTTTCCGAACAAGCCCTGTACCCGTCCGAATGCGTTCTCTAATATGATCGAAATAATCACTTCGTTTTTCCTGAAAAGAAATAATCACATTTCCTTTCAACACAAAACTAATCTGCTCGGTTTCCATAGTACCCAACTCTTCTTCTGGTAGTATGGATTTTACACTAAAAAACAAAATATCCTCCAACTCATTCATACGGGTACGTTGTGAGGTGTTGAGTATTTCGTCAATTATAAAATTCTCCAGTTGAAACGCTTTGCCTATGCATTTAATAAGCTCTACATCGTGCAACCCATGTATATTAAGCCATAGCACATCGTTAGCATATTTTTCGGTATCGCATTTCTCAGCTATCGTTTCAGGCGTTATAGCATCATATTCTGTAAAATTATGTTCGTTGTATGCAAAAAGTTGCATTGCTACAGGTTCTGTAGTGTGGTTGCCTGTATACTCAAAATAATTAGGTTGTACTTTACGGACTTTTCTATATTTAATTCTTTTCACGCTACATTTGTTTGTATAAATATAGGAGTTTTTTAAAATCCATTCTATTTTTACAAAAAGTTTAAATAATGAAATTACTTATTACCAATATTGCAACGCTACTACAAATACGCGATGCAGGAATTGATAAAGTTGCTGGAGCAGCTATGGCGGAGCTCCCGTTACTGGAAAACGCATGGTTATTACTGGAAGATGATATAATTGCCGATTTTGGCACTATGGATAGTTGCCCCAATGTAGCTGGTGCAGAGGTTATAAATGCTACGGGCAAAACAGTACTGCCTACGTGGTGCGATAGCCATACACACATAGTATATGCAGGCAACCGTGAGCGTGAGTTTGTAGACCGTATTAATGGATTATCGTATGAGGAAATAGCCTTGCGTGGTGGTGGTATACTAAATTCTGCTAAAAAACTGAATGAAACTAGTGAGGACGATTTGTACGAACAATCGAAAATACGTTTGGAAGAAGTGATGCAACAAGGTACAGGCGCGGTAGAAATTAAATCGGGATACGGTTTAACGGTAGATGCTGAACTGAAGATGCTACGCGTTATTAAACGATTACGACAAGAATACCCAATAGCCATAAAGGCGACTTTTTTAGGGGCGCATGCTTTTCCTGCAGAATATAAAGAAAATCATAGTGGTTACATTGATCTTATTGTTAATGAGATGTTGCCCAAAGTAGCAGAAGAACAATTGGCTGATTATATTGATGCTTTTTGCGAAACAGGCTATTTTTCTGTTGAAGAAACAGAGCGTATTATGGAAGCAGGCAAAAAGTATGGTTTACAAGCTAAAATTCATGTAAACCAGTTTACTGCTATAAACGGTATTGCTGCTTGTGTAAAGCATGATGCATTAAGTGTAGACCACCTAGAAATTGTAACTGATGAGGACATTGAGGTACTAAAAGGCACCAGAACGATGCCTGTGGCATTACCCACCTGTTCTTTTTTTATTAGTATACCCTACACGCCTGCCAGAAAAATGATAAATGCAGGTTTGCCACTTGCCTTGGCTACCGATTTTAACCCAGGTACTACGCCATCGGGCAACATGAATTTGGTGGTGGCTACTGCTTGTATAAAAATGAAAATGACACCCGAAGAGGCTATTAATGCTGCTACTATAAATGGTGCTTACGCCATGGGATTATCAGAAACCCATGGTAGTATTACTAGAGGTAAAAAAGCGAACTTAATAATTACCAAATCGCTATCGTCCTACTATCAGTTGCCATATGCATTTGGTAGTAACCTTATTGATACGGTTATTATAAATGGAAAAGTTATTAGATAAACAAGTATTATCTTAACGGAAGATTTCAAAGAATTTTCCGTTAAGATAAATTATGCGTAAAGATTATTTTAGGCCTAATTTTTTTCAAATCTTCTTGTGAAATTTTATGCCTAAATAAATTAAAATAATCTGTTTTGACCAAATAGTTCCTATTGGTTTTTGTATTGTAATAAACCCCAGCATATCCAGTGGAAATGACAATTTTACTATTTTTGTATCGAGTAAATAAATCAGAGGTTAATAACTCTCTTTTTAAATATTTAGCAAACGCATTAAGCTTCTGTTTATCATCATAGTTAAGTATTACTATTTTACTTTTATCTATTGAGCTTTTTACTTGAATTAACATTATATGCCAGTAGCTATCTATTTTTTTTATCGCGAAAATATCAGCTGGGGTTTGACTGCCTAAAGATTTTTTGCAAGAATATCCCTTAAGTGATTTTTTTATTTTTCTTGAAATGTAGTTTTCAGCATTATCTCCCGCTTCTCTATTATTAGTTGGGGGCGGACCATTCAATCCTTCAAACTTGTCTGAACGCCAACTATTCACAATTTCATCTACAAATAAATCAAAATTTTTCATGGCGATATTTTTTTACGTATAACCCTAAACTTTAATACAATTATACAAAATAGCTATCAATATTTAACAAAAAAGCCTGCAATATATTGCAGGCTTTTTTTATATATCTGTAAATAATATCTATCGTAATGTAAATGTTGAGCTGGCAACCATTTTATCGCCATCAAAAAGATTAACATAGTATATACCTTTCTCAAAATCTTTACCCGATAGTGTTTCGGTAACACGCATCGTTTCGTTCTGGTAAATAGCATTGGTAATAAAGCTATACGTTAGTGTATTGGTACCAAATGTTTCGGTTTGCTTATCGCCTAAAACATTATTTTTACCATCAATAACCTGTACATAATACATTTTATTGCCTGCTTGTGCTACCTCGTTTGCAGCTATGGTAAACGATATCTTAAGTACATCTACACGTCTTGCTTTTTCTGTAGCAACTAATTTACCTGAGCTTCTTTGTTTAAAAGGCTCAACTTTAAAATCAACAATAGTAAGCTTAGCAGCTTTCTCAACCGTTCTACTCAAGTTCTCGTTTTGGCTTACCAATGTATCATTGTATCGTCTCGATTCATCAAGTACAACCATAGTACTGTCACGCTCTGTAGTTAAAGTAGCATTTTGTTGTTTAAGTATTTCATTTTCGGCCAAAAGCTTATCCATCTCGCCTTTTAGCTTGTAGTATTGGTTTTTAAAGTTCTTTAGTGCAGCAGCATCACCCTTCCATTTTTTAACCTCCTCTATAAGATTTTCTATCTTAGCGCGCTCTGCTTCAAGTTCACCTTTAAGCTCTGTATTCTCAGCTACCTCAGAATCATACATTGCTTTAGCAGAATCCAAGTCAGCCAAAAATTGCTCCTTCTCACTAACATGTTCCTTCTCTGCCTGCTCACTATCACTACTCATTTTGTACATAACGGTTAAGCTACCTACAAGCAGTATGGCTAAAATTACAATTATAGCCTTTAAACTGGTGTTACTCTTTTGTTTTTCCATTTCAAATTTAATTTCAACAAATTTAAATATTACATTTAATTACAACATAGTTTTTAACGAAACTTTATTGGAAAATAGTATTTTTGAGACCTATAAAAATAACATGGAAACTATTATACAGCTTACAGCTACCGATGTAACAAAGTACACAGCACACCGTAGTGGCGAAATAAAATTTGGCGAGCGTATTATTACTGTACCTAAAGATGCCGATTTGTGGGATTTTGTACGCACCTGCGATGCCGATTTTGTACTGTTTGGCATTCCAGAAGATGTGGGTGTTAAAGCTAATTTTGGGCGTGTTGGTGCTTCCTCTGCATGGGAATCGGCATTAAAAAGTATTGTAAACGTACAGCATAATAAGTTTTGTAAGGGTAGCAAACTATTGCTACTAGGGCATCTTGATACAGCCGAAGCACTTGAAAAAGCTAGCAAACTTGACGTTGGTACTACCGAAGGCAGAAAAGCATTATCTGCAATTATACACGCCATAGATAAAGAAGTTTCACATATTATTTGCAACATAATTACAGCTGGTAAAATACCCATTATTATAGGCGGCGGTCATAATAATGCCTATGGTAATATTAAAGGTACAGCATTAGCAAAAGGCAAACCTATAAATGCTATTAATTTTGATGCGCATACCGATTTCAGAATTCTGGAAGGACGCCATAGTGGTAATGGTTTTTCGTATGCTTTTGAAGAAGGCTTTCTAAAAAAATACTTCATTTTCGGGCTACACGAAAACTACAACTCCAAAGGTGTATTAGAGCAGATAAAAAAACTCAACAATCGTGTAAAATATAATACGTATGAGCAAATTGCCATTCGTAAAGAAAAAAACTTTTCTGACGAAATGGGACATGCTCTGGGTTTTATAGAAGACGAAAGCTTTGGGATAGAGATAGACCTTGATGCGTTGCCTAATGTTGCTAGTAGTGCCATTACGCCATCAGGTTTCAGCATAGAAAAGGTACGCCAATTTTTACATTATTTTGGTAAAAACAGCAATGCCACATACTTACATATATGTGAGGGTGCGCCAGAGTTGGGCGAAGCAAAAAACAACCACGTAACAGGTAAACTTATAGCTTATTTAATTACCGATTTTATGAAATCGAAAGAATCGTAATACTACATTCAACAGCAACCACACTCCGCTATAAAACTACGTTGGTGTATACTTTAACTGCCATCAACAAAAACCACGCTTAAAATAAAAAGGCTACCTTTGTTGCGCTTGGCACGTAGTACTAAGCAGTTAACATACTCATTGATACATGAAATTTGAAGATCTTAATTTACTGAAAAATATACAGCACGCACTTGCTGACCAAGGTTATGAAGCCCCTACTCCAATACAAGCGCAAGCAATACCCATAATACTAGAGGATACTGACTTAGTAGGCTGTGCACAAACAGGTACAGGTAAAACAGCCGCTTTTGCCATACCCATATTAAACCAATTGCACCGTATAGTAGGCTCTGCCAAAAAAGTAAAATACATACGTACATTAATAATTACACCAACGCGCGAATTAGCATTGCAAATTGGCGAAAGTTTTGATACGTATGGTAAATACACCAACGTACGCCAATTAACCATATTTGGAGGGGTTAACCAAGTACCACAAACCGACCAACTTAAAAAAGGAGTTGATGTACTTATTGCAACACCTGGTAGGTTACTGGATTTATACAAACAAGGCTTTATAAACCTTGACCATTTACACCATTTGGTATTGGATGAAGCCGACCAAATGCTAGACATGGGTTTTATTCACGATGTAAAAAAAATAGTAAAACTAACACCCGATAATAGGCAAACGCTACTCTTTTCGGCTACTATGCCTATGGCAATACGCGAGCTTGCCGATACTTTTTTAACAAACCCGAAATATGTTTCGGTAACGCCTGTATCATCTACCGCCGAGCGTGTAAAACAGCAAATTTACTTTGTAGAGAAAAGCGATAAACGCAAATTATTATACCATTTAATTCGTAACGAAAACCTATCGAATGTACTAGTATTTACACGTACTAAACATGGTGCGGACAATGCTGTAAAAGCATTAAAAAAGAATGGTATTAATGCAGGTGCTATACACGGCGATAAATCGCAAAACGCACGGGTACGAATGCTAGATGCCTTTAAAAATAAGGAAATAGCGGTATTGGTAGCTACCGATATTGCAGCGCGTGGAATTGATATTGATAACTTACCGTACGTTATAAACTTTGATTTACCGAATATTCCTGAAACCTATGTACACCGAATTGGGCGTACAGGTAGAGCGGGTAACGAAGGAATTGCTATTTCATTTTGTAGTAAAGATGAATTACCCTATCTTAAAGATATAGAGAAACTTATACGATTAAAAATTAAGGTGATTGATGGGCATCCTTACCCTCATAAAGAGGAAACAGGTAAAAATGCAGAAGAACAAAAACCAGACAAAAGAAATACCAATAATCGTAACAATAGCTCTAAAAAATCAAATTCTCGAAAATCGACTACTTCTAAAAAGAATAAAAAACGATGGTACTAAACCATCGTTTTTTTATATCATTCAATAATGACTAATTTTTATTCTATGTTGTTGACAATAATCGCTGAAATAGAGCAGCTTCGTATGTCAACTCTTGGAGTTTTGCTTTCATAGCTTCTTCATCTTTCCATTGAATTACGTTTTTAATATAATTTTGATTTTTCTGTTGGAATGCTACAGAAACTTCACGCATTTCTTTTGTATCTAAAAAAGAACGAGAAGAAAGCAATAGGTTATAAAACCCCTTTATATTGGCTAAACTTTGTTTTAAGTCTATCTGCTCTTTTAAATAATAGCGTTTCAAATCATCATTTCCTTCACTAATTAGACGTTCATTGATAATTATAAGCCACGTATTTTTCAAATTAGCATCATAATCAGGCTCAGTAGTAATTATATCCTCACGATACATCGTATCAATTTCATTTAAACTGTATTTTGATTTTTCTGCTAAAACAGCATATATCAATTTATATTGTGGAATAGAGCCATCTTTTAATCTCTCAGAAGTTAGAGAAATACTTTTGTCATTAGTTTGAATACTTTCTTTTTCTTCAGAGCAACTTGTAAGCCATACTGCATTAAAGGTTAGCATAGCTATTAAATAAATATATTTTTTCATACTATATGGTTTAGAATTAAACACTTTCACAGCAATCGGATTGCGCTTGATTAGCATTGGAATATGTATATGTTCCAGTTAATGTATAGACTCCATGCCCTTCATGTTCCCATGTAAATGCATATCCAGAATTCGCTAATACTAGACCAGAACAACAATCAGAACCATCAGATACTATACTAAATTCAATTGTTTTCCCTGCACTTTTCGTACCACAACCGCACACCTTACTCTGTGGAATACAGTCTATACCAAAGAACATCAGGAGTAGTATAAATAAGTTTTTTAACTTCATAATAGTAATTTTTAGTAGTACAACAAAGCTAAAAAACAAAACAATAAAAACAAATTATTATATTGAAAATCAATAGCTTATAATTATAAAGAAAAAATCAAACCCTTTCTCTCCCCAACTCTATAGCCTCAAGATTTTCTATTTTATCACCATCAATAGTAAAGCGTAGCATGGTACGCACTTGGTGGAAACCATGTACTCCTGCCGCACCAGGATTCATATGCAATACATCTAGTTTTTTATCAAATTGCACTTTAAGTATATGCGAATGCCCACAAATAAATAATTTCGGCGGATTTGCCCTAATTTCATCCCTCACAGCAACATTGTATTTACCGGGATAACCGCCAATATGTGTTATCCAAACATCTACGCCTTCGCACATAAAACGGTTGTTTAATGGGAATTCCTGTCGTGCTTCGTTATTATCAATATTACCATATACGGCGCGTAAAGGTTTCTCTTTTTGTATGGCATCCGTTACTTTAAGGTCGCCAATATCGCCTGCGTGCCACACCTCGTCAGCAAGTCGAACATATTTTAAAATTGTATCGTCTATATGGCTATGCGTATCAGATAATAATAGAATTTTTTTCATACCACAAAAGTAATAAAACTGAGTTGTCACAAATAATGCTTTGTTACACTATAACCATACACAGATTTTTTATAAATTGCCAATTATGAATACGATACAAAAAAAATTAATTCTAGTAAGTATATTATTAGGCATAGGGTTATTAAACAGTTGCAAAAACAATAATGATACTATTGCAATAGAAGACAATAAAACACGGAAAGTAACTATTGCTACTACGAGTAATGAACCTGAATATAAAGAACAAGAGAAGGAAATAGATTATACCAATACTATTACTGACATCTCTAAAACTAATATTCATTTTCCCGATTTTAAAGTAGTAATTCAAGGCTATAAGGGCTACGAGATTGATAGTTATGACGGTGAAATACTAGGTTTATCAGAAAATAATGCATCGTTAGTTAGTAAAGACGATGGGTACGAATATATAGTAGCCAAGCAAGACACCTTGTTTCTGTATGAAACAATGGACGAACGAATAAACGAAAATGCCATAAAAATACTACCCAATACCAACGGAGATACTTTTAAAGTATATGGTGGCTATGTAGGGTTAGTATACGAATTGATTAATACCGAAGGTATGGAGCCAGAAGCCATTAATAAGGCTTACGAAGGTAGTTTGCGTATTAATGAAGTTACAAAGTACATAGCACTTACAGATACTGGTAATTTTAACTTCAAATCATTATCCGATAATGATTTTGAAATCAAAGTACAGAAAGATATTCTGGACAAGGAAACAAACACCACAAAGTATAAAAATGAGCATGTTATATCGTCAACCGAAGAGTTTAAAAAGGTAAAACAAAAATACGGAATGCGTGATACTCTTGTAGAGATTCCTATGGAGTTTACCGAATTTGCTACGCTCACAAAAAATGGGAAACTCTTTAATTATATGTTCGATTCTCATATATTCCGTATCGAACAATATCGTAATAACATAAAAATCAGTACTAAGTATATTGTTATCAATATTATGTATGGTTGTTAGTAATTACAGGTTAAAATTGCATTAAATAGCCTCAATTAAAAAAATGTAAAACTGTATCTTTACAGCTCATTTTAGCACACTATATTGAGGTACTTTATCGAATTTGCATACAACGGAAAAAACTATTGTGGGTGGCAATACCAACCGCACAGCCCCTCGGTGCAAGAAACCCTCAACAAAGCATTATCTACTATATTACGAGCAGATGTAGATATTACAGGTGCAGGACGTACTGATACTGGGGTACACGCCAAACAAATGTATGCACATTTTGATTTTGATGAATTATTTGATACCGATTTGTTGATCCATAAACTGAATGGTTTTTTACCTGATGATATTGTTATCTATCAATTTATACCTGTAGCGAGTACAGCACATGCACGTTTTGATGCAACAAGCCGTACGTACGAATACCACATACACACTTATAAAGATGTTTTTAATAACAAAGGGAGTTGGTACAATAGTAACCCTCTGGATGTAAGTGCAATGAACGAAGTAGCAAAAGTGTTGTTTGAGTACACCGATTTTAAATGTTTTAGTAAAACACATACCGATGTTAAAACCTTTAATTGCGTTATAAAAGAAGCGTATTGGACACAGAACGGGAATCAACTTGTTTTTACCATAAGTGCCGACCGCTTTTTGCGCAATATGGTACGCGCCATAGTAGGTACATTAATACAGGTGGGCATTGGCAAGAAAAATATTGACGACTTTAGAGCAGTTATTGAAAGCCAAGACAGGAGTAATGCTGGCTTCTCCGTTCCTGCGCACGGGCTGTACCTAACCAAGGTAAATTATCCGTACCTTTAAGCCATAAAAGTGACATGAAACCCATAAAGATAAAATCTACATCGTTAAAAAAAGTATTGCGCTTTGCAAAACCCTATAAAAAACGATACATAAGCGTAATACTATTTGCAATACTACTTTCCCTATTTGCAGCACTACGCCCCTATTTATTAAAGCAAACGGTAGATAGTTACGTAAGCACGGGCAATAAAGAAGGTTTACTCCATTACATACTATTAATGGGGTTTGTGCTTTTTTGCGAAGTAGCATCGCAATTTTATTTTGTGTACTGGGCAAACTGGTTAGGGCAGGATATTGTAAAAGATATTCGCGAAAAACTATTCAGCCATATTTCGGCTTTTAAAATGAAGTTTTACGACAGCGAGCCTGTAGGGAAACTCGTAACCCGTACCGTTTTCGATATCGAGTCGATAGCCAAAATATTTAGCCAAGGATTGTTCATGA
Source organism: Flavobacterium litorale (assembly GCF_019613795.1). Taxonomy (NCBI): domain Bacteria; kingdom Pseudomonadati; phylum Bacteroidota; class Flavobacteriia; order Flavobacteriales; family Flavobacteriaceae; genus Flavobacterium; species Flavobacterium litorale. Next base: position 2,331,114 of record NZ_CP080429.1, read on the forward strand.
TTATTAGCGACCTGTTTAAAATGGTTGTTGTACTCGGCTTTATGTTTTACATGAACTGGAAACTAACACTAATAGTGCTCCTTGCTATGCCTATATTACTATATGCAATACGCGTTTTTCAGTTAAAAATGAAAGGAGCATTCCAAGAAGTACGTACACAAGTAGCCAACCTAAACACCTTTGTACAAGAAAGGCTAACAGGTATGAAAATTGTACAGCTATTTAACCGTGAGGATATTGAATACGAAAAATTTAAAGTAATAAACAAAAAGCACAATAAAGCATGGCTACGCAACATCCTCTATAACTCCATCTTCTTCCCTATTGCCGATACCATTTCATCCATAACATTAGGATTCATCATTTGGTATGGCGGGCTAAATATTATCAATGGCGATAATATTACAAGTTTTGGCGACCTTTTCGCCTATACCATGCTTATAAGTATGCTATTTAACCCATTACGCCAAATAGCCGATAAATTTAACGAGCTCCAAATGGGTATTATAGCCTCCGATAGGGTTTTAGAGTTACTCGAAATAGAAGAGTTTGTACAAACACAGGGTACCAAACAGGCAAAACACTTTAAAGGTGAAATTACTTTTAAAGATGTACGCTTTGGGTACATTCCCGAAGAAGAAGTTATTAAAGGCATTAACCTCAATGTAAAAGCAGGCGAAACCATAGCTATAGTAGGTGCCACAGGAGCAGGAAAATCGACGATAATTAACTTACTCAATCGTTTTTACGAGATAGATAGCGGTAGCATTATGGTAGATGGTACAAACATCAACCAATTCCAACTAAACAGCTTACGGAAACAAATAGCCATTGTGTTGCAAGACGTTTTCCTGTTTGCAGATAGCATACTCAACAACATTACACTAAATAACCCAAACATTACGCGCAAAGACGTTATACAAGCCGCTAAAGATATTGGCGTAAACGACTTTATTATGAGCCTACCCAACGGTTACGACTACAATGTAAAAGAGCGCGGCGTAATGCTATCCTCAGGGCAACGGCAACTTATCGCATTTTTACGAGCCTATGTAAGCAACCCAAGTATATTAATACTGGACGAAGCAACATCATCCGTAGATACCTATTCGGAAGAACTAATACAAACTGCAACCGAAAAAATTACCCAAGGACGTACCTCCATAGTAATTGCACACCGCTTGGCTACCATTGTAAACGCCGATAAAATTATTGTAATGGACAAAGGCTTAATTGTAGAAGAAGGCACCCATCAACAACTTATTGACCGAGAAACGGGCTACTACAAAAATTTATACGATTCGCAGTTTGCGGTGGAGGCTGGAGAGTAAATTATTTTTTATATCCGACAAAAGTAATAAATTAGTTTAATAACTAATTTAATTACTTATGATTAAAAAAATACAAACTATTAATGACTTTGGAGTTTATAAAGACTTCAACTGGGGAAAAATCTCAAATTTTAAGAAAAAAAATATCCTATACGGCTGGAATTACTCAGGAAAAACAACTTTGTCAAGACTATTTGAGTGTTTGAGAGATAAAAAAGTTCACCCACACTTCGAAAACAGCCAATTTAAAATTATTGTCGAAGAAAACACAGAAATCAATCAAAATAATATAGACACTTCTAATGAAAAAATATTAATCTATAATTCAGATTACATATTAGAAAATTTGCGATGGGACTTAGACAATAAAATTAACGGAATAACATTTGACGTTGGCGAAAAAATTTTAGTAAGAGAAAAAATACAAAAAAACAAGTTAACAATCAGTAAAATAAATGGAAATGAAAATGAGAGTGGTAGAAAAGAAATTTACTTAAATGCTCTTCATAACTTTTATCCTTTTGAAGAATATAAATTTTCAAATGAAGCTAAAAAAATTAAAAATGATATCTTTAATAGCTTAATTGATTTTGATAAGCGTCATTATAAAAAAATTAAGAATGAGGTTATTTCAAATTTAAATGAACACATTTTAGACAACGAAAAACTAATTTACTGCAAAAAAGTATCTATTGCTTCGAACAACAAAGATAAGATTGGTCTAATAGATTATGACATTAACTTAAATAGTATTATTATTTCGGTCAACAATGTGTTGGCTCACGAATTAGATCCTGAAAACATAATTGAAATTTTCTCAACTAGTGTTCAAAGTTGGTTAAAAGAAGGTATACTGTTACATGAAAATGAAAATAATTGCTTGTTTTGCGGCAATAATTTATCCAATATAAGAAAAAAGACCTTAAATGATTATTTATCAAGCGAAGTGTCAAAGCTAAGAGATAGAACTTCTAGCTTAATACTGGAAATCGAAGATGAAATACAAAAGATTAATGAAATAAAGCTCCCTAAAAGTAAAAATGATTTTTTTGAATCTTACCAAAGAGATTATAATTTACAATTAGAGAATTTGAACCAGTATATACCTAAAATTATTGATTACTTCAAATTGCTGATAGATAAACTCAAAGAAAAAGAATCTAATAAAATATTCAAGTCAATAACTGTACACTCACTCGAATCAGAAATAATAAATGAGTTTAAAATCTCAATATTAGCAATAAATAACATTATAAACGACAATAACGATCTAATCGATAATTTTATAGATATTCAAAACGATTCTAGGCTTTTAGTAAAAAAACATTATGTAGCTGACTACCTGATTGAAGAAGATTATCTAATTAAGGAAAAAAAGAAAGATTTTGCAATGCGTTGTTTAGAGCGATACGAAAAGTTGGTAAAAAAGCTTGAAGAAAATAATTATGACCTAGAATCAGAACTAAAAAGTATTACATTAGGGAGAAAAGAATTTAATGATTTTATAAATAAATTTCTAAACAGAGACGATATTAAAATAGAGGTTAGTGAAGACGAAAAGTTTATTTTAAAAAGAGGAAACGTCATTGCTCAAAATTTCAGTGAAGGTGAAAAAACAGCAATCTCTTTTTCGTACTTTTTGGTGACTTTGCAAAGTTTGTTCAAAAAAAATGAACTTTTTGAGTATATCATTTTTATAGATGATCCCATATCTAGTTTAGATATTAATCACATTACACAAGTTTATTCAATAATAAACTCATTTTTTTTCAGAAAAGGAATCGACGAAAATAATAGTGAAAAGATTGTTGAGTGTTTTAAACAATTATTTATATCAACACATAATTCTGATTTTTTTGCTTTTTTAAAAGATTCAAATCGTATAAACAAAAAAAAGAAAATTGATGGTTATCAACAACCTACTTCAGAATATTATTTGATTCAAAAAGTGTCAAAATCTGCATCTGAAATAAAGCCATTACCCAAAAGTCTTAAAAATCATAAATCAGAATATTTATACTTGTTTGAGTTAATTTTCGGTTTTCATTCATCTTTAGATAAAGAGAATGATGAGCGATTAATTCTATTACCTAATGCGATTAGACGATTTTTAGAAATTTATACTTTAATGAAATTACCAAGCTCAACTGATGAGGTTGATAATCGATTAAAAATATTATTCCCTGAATATAGTGAACTAAAAACTTTACATCATTTTTCTCATTTTACAAATCTTGATAAAGTTACAAAACATGATAGCTTGATAATGAATTTACCACAAGCAATAGATGAATTAATCAATATCTTAGAAAAAGATGAAATTCATTTTAATTCGTTAAAATCAGGCTTTAATCTAAACTAATTAAACATTTCCCTCTTTCCAAATAAATACCTAATTTCGTAAACTTAAAAATAAACGAGAAAAAACCATATTCATGAAATACGATGTTATTGTTTTAGGAAGCGGTCCTGGTGGTTATGTAACAGGCATAAGAGCTTCACAGTTAGGCTTAAAAGTAGCCATTGTAGAGAAAGAAAGCCTTGGTGGCGTTTGCCTTAACTGGGGGTGTATTCCTACCAAAGCACTACTAAAAAGTGCACAGGTTTTCGACTATCTTAAACACGCATCTGATTACGGACTTACCGTAAAAGATTTTGATAAAGATTTTAATGCTGTAGTTAAGCGTAGTCGTGGCGTAGCCGATGGTATGAGTAAAGGCGTACAGTTTTTAATGAAAAAGAATAAGATTGATGTAGTAATGGGTACGGGTAAAGTAAAACCGGGTAAAAAGATAGATGTTACCGATGCCGATGGTAAAGTAACAGAACTTAGTGCCGACCATATTATTATTGCTACAGGAGCACGTTCGCGCGAGTTGCCTAACCTACCACAAGATGGTAAAAAGGTTATTGGGTACCGTAAAGCCATGACGTTGGAGAAACAACCAAAATCGATGATAGTGGTAGGCTCTGGGGCTATAGGTGTAGAGTTTGCACACTTTTATAACGCTATGGGCACCGATGTTACTATTGTAGAGTTTATGCCCAACATTGTACCTGTAGAGGATAACGATATCTCAAAACAATTTGAGCGTTCGCTTAAAAAAGCGGGTATAAAAATTATGACAAATTCGTCGGTTGAGAAAGTAGATACTTCGGGCGATGGCGTTAAAGCTACGGTTAAAACAGCCAAAGGCGAAGAGGTATTGGAGGCCGATATTGTACTTTCGGCAGTAGGTATAAAATCAAACATCGAAAATATAGGTCTGGAAGAAGTAGGTATTGCTACTGATAAAGACAAGATAATGGTAAACGATTATTACCAAACCAACATACCTGGTTACTATGCCATTGGCGACGTAGCACCTGGGCAAGCCCTAGCACACGTAGCTTCTGCCGAAGGTATATTATGTGTAGAGAAAATAGCAGGGATGCACGTAGAGCCATTAGACTATGGTAATATACCTGGCTGTACGTATGCCACGCCAGAAATTGCATCGGTAGGACTTACTGAAAAGCAAGCTAAAGAAAAAGGATATGAGCTTAAAATAGGTAAATTCCCATTCTCGGCATCAGGTAAAGCAAAAGCAGCGGGTACACCCGATGGTTTTGTAAAAGTTATTTTTGATGCTAAGTATGGCGAATGGTTAGGCTGCCACATGATTGGTGCTGGCGTTACCGATATGATTGCCGAAGCTGTAGTGGCACGTAAGTTAGAAACTACTGGGCACGAAATACTAAAAGCAGTACACCCGCACCCAACCATGAGCGAAGCGGTTATGGAAGCTGTAGCTGATGCTTACGGTGAGGTAATACACTTATAGCATAATAATGTCTGAAGTAAATTATAAAAACCCCTTTGATCTTTCAAAGCGGGTTTTTATATTTTAAAGTAATTATAAACTCGCTAAATGGTGCTACAAAAAGAATCAACTATAAATCTGAACGCTGAACAAAGAGTACTGTGGGATAAAATAAGTGTTTTTGAGATAGATGACCCTACCTCTGAATTTACTTTTACCGACAGGTTAGTTCGTGAAAATGGGTGGACTTATGAATTTGCTGTAAGGGCAGTTTTTGAATATAAAAAATTTATGTTTCTTATCTGTATTAGTAACCACCCTCTTACTCCCTCCGACCAAGTTGACCAAGTATGGCATCTACATTTATTATATACACAATCTTACTGGTTTGAATTTTGTAAGCATACACTAAAAAGAGAAATACATCATGGTCCTACCAAAGGGGGTAAACAAGAAGGCGACAAATTTACCAACTGGTACGAAAAAACTAAACAAGCCTATATAAATTCTTTTGGATATACTCCTCCTGAAGATATATGGCCTAGTAGTAAAATACGATTTTCAGAAATCAATTTTCTCAGAGTAAACATGCATCGCTATTGGATATTAAAAAAACCAGCTTTTTTACTTAAAAGATGAAACAACTTACACAACTTACACCTGCTGAAGTTTTACTAATAACTAAAAATGAAGATGTCACTTTAGAAGAGTTACTCAAGGTTACTTTTATAGATTTATTGTTAAAACAGGTTCTTCAGGTTATCGAAATAGAGAAAAAAATAACAAATAGAGATGGTGTATGGATGTTTATTTACATCAAACAAGGATCTAATTTTCATAAATATAATGCATTAAAACATGAGGATATATTTATAAAACCCTTTATTGATAACAGGAATAGCGAAGTTTTATTTCGGAATTTTGTAAAAATAACTTACCAGAGTGCCAAAAATAAAATGCTGTATAAAAGCAGTATTTACAAAAGTCTGAATATCAAAAACTATTTTGATAGAAATATTTTTCAACGAATTTTTGGTAAAGCTACAATAACAAGCCTAGGAATAAGAGTTAAGATAGAAGTTAAAAAAGAAATTGAAAACCTCGAGAAAGAATTACCTGAGTTGACCGTAAATAATCCGAGTAAAGCCTACTCCATTGTTAACTCAATATTAGGATGTGTTGTATTAATAAAGACGTTTGATATGAGCATGCTAAAAGAAGTTGACAAAGATCTATTAGAAGAATTTCATAGAAATTACCCTCATATTACTTCCATAGGCTGTGGAAGTAGTTTTGATGAATATGAGTTCGAAAATACATCAAATGATTCAGAGAATAGTTGGAGCGGATTTGGCGGTTGTAGTGATCACGGATGTAATAGCGGATGTTCTGGCTGTGGTGGTTGTGGTGGCTGCGGAGGAGATTAATAACTGCTACATATTTATACTTAATCTTAGTTATTAAAAAGAATTAAAAAATAATTTTTTAAACCATGATTTAAGTCAGGTTTTGTGCTGATTGTGTTACCTAAATTTGAAGTATAATTTAAAACACATTAACCATGAAAAAAATAGTTTTTGCTCTAATGGCAATCGGATTATTTAGCACAAATTCAATATTTGCACAGGATGATACAAATGATACATCTAACGATTTTAAAAGATGGCAAGTGCGCCTTCGTGGTATAGCTGTAGTACCCGACGAAAGTGCTACTGTTGGCATTATTGGTGGTGATGCTGATATTTCTACCACGTTTGTTCCAGAATTGGATTTTACGTATTTCTTTACTAAAAATATTGCTGCCGAACTTATATTAGCCACAACAAAACACGACGTAAAAACTACAGGATCTGATATCTCAGCCGTTGGCGGTCCTACAAGTACCGATGTAGATTTAGGTAGCGTATATTTACTTCCTCCTACACTAACATTACAATACCACTTTTTACCTGACGAAAAGTTCCGACCGTATGCGGGTGCGGGTGTTAACTATACTATTTTTTATAGTGAAGATGAAGGTAATACCGTACGTGGTATAGAATACGACGATACTTTCGGATTTGCACTACAGGCAGGATTGGATGTAGAAATTAATGATAAATTTTTTATTAATATAGATGTTAAAAAACTGTTTTTAAGCACCGATGTTACCGTAGATGCCTCTAACCTTGCCGAAGGGCTCAGTATACCTGCTGAGGTAGATATTAACCCTTGGATTATAGGTTTTGGTATAGGTATGCGATTTTAAATAACAAATACCCCACCTAACCAATACAAAAAGCTCCTTTATAAGGAGCTTTTTTATTGATAGCATTGTAACTTCTATAACATAAAATTAAGTCCCACGTTTATAGCTCCTCTGTAGTTATTAACGTCTGGGCGGTTATTACGCTCAAAAATATCAGTAAAACCACTTTGTCCATCAAATTCAATAAAAAATTTAAAATATTCGTTTACTGGTATTTTTACACCTAAACCAAAGGCAATCCCCACATCAGTATCTTCAAAATCTTGCATAACATCGGTATCAAAAGCAGTTGCACGGGCATCCAACAAAAAACCTACATAAGGTCCAAAATTAATATACCAATTGTTATCATAACCAAAATGAAAATTAGCCATAAGCGGTACGGTAATATAATCCAATTCAAAATCGGTAAGGTATGTACCCGAAGGGCGTCCCCTATCACGACTTTCAATTACAATTAAATCGTTATCCCAGCCTTTACTGTCGTATATCGCTTTCGCTTTAATGCTCCAGTATTCCGAAAAATAAAAGTCGATACCACCTTGAAAGTTATACCCCGTATTAAAGTCGGCATTATTAAAGTATGAATTTACATTGGAGAAGTTAACCCCACCTGCAATACTAAATTCTACGTTGCCACCACGCTGTGCCTGTAACGTAGTTGTAAATGCTATAAGGGCGAATAATGAAAGTATAATTTTTTTCATCTGATTATGTGTATACGTTTTTAAACTTACTTACATAATCTGTACCAAAAATTTATTGTCTAGCTATTTTTCAATGCACTTAGTAGTAAATCAATCTCTTCTTTTGTGTTATAATATGCTAACGATACGCGCAATGATGGTTTACAAAGCTCTTCGTCCGATAGTATTTCTTGCAATACATGCGAGGGTTTTATACTCCCCGACTGGCACGCGCTACCGCGTGATACGGCTATCCCTTTCATATCTAAATTAAACAAAAGCATCGGTACTTTGTCTTCGGGTAAAGGTAGTTGTATGTTTGCTATAGGATAGAAAATGGTACTAGCATCGTGCTCCTGCCCTGCTACAGTACCGTTTATTTTATAGGTTGGGAAGTGTAATTTTAATTGCTCCAACAAATAATTACGTAGGTTGGTTATATGGGCTTTATCTGCTTCTCGGTTTTGGTACGATAATTCTAATGCTTTTGCCATACCTGCAATTTGGTGTACACCCTCAGTACCTGCACGCATCCCTTTTTCTTGTTCGCCACCATATAACATGGCTTTTAATCGGCTATTTTTTTGTACGTAGGCAAAACCAACACCTTTAGGTCCGTGAAACTTATGTGCACTTGCTGCTATAAAATCTACAGGCAAAGCCGTTAAATCAAGGTCTGCTTTACCTACAGATTGTACTGTATCGGAATGGAACAAAGCATCGTATTCCCTACATATAGTACCTATTTGGTGTAAATCTGTACTTGTACCTATTTCGTTATTTACGTGCATTAGGGTTACTAATGTAGGTATTTTTGCTGCTAATAAACGATGCAAATGCTCCGTATCGGGTGTGCCATCAGGTAATACATTAACATAATCAATAGCAATATTGTACTCCTCGGCAACAGCTTGTGCAGCATACAAAACGGCATGGTGCTCCGTTTTAGCGGTAATAATACGTTTTACGCCACAATGCTGTACCGCACTACGAATAATCCAATTATCAGCCTCTGTACCACCCGAGGTAAAAATAATTTCGCGTGGTTCTGCGTTAAGTAAAGCAGCAATGGTTTTACGGCTTGTTTCCAATACTACTTTTGCACTCCTGCCAAAACTATGTGTAGAGGAAGGATTTCCGTATTGTTCTGATAATATGTTGGTAATTTCGGTTATAACTTCTGGGCGTAATGCACTAGTAGCCGCATTATCGAGATATACTTTTTTCATGGCTACAAAATTACTTAAAAAGTTTATTGTAACCTTATTTTAGCGCAAACGGAATTGCAAAACATTTCGGCACACCATTAAAAACCTTATTTTTGTTTAAAATTTAATGAACAATGAAAAAAATAGTGGCTCTTGTAGCAGTACTTATAGCAATTGTGGGTTGTGATGATGGTGATGTTGATTTTAAAAATTTTAATTTCCCTAATACTACAGTATCTACTTGTATAAAAAACAACCTGTATTATAAAACTAATGGTACCGAAGCTATTATCTTGGAAATAAACCCTGCTGAATTGTATAATATTCCGAGTGAGTTTGATGAAAACGGCGATATAATACCAAAAGAAGTTGCTATTACTACAGCAGGCGCAAATAAAATTATTTACCGTAATTATAATGGCGCAGCAAATACTGCTAATTTAATTTGCACTGATGATGGACTGCCTGTAACATCGCCTAACGTGATAGAGGAATGGACTGGCGATGGGACTATATTGATATCGACGATTGAAAATATTGTAGATGGGAAGCTAGAGGGCTACATACACGCTATAACGCTACAGGAAATTACCTTTAGTAGTGGCGAAGAGGATATACGTATTAATAACAACGATTTTGGTACGTTTACGAGCGATATTGGTTTTAATTTTGATTTTGGGAATGAAGAAGTACCTGTAGCTATTGCTTGCAACGGTATAGCGGCAGACAGGGTATACAAAATTAGTGGTAACGATGTACTGATACTTAATTTCCCCGAGGGTACGTTTGTAAATGAAATAGGTAATTTACCCGCTATTGAATTTTCGGCAGAGGAAGAAGAACATGAATTATTATTTACAGTGTACGCTGGTGCTGCAACCAGTTCGGCTATATGTGACTTAGATACTACTATTGAGATTGAACAGCGCTGGAGAGCATCCTCTGGGAGTGCTATTGTTGTTACTACTGAAGATTCTTTGAATCCAGGTACGTTTTTCCATGAAATACGATTACAGGATGTTGTTTTTACCCGTATTGATTTAACTACAGGAGAAACATTTACGTTATACGATGTATTAACACCCGAAAATGCACAAATAGCCCAAAATAACGGAGGATTTTTATTGGGTACTTATGTTACCGAAGAGTAATTGAATAAATGATATAATTAAAAAAAACAGCTTTTTATAAGCTGTTTTTTTTAATTATTATCTGTTCGGGTTTTGTTTTATATACACTTCGGTAGCTCCTAATCCGTATTTTTTATAATCGGCATCCTGAAATGTAACATTATCGTACCTACCAAGCAAAAAGTCAAGTTCGGCTTTTAAAACGCCCTCTCCTACTCCATGAATAAATACTACCTTGGGCATTCTGTTGCGTATAGCAAAATCAAGCTGTCGTTTAGCAGTGTCTGATTGCAGGGTTAAAATATCGTAGTTAGACATTCCTCTTTTATTCGGTACTAGCTTTTCAATATGTAAATCTACTTCAAGTACAAACTCATCCTTTTTCGATTTCTTTTGTTTTACAAAGCTTCGCTTTTTAGGTAGCTCTTTATCTTTTAGGATGGATTGCATGCTCTGTGCACCAAAATTTTGCAGTACTGATGTATCGGATATTTTAATGAGTTCTTTGGCGTTAAACTCCAAATCAAAACCTTCTTCAGTTTCCACAATAACCATATCGGCTTTAAACCCTTTTACTTTTCCGTTAAAAGAGTCATCCAGCACCGTAACTGTATCACCTATATTAAACATCATCATTCTCGTTATCGCGGTTATGTTTGCTTGGTACCTTAGCCATTAATTTCATAAGCCCAAACATAAATAAAACAATAGCACTAATCATTACAATCGTGTTAGGCTCTTGCTTGGATTGCTCGTATAATGCCAAAAAAGCAACTCCAAACATAAGTAATATATATATTGTTTTCATAACTGTAATATTAAACATCAAAACTACTAATAATACTTACCAATAAAAAATCCCGCCAAGGCGGGATTGTAAGAAATATAGTAATATTACATTTATGATAATTGTGATGCAGCCGAAACCACGTATACTATAAGTACTAAATAAGTAACAATAGAAAAAATTGTAAGGATGCCAGACCACAAAAAATAACCTTTTAAATCACTAAAAGCTTTTGTCATTCCAATAGTATTGTTTTGGCTAATTGCTTGTCGTGTCGACGATGAAAACTTGTACAAATAGAGTACTGGGAAAAACATTGTTATTGTAAATAAAAGCGACATTAACCCTATTGTAGCACTTGACATTATACCCATTGCTCCTAAACTTTCAGGTTTAGAGTCTATCATGCTACCTGCCATTAACATGCCTAATGAGCCAAGAAGTGAGAACAATATAACTATAGAACCAATAATAGCTAAAAACAAAGCCCAACCCGCAGATGTTTTTAAAAAGCTCTTTGCTTCACCTGTTAATTGTAGTTCAAAAGAATCGAAAGAAGAATTTTGCTCCATAATAAAACTATATATCAGTCAAATATTATTTTTCGAACTCTTTTAGTGTATTAATTATAATATGTACACATTCTAGCAATTGTTCTTCATTCATTACCAATGGTGGTGCAAAACGGATAATATTACCATGTGTTGGTTTAGCAAGCAATCCGTTATCACGTAATTTCATGCAAATATCCCAAGCGGTAGAACTGTCTTCGGTATCGTTTATAACAACGGCGTTTAGTAACCCTTTTCCTCTAACAAGTGTAGCAATATTACCATTACTTTCTGTAATGTATTCGTTGAGTTTTGCTCTGAATAATTGCCCTAAAGTTTCGGCGTTTTCTGCTAACTGTTCGTCTTTAACCACTTCTAACGCTGCTATAGCTACTACTGCTGCTACTGGGTTACCCCCAAATGTAGAACCGTGCTGCCCTGGTTTAATTACATTCATAATATGGTCGTCTGCCAATACTGCCGATACAGGGTATGCACCTCCAGATATTGCTTTACCAAGTATTAAAATATCGGGTTGTACATCTTCGTGGTGTACGGCTAGTAATTTACCTGTTCTGGCAATACCTGTTTGTACCTCATCAGCAATAAACAAAACATCGTGTGCCTCGCAAATTGCTTTGGTTTTAGCCAAGTATCCTTCCGCTGGTACGTATACCCCTGCTTCGCCCTGTATAGGCTCAACCAAGAAACCTGCTATGTTTTTATCATTTTTTAGTACCTCCTCTAATGCGTCTGCATCATCGTACGGTATCATAATAAACCCGCTTGTAAAAGGACCAAAGTTCTTTTTAGCATTTTCGTCGTTAGAGAATGATATTATTGTTGTTGTTCTGCCATGAAAGTTATTGGCACAAACTACAATTTTTGCTGCTTTTTCGTCAATACCTTTTTTCTCGTATGCCCATTTACGGCATATTTTTATAGCTGTTTCTACAGCCTCTGCACCCGTATTCATAGGTAACAGTTTATCAAACCCAAAATATTTGGTAACATACTCTTCGTACTTACCTAATTGGTCGTTATAAAATGCTCTTGATGTTAGCGTTAATGTTTTTGATTGCTCAATCATTGCACCCACAATTTTTGGATGGCAGTGTCCTTGATTTACGGCAGAATAAGCCGAAAGAAAATCATAATACTGCTTACCTTCTACATCCCAAACATGTACACCTTCGCCCTTACTCAGTACTACTGGTAATGGGTGATAATTGTGTGCTCCGTATTTATTTTCTAACGCAATGGCATCAGCCGAACTTAATTTTTCTAAAACCGACATTGTAACTTAATTTTAATTTTTCTTAAAGCATCAATTCCTTCTTTAGTATAGGAGAGAAATCATCCTATTTTTTTCCAGACGCAAATTACTAAAAATAAAACTATTTTATGATTATTTTAAGTTAATTACATAACAAAAACCTCATTCTTAACAGGATGAGGTTTTGCGTATTAAATAAATAATTTGTATTAAAAACTCATATCGTCGGCACTTGGTCCGTAAGTTGCAGGCACAGGCATATCCAACAACCTAAAATAAACACCCAGTTGTGCACGGTGATGTATTATTTGAGCCAAGCACATACGTAGTACTTCGTACTTTGTATCGCGGGTGTAAATTTCATCACCTTTACGCAGTACCCAAACATCGTTAAAAGTATTTATATCGGCTTCTGCTAGTGCTTTTTTACCTTCGGCTAGTTTCTCTTCAAAAAAGTCGAGTAATTCTCCTGTACTTGCTACAATTTTTGGTTCGTATTGGGTAACGGCAAAATCAAGTTCATCGGTTTGTATTGTGGTAACAATCCAATCGGGTAATTCGGCTATGTGCGATGCCAATATTTTCATTTTCATACTTTTAGGATGCGGTTGCCACTCGAAATGTTCTTCTGGAATTTGTGCAAGCATTTTGCGTGTTACAACACTCTCTCTTTGTAATTCTTCGTTTAATAAATGAATTAAATCCATAACATATTGGTTTTATTTGTTTAATAGGACAAAGTAAAACACAGTTGGTGACAACAGTATGTCAGTAGGATTTTTCTAAATTCATTTTTTCCGAAATTTTTTCTACGAGTGTTGCTATTCTATCCTTGAGCGACTCTGGTTCTAGTACCTCAGCATAATCGGCAAACATCATTATCCATCGGGCAAAGCCTTCGTATAAATAATGCGATGTAAATGTCATATCAACATAATCATCTTTAACCTCTTCCGATACAAAACCGTACTGGTAGCGTTGTTCTTGTATGTAGGGTACAACCCTTTTATCAATACGTAAAACAACTTTTTGGGGTACACAATCGCGTTGTAATTGCTCCTGCTCCCTGTATTCGCGCAATGTGGTGCGTTGCTGTTGCTTTTGTTGGGTTAGCTGTATATTTTTAACCCTATCTATCCTAAATTGTCGGTATGTTTCACGGAGGTGGCAGTAGGCAACGGTGTACCAGTGCTCGTTTTCGTGGAATACGCCTATGGGTTCTATTAAACGTTGGCTATTACTATCTTTATTAAGTGCGCGGTATTCCATTTGTACAGCCTTTCGTTCGGCAATAGCTTTTATAAGTACATCTAATGTGTTTTGCGGATATTTATTATTGTTACTGCGTTTTTTAGTAACTTCTATATACCCCTCAAGATTATCTACAAGTTGTTTGTCGCTAGCCCGTAGTACTGCTTTTACTTTGTACAGCGCCGATGCAAAGTTGGTTTGCAATGCTATATCTGTAAACTTTTCCATTAGCTTTTCGGCTGTTACAAAAGCCATCGCTTCTTCGGGGGTAAACATTACTGGAGGCAGCCTATACCCATCTACTAAAGAATAACCAATCCCTGCTTCGCCGTATATGGGTACGCCTGCTTCTTCTAACGTACGAATATCGCGATATACAGTACGAAGGCTTATATCGAACCTATTGGCAATGTCTTGTGCTTTTACAACTTTTTTAGATTGTAGCTGTATTAGCATGGCGGTTATCCTATCAAAACGGTTCATACGCAAATGGTTTACACTCCAAATTTACTATTTTAGATGCAAACGTCATAAATAATAAAAGCCCTACAGTGTAGGGCTTTTATTATGGTAGTATAGTGCTTGTTAGTTTTGCACTAATGTTGCGCTAGATGATATTTTAGTGTTAAGCAGTTTGGATATAGGGCAATTTTTTTCTGCCTTTTGTACATGTTGCTGGAATGTTGCTGTATTAATATCATCTACCCTAGCAATTACAGACAGGTGTGAACTTACCACGCTACCATCTCGAAAATCAACATCACATTTTGTTTCGATAGAAGCTACATCATATCCTGCTTCGTTTAAATATGCTGTAAGTTGCATGGTAAAGCATCCTGAGTGTGCCGCAGCAATAAGCTCTTCGGGGTTGGTACCATTACCGCTTTCAAAACGGGTTTTAAAAGAGTATTGTGTGTTGTTAAGTACATTACTTTCTGTACTAAGTCTTCCTTCACCTTGTTTAAGAGAGCCTTCCCAAATAGCTGTAGCATTTCGTTTCATAAATATAGTTTTTGTTGTTTTTAATAGCATAAAATTAGCCAATAGCTACCGGAATGTATAGGCTATTAAATGAAGTTTAACAAAAAAATTACTCGTTTACTGTTTGCAACATAGTCAGCATTTTTAATGTGGTGTTCCAATTGCGTATAGTAGCCTTGCAATTGTTACCCAATTTATTCTCTATAAAAGCATTGGTTAATTTAGAGTCTGCTGCACTTTGCGATAGTTTTAAATACACTATTTTACCTACAGCTTTAAAAGCATCGTCACTACGATTGTATTTTTTCATTTTATCCAAGCCCTGCGGTGTAACTTCGTGGGTAAGGAATACTACAAAATACTTTTTTTTGCCCGATGGCTCTGGTACATCGTCAGTATAAGGGTTATTGGCTATAATCTGTTCTAAATCGGCAGCATCGTATATATAAACTACTACATCATAACCGTATTCTTTGTATAAAAGTAATTTTATATCGTAGGCTATCTTAGCCTTATCTGTTTCCTCCAACTCAAAAACAATATTCCCACTTTGTATGTAGGTTTGCACATTATTATAACCATTTGCAGCCATTAGTTTTCGTAAATGCTCCATTTTTATAATATTGTGTCCGCTAACGTTAACGGCACGAAGTAAAGCTAAATAAGCAGGCATACTAGTTGTTTTTAAGTATTAGCCACAAATTTATTTAAATTTAATGAGCAATAGCTTATTTTTGCCGCATGGGAAGAAAAAGAAGAGAGGAAATTATTTTTGAAAATATTGAAGTACTGGATGCTGGTGCAAGAGGTGTATCGGTAGCTAAAGCCCCCGATGGTAAAGTTATTTTTATACCCAACGTGGTACCTGGTGATGTGGTAGATGTACAAACATTTAAAAAACGTAAAGCCTATTACGAAGGTAAAGCCACTAAATTTCACGAGTATTCGGAACACAGAATAACACCTGTATGCCAACACTTTGGCTCGTGCGGTGGTTGTAAATGGCAAAACATGACGTATGAGCGTCAATTGTTTTACAAAAACAGAGAGGTATATAATAACCTAAAACGCATTGGTAAAATTGAACTCCCTGATTTTGAACCCATACTTGGAAGCGAAAAACAGTTTTTTTACCGTAATAAAATGGAATTCTCTTTCTCTAATAGCCGTTGGATGACGGAAGAGGAAATACAAAGCGATAAAGAAATTGAGAATAGTAATGCTCTTGGTTTTCATATCCCTCGAATGTGGGATAAAATATTGGATATAACCCATTGTAGCCTACAGGAAGACCCTAGTAATGCCATACGTAACGAGGTTAGAGATTTTGCTAATGCAAACGGATTGGCTTTTTTCAACCCAAGAGAGCATTCTGGTTTATTGCGTACCTTAATGTTACGTACAGCCTCTACTGGCGAAATAATGGTACTGATACAATTTTATGATGATGATAAAGAAAAGCGTGAGCTGTTATTAAATCATCTTCAGGCAAAATTCCCAGAAATAACATCGCTACAATATGTAGTAAACCAAAAGGCTAACGATACTATATACGACCAAGACGTAACCCTTTATAAAGGTAGGGATTACATACTGGAAGAGATGGAAGGCTTACACTTTAGCATTAATGCTAAATCGTTTTACCAAACCAATTCCGCGCAAGCGTACGAGCTATACAAAATAACGCGCGATTTTGCAGGACTTACAGGTAACGAGCTCGTTTATGATTTATATACAGGTACGGGCACTATTGCACAATTTGTAGCCAAAAAAGCAGGCAAAGTAATTGGTGTTGAGGCTGTACCCGAAGCGATTGAAGATGCTAAAGAAAACGCCAAACGCAATAACATTACCAATTGTGAGTTTTTTGTTGGTGATATGAAGGTAGTATTTAACGATGCGTTTATTGCTGCACACGGTAAACCTGATGTTATTATTACCGACCCACCGCGCGATGGTATGCATAAAGATGTAGTAGCGCAATTAATTAATATAGCACCCAAACGTATAGTATACGTTAGTTGCAACTCGGCTACACAGGCACGCGATTTGGCATTATTAGACGAACACTATAAGGTTACCCGTGTGCGCCCCGTAGATATGTTTCCGCAAACGCACCATGTGGAAAATGTTGTACTTTTGGAAAAACGATAAATAAAAACAGGCTTTACTGTTATGAGAAAAATATTCGCTTCGTTATTACTACTACTAGCTACCCTATGTTGCTTTTGGGGTTGCGAAAAAGATGATATATGTGCCGATGGTACTGCTACTACCCCAAACTTAATTATTACATTACTTAACCAAGATAACCAAACGGAGCGTAAAGCAGGCAACATACAATACTTTATGGATGTAGATGGCGAGGTAAACCTTATTGGACCTAGCGTTACCGACAGTATTGTAGTACCCTTGCGTACCGATGTAAATACTGTACGATGGGGTTTTACCCTTATTACTACAGGTACAGGCGGTACCAGCAACTACAATACCGATTACTTAGAGTTTAACTATACTCGTAACGATATATACGTATCGCGTGCGTGTGGGTACAAAACATTTTTTTACCTTGACGATGATACTACAGAGAACTTAAACCCTACACTTACCGATACTGTACCCGCTGATAACCTTTGGATACAAGATGTAATTATAACCCGAAATAACGTAGAAGATGAAGAATCGGCGCATGTGCAAATTTATTATTAACCTTTGCGCGCTATTTTTTGCAGTAGCTGCAAGTGCACAAACTGCTAACGATAGCATTGCTACTCCTGTACAAACAGAACGCTACGGAATACGTGTAGGTGCTGATTTGCACCGACTAAGTAAAGGTTTTTATACTGACGATTACAGAGGGTTGGAACTTGTAGCCGATTACAGGATAACTAAAAAGATATACATAGCAGGAGAAATTGGTAATGAAGATTATACTATAGATGATAGGCAGTTGAATTTTACTACCAACGGAAGCTACCTAAAAATTGGTTTTGACTATAACGCCTATGAAAATTGGCTGGATATGGAAAATATGATATACGCAGGTATGCGCTATAGTTTTGCCTCGTTTAGCCAAACATTAAACTCGTATACCATATACGATAACCGCGTTATTGATGCTAATGGTATACGCTACCTTGATCCTGTAACTGTTGAATCGGGTACGGAATATAGCGGGCTTACTGCCCATTGGGTAGAGGTTGTTGGCGGTATAAAGGCAGAGGTTTTTGATAATTTGTTCCTCGGGTTTAGCCTTAGGCTTAATTATATGATAACCGACACAAAACCTGATAATTTTGATAACCTTTATATTCCAGGATTCAATAAAACCTATATAGGTAAATTTGGAGCAGGCTTTAACTACAGTATTTCCTATTTTATACCCTTTTATAAAAAGACTAAAAAAACTGAGGATAACTAATAATACTAAAAAACGAGCTACAAATTGCAGCTCGTTTTTTATTTATCACTGTTTAAAACAGTTTATAAAAAAGCCTCCGCAATTGCGGAGGCCTAAAAACTAATAACTAACAAATTTATTGAACAACGATTTTTTTAGTAATTGATTTGCCTGCTGCTTCTAGTGTAATAAAATACATTCCACTATTAAGCATCGAAATATCTAAGTTTAGCTCATTACCAGAGGCTGTAGTACTAAGTACTGTTTTGCCTAATATATCAGTAACATTAACCATAGCATCACCATTTAAATTTTCCATTTTTAATGTAACGCTGGTCGATGCAGGGTTCGGATACACTACAAAGGCATTACTAGCAAAGGCTGCACTACTTGCTGTAGCCTGTACAGTAGTAGTAGCCGTATTGGTAATTATAGCTTCGTTAAAATCGAAGTAAATACCTGCTGTAGCCTCCATAACATCGCCAATAGTAACGCCATCGGCTGGTTTAATTTTATAGGTTACATACCCTTGACTACCTGGTACATCGATATCGGTATATGGTAAATCGATATTATTGAATATGAATGATACGTTCTCGCCGTTACGCGCAGTAACATAATTATGGCTACCTACTATCGGTTCAAAAGTACTCCAGTCTAAATTAGCATCAAGCTCCGTATCAATACGAACATTGGTTGCATTGGCTGTACCTTCGTTTTGGAAACGAATGGTATAATGTAAATACTCTTCTGCTTGTTCTTCGCTTATATACTCACCTTCGTGTACTCTAATATCGTTAGGATCAAAACTATTTACTACTGTTTGGCTTAATTCAGATATGTTATTGCTAAAATCATCATCTAAATTAGCATCTATAATTGCAGCAAAATCTAAAATATCGCCACTGTTTACTGTAGGCGGTTGCATCACAAGAAAATCAACTACAATGTATCCTGATTGAAATGGCATTAGGTTATCATACTGTAATGTTAATGTATTTCCTGCTTGCTGCATAGCTGGCAAAGCACTATCAAAAGTCATCATAGTACTATCAAAAGTTAAACTTACAACACCGCTTGCTGGTAATACACCCATGTTTTCGTAAACAATAACGTAAGATGAAAGGAAACCTGGTATTGCTAATGTAGTAGGTACTAAAGTTACAGCAACATCGTTAACAGGATTTGAAACCGTTAAACAAAAATCAAGCGGATCTTGCTCCTCAGATACTATTATAGTATATGATGATGGTACACTTGTATACGATATACCAGAAGATTGCGCTACACTAATAGTGCTATCGCCATCTGGCACATTATAAAAATAATACTCACCATTAGCATTGGTGTAAGTATAATAAACATCGTTATTGTTAACTAAACTTACTAAAATACCTGATGCAAGAATATCTGTAGCGTTACACCCATTATTGTCTATATCGTATGTAATTGTACCCAATACTGTATTTCCAGTACAATTATCATCAACTATTAAGTCTAATGGTGCAACTGCTATACAATCATTTACGTACAGCGTTACATAAATTGTTTGTGTTAAAGTTGTACTGGTATATTGCAGAGGATTATTAATTTGGTTTGTCCCCATCAGTGCGTCTTCTTCCGTTGTAAAAAATGCTACATCACCTTCGGCAATGCCATTTAAAACAATTGGAATCACAGAAGTGAGGTCGAAAACGTATGTACTTTCATCTCCCGATACACATCCTACTAGAGGTGGTAATTCAGTTATAAACAAATTTTCAATATATACATCAAAAGCTTCTTCTTGTAAACAACCAAAATCTTCATAATATACATACACCATCTGTGTTTCTTGTATTAAGTCGCCAACTGCGTACATAATACCTGAACCAGCAGGACCCGAAAAATAATTACCAAACTGCAAGGGTGGTAACGCATAGCCATCGCAAGCATAAACGTCGTCCATAGCCGGTACCCAGCCGACACCAAAACCTATTAAAAACGAGGTTGTATCAAAAGTGTCATCACTATTGTTAGTTACTCTTACATAAATAATTTCGGATTGCTGACCGATATATTCAGATGGATTTAAAATTGGGTTTGTGTTATCTGTCGCATCTTCTTCAGAGGTAAAATAAGCAACAGTAAAATCGTTTGAGTTTTGATTACCCAAAACAACGGGAGTCTGTGCTGATAAATCAAAAATTTCAAATCCGCACTGTAAAATATCGTCAGGTTGGTAGGCTATTGCCTGTGCCTGCATATTTGCTATAAATAGCATGAATGTTAATAGGGAGAGTAAAATCTTTTTCATAAGTTAATATTTGTTTGGTTATTAACTTATAAACAAGTGTAAGGTTAATTACCCTACTGTAAAAAAATAAGATAATATTAAAATTATAGCGAATACGTTAGCTATTTTTGCTACTATTCTTTAAAAAACTGAGATTTATTTTAAAATTAAATAGCAGTAGTAACCTCACTTTGAAGCAACACCGTACTAATATTTAAATCGTAGTAGGTACGATAATCAGGATTTGAAATTATTTTAAAGTTTTTATGCAGTCGTTTATACTCCTCATCAGTAAAATCTTCTAAAATAATTTTTACGATGTATGGCTCACGCGCTATAAATTTTTCACGATCGATACAAATTACAGAAGCATCAAAACAATCTTCATATTGATGATAAAAGCATGCCCCCATGGGTTCGTAACGGCTTGTATCAATAGTACGCGTTTCGAGAAGTGGTAGTAGTTCGAGCCCTTTATTTTTCAGTTTCTTTTTAGTGTTATTGTACTCAGGTGCTACCGTAATTAATTCCATATTTGCATAGTGTTTTTTAACGCTGCAAAATTCAAAATTATTTTTAGTTAGTACATTAAAATTGTGGTAACACTATGTTAAATCAGCCTTAACAATTCATACAAATTATTACTCTTTTTCGCGCCATTGAGCTGTTATTGCAGGATAATCTATCGGGAAAGCAGGGTCTTGCGCTGGTAACCTATGTTCCCTAAACGCTTTAAGTAAAAAACCTTCAATTAAATAATCTTCGGGTACCGTAGCTGGGCTATACTCCGTTTTTAAATTAATATCAAACATTTTAGCAATTCGGCTGGACCAAAATGCTTTCCAACCACTTTTATATTCTTTTATTAAGTCAAAAGTAGTTTCTCCAGTTTGCCTGTGTATTAACTTTACTAGTATTTGCCCATCTTTACGAGATAATTTTTTGAGTTGTGCCTCAAACTCATCTTCAAGGTATTTTTCTACAATTTTAGAGTATTTTTTCTTTTCACGCTTGGTTTTCAACTTTGCCATGGTAGCATTTAGTCGCGTTAATCTTTCGGCAGCTATTTTAGCATAAGGGTACACTTTTAACACCCTGCGTCTTAAAATATACAGTCGTTTTCGCTCGGCTTTGGATATGGTATCTTTCAGATTAGAAATTACAATTTCTTCCATCTGCATGTTAAAAACAATCGAGTCATTTTCAACCACATTCTTTACCGTATCGGTTACAACTTCTTGCGCGTTTGCTGTAACCATACACGTTAACACGAAAAAGAATAACAAACGTATTTTTACCATCGAAAAAAATTTAGTTCAAAAATATACATTTATACACAACTCTGTTTTCAAATTTATATTTTAGCAGAAAAATACAACAAAATATGGCGTCAAAATCAATATTGAACGATAATTCAATTGCATTTCTAGAAAAATATCTTAATAATCCATCACCAACAGGTTTTGAGTCTGAAGGACAAAAAATATGGATGGAGTATTTAAAACCTTACGTTGATACTTTTATTACTGACACTTATGGTACGGCTGTGGGGATTATTAACCCCGATGCTCCTTATAAAATAGTTATAGAAGGACACTCCGACGAGATTTCGTGGTACGTTAACTATATTACCGATAATGGGCTTGTATACGTTATTCGTAACGGTGGCTCCGACCACATGATTGCTCCCTCTAAACGTGTCAATATCCATACCAAAAAAGGTATTGTAAAAGGTGTATTTGGGTGGCCAGCCATACATACCCGCAAAGGGGATAAGGATGTAGTACCTAAAATAGAGAATATTTTTATTGATTTGGGTTGTAACAACAAAGAGGAGGTTGAAGCTTTGGGCGTACATGTTGGATGTGTTATTACGTACCCTGATGAGTTTATGGTACTAAACGAAAACAAATTTGTATGCCGTGCTATAGATAACCGTATTGGAGGGTTTATGATTGCTGAAGTTGCTAGATTATTACACGAAAATAAAAAGAAGTTGCCTTTTGGATTGTACATAACCAATGCTGTACAAGAAGAAGTTGGACTTAGAGGTGCGGAAATGATTACGGAAACAATACAACCTAATGCTGCTATTGTTACCGATGTTTGCCACGATAGCACTACACCTATGATTGATAAGCATATTGAGGGGGAAACAAAAATTGGTAACGGTCCTGTTGTTACCTACGCCCCTGCTGTACAAAATAATTTACGTGAGTTAATATTGGATACGGCTACTAAAAACGAAATTCCGTTTCAACGATTAGCATCGTCTCGTGTTACAGGTACTGATACAGATGCTTTTGCTTATAGTAACGGCGGTGTAGCATCGGCACTTATATCGTTACCATTACGATATATGCACACTACTGTAGAGATGGTGCATAGGGATGATGTTGAAAATGTGATAAAATTGATTTACGAAACATTATTAAACATCGAAAACGAAGCTACATTCTCTTACTTCGATTAATTGTTTACAAGATAGATGAATACAAAAAAGCACCATTACTGGTGCTTTTTTTAACTAACTAAACTCATTTTAATAAAGAAATAATAATTTAAGCCTCTATTGCTTCTTTTAAAATTACTGCCGATTCGTTTGCATTAGAAAGTTCTGCATGTTTTAATGCTGTAAACCCTCTATCGTCAGTAATTTTTAATTTTGCACCGTTGGCAATTAATATTTTTACAATTTCAGCACGATTATAGCGTGCCGCTAACATAAGTGGTGTAAAACCGTTAGACTTTTCGTTTACATCGGCTCCGTACTCAATAAACTTTTTAACGGTAGTTACATCGCCCTTGCAAATTGCCATGGCTAATGGTGTTGATGCGTTGTACTTAACAACTGTTTCAACAGCTACTTTGTTGTTACTGTTTGGTACGTTATTGGCATTTGATGCGAATGTTGTACTTCCGAAAGCTACTAGAGCAAGACTTAAATAAATGATCGTTTTTTTCATGATGTAATGATTTGATGATTAATGATTTGTGATTGATTTCTAATTTAATTTAATTTTCAACGGCTGATTAACCCGTTCATTATAATAGACGCCCACAACTAGGATATCGTTACTATATAAAATCGTTTTAACATAACTTTAACAAATCTAAACTTACTATGCTTACATATAAAAACAAAACCGCGCCACTATAGTGGCGCGGTTACAGCTATTTTTTATATTAAATTACTTATTTAAAAAAGCTACAACATTTTTTTCTATTCGGTTATGTATGTCACCAATATCAGCTTTTGCAAACTGCTCGCCAGTAATTTTCTCATATAATTCTATATAACGTTCGGATACGCTTGCTATATAAGCATCGTCCATATGGGGTATTTGTTGCCCTTCTTTCCCCTGAAAATCGTTAGCAATAAGCCATTGTCTAACAAACTCTTTGCTAAGTTGTTTTTGTACATCTCCCCTATTTTGGCGTTGTTGGTACCCCTCTGCATAAAAATAACGTGAAGAGTCGGGTGTATGTATCTCATCTATCAATACAATTTTACCATCTTTAGTACGACCAAATTCGTACTTGGTATCTACCAATATCAATCCGCGCGAAGCGGCTATTTCTGTACCACGCTGAAATAAATCGCGGGTATATTGCTCCAATACCTTGTAATCCTCTTCGGTTACAATACCATTGGTAATAATTTCCTCTCTGGATATATCCGCATCGTGTTCGCCATTAGCTGCCTTAGTGGTAGGGGTTATTATGGGCGCAGGGAATTTGTCATTTTCTTTTAGCCCTTCGGGTAGTTCAACACCGCACAATACACGTTTGCCAGCAGCATATTCGCGTGCTGCATGCCCCGATAAATAGCCGCGTATTACCATCTCTACTTTAAAAGGCTCACATAAGTGCCCCACCGCTACGTTAGGGTCGGGAGTATCAATTAACCAGTTGGGTACAATATCTTCGGTTAAACGCATAAACTTGGTTGCTATTTGGTTTAGTATTTGCCCTTTATAAGGTATGCCCTTGGGCATAACAACATCAAAAGCCGAAAGCCTGTCGGTAGCTATCATTACCAAAAGTTCGTCGTTTATATTATATACTTCTCTTACCTTACCGCGGTAAACTGATTTTTGATTTGGGAAATTAAAATCGGTACTCGTTATCGTATTCATGTAGCTATGTTAGTGTAGTTAAGCTGCAAAAATAATAAAGTTTCTTTCTATATTTTGTTTTTACGTAAAAAAGCAAAACCATTAAAAGTATATACCTCCAATGGCTGCCTTAAAACTTTTAAACTTTATAAACTTTCAACTTATATTTTAATCATGATTTTCAATAGCCTTATACGCATCAATAACCCTTTTAACAAGCCTGTGGCGTACCACATCTTTATCGTCCAAGTAGAGCATACCAATACCCTGAACGTCTTTTAATACCAACAAGGCTTCTTTAAGCCCCGATATGGTACGGCGTGGCAAATCTACCTGCCCAGGGTCGCCCGTAATCATAAACTTAGCACTTTTACCCATACGGGTTAAAAACATCTTCATTTGGGAGTGGGTTGTATTTTGGGCTTCATCTAATATTACAAAAGCATTATCCAACGTACGCCCGCGCATAAATGCCAATGGTGCTATTTGTACAATTCCTTTAAGTATATAGTCCTCTAGTTTTTCGGGCGGAATCATATCGCGTAAAGCATCATACAAAGGCTGCATGTAGGGGTCTAGCTTTTCCTTCATATCACCAGGTAAAAAACCTAAGTTCTCTCCTGCTTCTACAGCAGGTCGGGTAAGTATAATACGTTTTACACGTTTTTCTTTTAATGCTTTAACGGCAAGTGCCACACCTGTATAGGTTTTACCTGTACCCGCAGGACCAACGGCAAAAACCATATCATTCTTTGCCATTAAATCCACTAGCTTCTGTTGGTTGGGTGTCATGGCTTTTATAAGCTTCCCACCAAGCCCGTGTACCAGTATATTATCACTAGGACTCATGTGTTCTACCTGATGGTCACTTTGTATAACACGCTCTATAACATTATCATCAATGTTATTGTAGCGCGAAAAGTGAAGCATTAGTCTTTTAAACCTTTTTTCAAACTCATCGAGTACAGACTCTTCTCCAAATGCCTTTAGTGTAGTACCTCGGGCAACTATTTTGAGTTTAGGATAATATTTTTTAATCGTTTCAAGGTGAGAGTCACGCGTACCCCAAAAATCTTTCGGGGCAATGTCTACTAGTTCGATTATTCTTTCGTTCAAAAGCAGTGTTTTTTAATTAAAGATAATAGCTATATAATTATTAGCTTTGCATTCAAATTTAGTGAAATTTTAATCTCACTATTATAAAAGTTTTACACAATTTTATGTCAATAATTACCCTAACAACCGACTTTGGCTTGAAGGACCATTTTGTGGGTGCCCTTAAAGGGAAAATCCTCTCTGAGTTTAGAGAGGCTACTATTGTTGACATTTCGCACCATATTGATTTATTTAATACACCCGAAGCAAGTTATATTGTTGAGGCTGCTTACCGAAATTTCCCGAAAGGCACTGTACACTTAATTGGTGTAGATGCAGAGTTAACAAACGAGTCGCGACACATTGCTATGCAATGGAACGACCACTATTTTATATGTTCGGATAACGGCATTTTAAGCATCTTAACACAAAAAATTGTTCCGCAAAAAATTGTAGCAATAAACATACACAGCCGTTTTGGGGATGATGCTACTGAGATGGATGTATTTACAAAAGTAGCCATACATTTGGCTAAAGGCGGATTGCTTAATGTTATTGGCAGAGAAATTACCGAGATTAAAAGCATCCATCAACTACAGCCTACAATTAGTGGCAATAAGGATAAGACTATTTTAAGGGGCTATGTGGTATATATAGACCATTTTGGCAACTGTGTAACCAACATTACTAAAAAGCTGTTTAAGGAGGTAGGGCTTGGACGCGATTACGAGATAACTTTTAATACCAAAACTATAAAACGTATTAACAGGAATTACTCTGATTTTAAACTGAATAATCCATTTTCATTAAAAGATTACGAGGGCGAGAAACTAGCACTATTTAACGAGGCTGGTTTTTTAGAAATTGCCTTGTACCGCAGCAATCCATCTACAGTAGGCTCGGCACGCTCGCTACTGGGGTTAAAGTACAGGGATGTAGTTTGTATTACGTTTACAACACCCGAAAATCTGAAAGAAAACATTTAAATAACTATAATTTTAAGTAATATAAAAATACTATGTTTGTAAGAATTGTAAAAATGAGTTTTCACGAAGATAAAGTTGATGCATTTCTGGATAATTTCCACGAAGTAAAACAGCACATACGAAACTATCCTGGAAATCGTTTTTTAGAATTGTATAGGGACAAGGATAATCCTTCGATATTTTTTACATACAGCTATTGGGAAAATGAAAGTGATTTGGAAAACTACCGTAAATCGGAGCTTTTTAACGAAGTTTGGGCATTTACCAAACAACTTTTTAATAATAAGCCACAAGCTTGGAGTGTAGATAAATTAGTAACGTTAGATTAATACTATTACTGGCATACAAATATTTTTAAGACTTAATAATAGTACATGAAAGCTTTATTGCTACGAGAAATAAAATCATTTTTTGGCTCGCCTATAGGCTACCTTGTTATAGCAGTATTTTTATTGCTTAACGGGCTTTTTTTATGGGTGTTTGAGGGCGACTTTAATATTTTAAATAGTGGCTTTGCCGACCTTAGTCCGTTTTTTACCCTTGCCCCTTGGATATTAATTTTCCTTATCCCCGCTGTAACCATGCGCAGTTTTTCTGACGAAAAAAAGCAAGGCACAATAGAACTTTTGTTTACCAAGCCACTTAGCGTATGGCAAATTGTAAACGGTAAATTTTTAGGTGCTTTAGTAGTAATTACACTCGCCATACTCCCCACATTTGTGTACGTTTTTGTTATTTCCGATTTTGGAAATCCCGAAGGTAACATTGATATGGGCAGCACCATCGGGTCGTATTTCGGGCTACTATTTTTAGTAGCAGGTTATACCGCCATAGGTATCTTTGCCTCTACCCTATCCGATAATCAAATTGTAGCCTTTATAGTAGCCATACTACTTTGCTTCCTCTTCTACTTTGGTTTTGAGGGCATTGCCGAGTATGCTAACTATGCATCACGCTTAGTAGCAGCATTGGGCATGGAGTCGCATTATAAAAGTATGAGCCGAGGCGTACTCGATACGCGCGATATTATTTATTTTGTTACGATTGCCGTACTATTCTTATCGTTTACTGTATTCAAACTTAAATCGCTAAAATGGTAATGAAAACAGGAAAAAAAAATAGCATAAAGCAACTTATCATAACTGTAATAGTATTACTGCTACTCAACTTTGTAGGTAATTACTATTTTGAACGTTTTGATCTTACACACGATAAGCGCTACACCCTCTCGCCTACTACATTATCATTGGTAGATAGTGTAGAAGAACCGCTCTACATTGATGTTTTTTTGGAAGGAGAATTTCCTGGGGAGTTTAAACGATTACAAGACGAAACAAGACAATTACTACAAGAGTTTGAAGCGTATAACCCAAACATTATATTTCAGTTTGTAAATCCGCTAGAAGATGAAGAAAGTAACCAACAGATAATAGAAGAATTTTATCAGAACGGGCTTACACCTGTAAGCGTAACAGTAGACGATAAAGGAAAGCAAACCCAAGAAATGGTTTTTCCGTGGGCAATAGCCTCTTACGGTGATAAAGGGGCGAAAATCCAGCTCTTAAAAAACCAAATGGGTGCTACTACTGCCGAGAAGGTAATAAGCTCCGTACAACACTTGGAGTATGCTTTTGCCGATGCTTTAAACAAAGTAACAAAAGCCAAAGAGAAAAAAATTGCCATTGTAAAAGGTAACGGCGAAATGCACGACCTGCTTATGGCAGACTTTTTACAGCAAGTACGCGAAAACTATTATATAGCTCCATTTACACTCGATTCGGTAGCAGATAACCCTGAGAAAACACTTACCGATTTAAAAGAATACGACTTAGCCGTAATTGCAAAACCTACGGAACGTTTTACAGAAGAAGAAAAGGAAGTTTTAGACCAATACATTGTAAATGGTGGTAAAACGCTTTGGATGGTAGATGCCGTACAAATAGATATGGATAGCCTGTACAACGAAACAGGTACTACACTCGCATTTCCGCGCGATTTAAACCTTGCAGACATGTTTTTTAAATACGGTTTCCGTATTAATGCCGATATTATTAAAGATGAGCAAGCAACACCCATACAACTCGCCACAGGCTCGGAAGGAAGCGGAACACAGTACCAACAATACCTATGGCGTTACTCGCCATTTGTGTACCCCGACCCTACGGTGTACCAAGGTGCCAATCACCCCATTGTAAAAAATCTTGGTGGTATTAAATTCGAATTTACCAACCCTATAGATACCATACAAAATGGTATTAATAAAAAGGTACTCCTTACTACATCCAAATATTCCAAACCTATAGGCACCCCTATAGAAGTGGAACTCGGTATGGTTGCCGAGCAAACTACCCCGCAAGATTATGAAGGCTTTGGGTTTATCCCCGTAGCCGTGCTACTAGAGGGTAAATTTACCTCGATGTACGAAAACAGAATCTTACCATTTAAAAATAAAACCTATAAAACTACAGGTAATGAGGGTAAAATGATTGTAATTGCTGATGGCGATATTGTAAAAAATCAACTCGACAAAAACTATCAGCCTTTAGAGCTTGGTTATGATAAATGGACGAAAAACAGGTACGATAATAAAGAGTTTTTAATAAACTGCGTTAACTACCTACTAGACGATAACGGGCTTATTAACATCCGTAGTAAAGATGTAGATTTACCATTATTGGATAAACAAAAAGTATACGATAACTATACTACAGCACAGTTTATAACCGTAGGACTACCCCTATTAATTGTACTTATATTCGGGATACTTTTTACTTACTTACGAAAAAGAAAATATACCAAATAGTATTAATAAAAAATATTTCACAATTCGGTAGGATTACGATATATTTGTGAAACGTAAAACAAATCCTTTTTTACGCTTAAAATAAACCAACCAAATGAAATTTATAGTATCAAGTTCTTATTTACTAAAACAACTACAAGTATTAGGTAGCGTTATTAATAGTAGTAATACATTACCTATATTAGATAATTTCCTTTTTGAATTAGATAATAATGCGTTAACCGTTTCTGCTTCTGATTTAGAGACTACTATGTCGGCTACATTAGAAATTGATTCAGAAAGCCAAGGGAGTGTTGCTGTACCAGCAAAACTTTTGCTAGAAACGTTAAAAACATTCCCAGAGCAACCCCTTACCTTTACTGTAGAGGATAATAATACTATAGAAATAAGTTCTAATTCAGGTAAATATGCTTTGGCGTATGCAGATGGCGAAGAATTCCCAAAAGCCGTATCGTTAGAAGATCCTTCGGCTACGTTAGTTCCTGCCGAGGTATTAGCTACAGCAGTAAGCAAAACCATATTTGCAGCAGGTAACGATGATTTACGCCCTGTAATGTCGGGTGTATTTTTCCAATTCTCACCAGAAGGATTAATATTTGTAGCTACCGATGCTCACAAACTAGTAAAATATGCACGTACCGATGTAAAAGCATCACAGGTTGCCGATTTTATTATGCCTAAAAAACCGCTTACCATATTAAAGGGTATTTTGGGAACATCGGATGCAGAAGTTAAAATTGAATATAACGACTCAAATGCTACCTTCTCTTTCGATAATTATGTATTAACCTGCCGATTAATTGACGGTAAATATCCTAATTACGAAGCAGTTATACCAAAAGAAAATCCAAACAAACTATTAATTAGCCGTACACAGTTTTTAAGCTCTGTACGTCGGGTAGCTATATTCTCGAATAAAACAACGCACCAAATACGCTTAAAAATTGCAGGTACAGAGTTAAATATATCTGCTGAAGATATTGATTACTCGAACAAAGCTGAAGAGCGTTTAACGTGTGATTATCAAGGCGACGATATGCAAATAGGTTTCAATTCACGCTTTCTTACCGAAATGTTGAACAACTTGCATAGCGATGAAATTATGCTCGAAATGTCATTACCTAATCGTGCGGGTATCCTTACCCCTGTTGATGGGTTGGACGAAGGCGAAACTGTTACCATGCTAGTAATGCCAGTAATGCTTAACAACTAAAATAATTTTAGTTTGAATATAAAGAAGTAAGATTTTAGGAGCATCAATAAAAAGCTATTTAATCAACCTTTTATATATAAAAAGCCCAGTACATTTAGTTGTACTGGGTTTTTAATTTTATAGTCATCTAAAATTAGATAACCCCAATTTTTTCCATTAAAAATGTGGCACTTTTGTTTTGGCAAATACCGTCGCGTAGTTTATAATCAAAATGTAAGTTACCGTTTGCTATTTCTGCCTCAAAACAACGATTAACAAGCTGTTCAGGATATTCGGTAGTAGTATTACACACTTCAATATCGTGGGTGGCTATTACTCCTATTGCATTTTTCGCGATCATCTTTTTAACTACTTCAATCGTACCCGTACGTTTATCATCGGAATTTGTACCGCGTAGTATTTCATCAAGCAATACAAACGACTGCTGTGTTTCCAACGCATCCATAATTTGTTTAAGACGCTTAATTTCGGCAAAGAAATACGATTCGCTATCGCTTAACGAGTCGGACAAGCGCATCGAAACTAAAACAGGTAACGGGTGCACATTTGCGTCTGTAGCACATACTGGCGCACCAACACCTGCTAAAACTATATTAATCCCTAAGCTACGTAAAAATGTACTTTTACCCGACATATTAGAGCCTGTAAGTATAGTAAATTTAGGGCTAAAAGCAATATCATTCCCTATACGAGTATCAGGGTTAAGCAACGGGTGTGCTAGCCCTTTGAATGTTATTTTTTGTTGGGTATTCAGTGCTGGAAAAGTATAATCTTTATTATTGTAATATAAATTAGCAAAGCTATTTAGCGTTTCGATTTCTGCAATTACATCGAGCCATATTGGTATGGAAGATGCGTGTTGTTTTTTCCAATTTTGTAAGGCATTAAAAATATGGATATGATACTGGAACAACCCATTAAATAGTAAGGCTGCAAATACATTGCTTACTGTATCCATTTGCGAAAATAGTACGGCTAATTTCTTTATTAGTTGCCCTGCTGGTTTTCCGTCAGACGATAATTTCTGTTTGAGGTTGTTTAACTTGTTTGAAGTAAAATCCTCTTCTTCTATTTGACGTATAATGAGGCTATACTGGTGCAGTATTTCGCCAACAGCAGTAGTGGTGCCTATTTCTTTTTTAAATAGCTTGGCTTTACCCGAAACTAAAAATAAATTGAATAAGAACAAGTAGGTACAATAACTTAAAAACGAATCGTTATCTGTTATCATATACGCAATAAAACTTCCTATAAGTACTACAGGAACTATAATGGCTAAGATGGAACTCGCTTTATTAATTGCAGTATTAGAATTGTTGCTCCACGCCATTAACTTACTATGCGTTGCCTTACCGTCTTTTTTCATACGTCCTAAGGCTTGTATTTCCTGCCGCCATTCAGGTTTATCGGCAAGCTCTTTTATAGCCTCCTGATTTTGAAGTATTTCCTCCTGTGGTAGCGTATTAAGTAACGTAGTAGCTAGTTTTTCCTTGCCTTTAAAGGTTTCTGTACGGTTGATATGTTGGAAAAGCGAATGTTGCCCAAATATATCCAAATCGTAGGCATACGGATGTTTAAAATCAATATACTCGGCACCATCGTCGTAATTATTTGCTTTACGCTCCAAATGGTTTATCTCATCCTGATTTATAGCTATAAGTGTAGCTGCTCTTAACTTTTTATATGTAATTGTAGCATGTAGCTTCATCAAATAGATAAAGAGTACAATGCAACCTAGAATAGGTAATGTATACTTGATAAAATCATCAGACTGCAAACCAAAATATAACAATACTATAGTAGCAGTTGCTATAAAAAACCTGATAATACTAATGGTGTTGTATTGCTTTTTGAGACGTTTATGGATACTGGTATATGTATCTTTTTGAGTGGTGTAGAATTTCATTTACATAACATAAAGCAACAAATATACAATAGCGCCGTAAAACCACGCTATTAGTGCTTGGTATTTATAGGGTATGTTATTTATACTTCTGTACGTTGGTAGAATCTATAATATATCCACGTTGGTTGGTTTTACCTTCTACCAACTCTTGTGTTAGGCCTTCTTCCTCTAGCTTAATGTGGTATAGTTCCTCGTAATCTTTAGTATATAAGGCATCAGGTACTACATTAATATCAAAGTACATGGTATGCGAATGCTCTTTGGTATTTGCCAAAATAGTGGTATAAACCCCTACTTTCCCTACGTTCTTAGTACTGTCGTATTTGAGTTGTATAAATGCATCGTTACCTGGTGCTACAGCTTTTGTAGAGAACTTGGCAATGGTACAGCCACAAGATGGTAGTACTTTATAGATCTTTAACGGATTTTTGCCTGTATTGGTAACTTTTACTACTATATTTTGTTCCAACCCACGTACTATAGGATAGTAGTGCCTAACGGGGTCTTCTATTTCCATAGTGGTTAAATCTAAAAAAGCATTTTCCCTATCGCTTTTACACCCTTGCACTACTAAGGCAGCACTTACACAACAAAGCAGTACTGCAAACCGATAGCTATCTCGAATAAGGTTAGAAAATGATTTCATAGGTGTATGCTATTTATTTTTAGTTGAAAAATAGCTCATCACAAGCTATCGATTTATTTTTATAGGCTTCCTGCTTTGCAACAGTAATTACTATTGTTTTATCTTCTGGTAATAGTATAATAGGCACTGCTGCTTTGTATTTAACGGCATCTGTTTTATCTATCTTGGTTTTATATTCCCTGCCATTAATGGTTATCAATACACTTTCGGGCAAGTATATGTTGTGCTTTGTATCGTTTAAAAAGTTCATAGTTACTAACTCAGCATCTTTCACATCTTTTGCCCTAACTTCTATAGTTACCATAGGAGAAACTGTAAATAGCAACCAATTGTTATAATAATCGTTAAACGCTATAGCACCATCGGTAAGCCTACCAATATCGGTATAATCTTCGTCTAGCTCTGATTTTACTTCTACTGCTTTACCAAATAGCAAATTCTCATACGTTGTATTTATTATCTCTGTATCCCAGTAATTAATATATTCTGATAGCGTAAATCCTGATTCGTTATATATATCAATACCCGTTGCAGCATGCAATTGCTTTAATCGTTGTAATAATTTAATAACGTCGGGTTTTATAGTTGCTACATTATTTTCTACAATGCCATAGCCTGTATCGTTTTGACTTGGCGATGTACGTAATAGTTCGAGTTGCTGAAACGTAATTGCTAATAACAGTGGTTGTATTTTTTTACGTTCGGAAACACTTAATTTATTTACCGATGCAACTAAAGCATTGTAAAACGAACTGAAATCAGACTCATTTAAATACTTCTTTTTGGCAGGAGCCGTACCACCATAAATATCCATACTTTTTTTAGATGCTAACGATAATTCCTCGGCCTTACTATAATAACCATACAGTAGCTTACTAACGGTACTAGGATAATTATTATTGAAGAAGAAGGCTATTTCCTTATCTACATCTACCATTACATTTTGTAACAGCTTGGCATAAACATAACATTTTAAGTCAGCAAACGCACTATAACGATCCTCACTGCCTTGCATAAATACCCCTGTAACACCAAGACTTTTATAAAATTGTAAATTTTGCTGTGCGATACTTACAGTTGGATAGATTTCGAAATAATTATCAAAATTTACAGCATAATCCCACAAATAAATTTTGTTGGTAATGTTTTGCCACGATGTAAATGTATTTCTGATTTTTTCGGCTTTATTAGAGTTAGCTACCACAAAACCTTTTGGGAAAGCCATAGTACTTATCATAACCCCAGCATTATCTGCTAATTTAAAGGCTGGTGGTTGCTGCGTAGTAATGTACGCGGTACTAAAAAAATCTTGCTTCGGAAAATGAGTTGCCAATTTGTTAAGTAATGTAAATACGGCTGGGCTAGCATTGCTTTTTGTAGTGCCTAAAGCTTTACAGCGGTTGCATTGGCATACCACAGCATTATCGTTAGGCATAACCATAAATTTGCTTTTGGTAGGGTTTTCGGTTACGCTGCCATTTATAAATTTTTTAAGGGCTTTTTCGAGCTCTGGACTGGAAAAACAGAACTGTTCTTCATATTTTTCTCCATCTACAATAGCATACATTGCAGGGGTAACAGGTATTACTTTACCTATGTTATGCCCCCATATACCCCATACATCCTCAAGGGTATGCGTTATATTCCATCTGCGGAAATTTTTATCAAAATTATCAGGAAAATAAGGCTCTCGGTACTCAAAATCAGTAACGTGTTTGTAGTTAAGATTAACGGGGACTTTTATCTCTGTTACTCTAATTAGTTTTTTGGGTAACGAGAATTGATTAACACCTGTGTAGGTACTAAAAAAGTATCGGTTAGCATTATAAAACCCTTGTTTGGTAGCTGCTTTTATAGTAAGCGTATTCTCTTTGTGCGTAATAGTAAAAAGCGAATTTTTATTGGTATTATTTGAAGGAAGCCAATCTAATACTATAGTGACTTTATTATTATTAGGATTGTTTGTAATAATAGGACGTTTACCAACTGTTTGCTCAAAAAAATCACAAAGGTCCTCGGCTAACGGGTGCAATGCTTCATCGGTAACCGTTACAACAGGCATTATCTCGCCACTTTTACATACCGTAAAAGTTTGGGCATTACCAAAAGTAATACTTACAAGCATAATACATACTATTACAACCCTTTGTATCATACAGTGTGCTAAAGGTTAAAATTTAGTCCTAATAGTTAGGAACAGATTATATTGATTAATATAGGCATCTGGCGTAACGCGAAAATTGTACCAATTACCCAAAACACCAAAACTGGTACGGTGTGTAAAGTAGTGGAAATACCCTGCCCCCACCATAGTGTTTACGTAGGTAGTAAAAGTATTAATCTGAAAATCCAATCGTTGGTCTTCGGGAGCAGTACCTACCGATGCCATTGCAATTACGTAATCTCTATCGTTGTTTACGTAAAACCTACTTTGTACAAAAATACTGTTGAAAAAATCATCAGTATCTGTCATAAATAATACACGTGCATTAAGCCAAACCCTCTCAAATTCACGCTCTATCCCGAGTATTCCTGTTAAAAAGTTTCTATCGTCTTGCAAACGGTTGTATCGCGCTCCAAACTCCGAGCGCCAGTATTTTTTAAACGGACGGTAAAAAGAGAACGACGCACTAACTTTTGGAAAAAACTGGTTTGCTATACCACCACTAGCCCTAAAACTAGTTTTATTATTAAAGGTATGGTACCAATCGCCTTCCGCCTGCACCCCTATTCCTGTTGGGCGTGCTGCGTAATTTCCTCTTACTACATAAGTATCTTTTTTATTAATGAGTAAGTACTCTAAAGTAGCGACCGAAGTATTGATAAATATAGAATCGGATGTTACTTTTAGATAACTTAAATTAATCTGGTTTTTTAGTAGTTTCGATTCCAAGTAGCGCAAGTGCTCTAAATGTTCTTCATACTTATGTGGTGGCGGTACATATTTACCCTGATACAGTCTTGCTTTTTCAAAGTCGCCCATTTTCTCATATATCACTCCTTTTTTATACAATAAATCAGTATCGTTTGGCTTGAATGACAAGGCGGTATCTGCTACCAGCATTGCCTCTATATATTCTTGCCTATCAATATAAATATCTATTAATTTTGATGCCGCTAATACATTATTGGGTTGTATTAATACTATTTCGTGATATACTGCTTTAGCTTGAAAAGGTTCGTCGTCCAACTGGAATTCTTTTGCCTGTACAAACATTTCCTCTATAAGTGCTCCTTTAATATCGGGGTTGTACGGGTAATCTTCCATTAGTGAGCGTAACTCAGCTACTGCTTTATCATGCTCCCCCATTTGCGAGTATACGCCTGCTTCTTTTAAACGAAAATTTTTATCGTCAGGAAATCTTTTGCGAGCACTTTGTATCATCGTCATCGCTTCTTCATATTGCCCCATAGCTATACGCGCACCAATAGCATAATTATACGCTAACATATCGTTAGGGTCTTCCTCAACCAAAGTATCGGCAACCATTTTAGTCGTATCATAAGCTTCTCGCTCGTTTAAATACTTAATATATACTATCGAGTAATCTTTAAGGGCATAATAATACTCAGGTACATTAGGGTAACGCTGTTTGTACTCTAATAGTAAATCATACGCATCCGAATAATCGCCCATAGCAGCCAAAAGGTCTATCTTTTTTAGCACATACTGGTGTTCGCCTGGGTTTTGGCGTATCATATCATTAATCAGCTCC
The DNA here is from genome assembly GCF_019613795.1 of Flavobacterium litorale. Classification (NCBI taxonomy): domain Bacteria; kingdom Pseudomonadati; phylum Bacteroidota; class Flavobacteriia; order Flavobacteriales; family Flavobacteriaceae; genus Flavobacterium; species Flavobacterium litorale. The sequence continues at coordinate 2,368,524 of NZ_CP080429.1, forward strand.
ATAGCTTGATCATACGATTGCTTAGCAACGTAGATGGCAAACATATAATTTTTAGAAGATTTCCCGTAATCTGGATTGCCGGACAAACGGATAAACACGGGCAATGCTGCATTATAGTTTTTATCTATAAATGCTACTTTAGCATCCTCGTACGCCATTGTATTGTACTTTGTAGCAATATCATAATCGTTAGGGTATAAATTGTATAATTTTTCTAGCGTATTCCGTGCACCGTTGGTATTACCCACACTTTCGTATACAAATAACTGTTTTGCCAATAACTCTTTGGAGTTTGGGTTGGCTTTTAAATCTTGTGTTAGTATTTCTTGTGCATCAGCATAATATCCTTTACTAATTGCAGTATTTAATAAATAATCGTGTGCCTCTTTATTTCCTTTATCTCTCTCGTATAACTGACCGTACAGCACATAGGGGTCTGAGTTTTTGTAATACCTCGCCGATTCGGCTGTTAGGTAAATTAATAAATCATTATAATAGGTAGAAGGTCCTTTTTTCAACTCCGCTTGTACAATAGCTATTGCTTCTTGGTAACGGTGTTGTTCCTGTAATATTCCTATTTTTTTATTGCGTATTTCCCTATTTTCTGGTAGATGATACAATCCCATATCTGCTGTGTTCAGGGCTTCGTTGGTGTTACCTAGTTTTAGGTACAAATTAATGAGGCTCAAGTACAATTCAGGATCATCTTTTGTGGCTATTAATGCTGCCTGATATTGGTCTACCGCACCGTTAAGGTCGCCTTCCTTACTGGCTTTTAATGCATCTTCTTTAAGTACATCATTGTACATTGCTTTAATCTCATTATCTTCAGGAAATATCTGGAATAGGCGTTTAACCTCTCTATGTGCCTCTCTCTGATTATCCATAAGATTGTAGAGGTTTATTTTACGCATCCATAGGGTTTTACTATAAGGCGTTATTTCCAACAATTCGTTGGCATAACATATCGCGCTGGAGTAACGCTTGGTTTGCGTCTCGATATTAATAAGATAATGTCTAGCATCAGTACGGCGCGGGCTTCGTTGCAATACTTCCAGTAAGGTAACCCGTGCTTTTTCGAGTTGCCCAATTTCCATATAGCACTTACCCAAGTACTCTTTAATGTCCATATCCAGCGGAGCAAGCTCGTTGGCTTTTTCGCAGTATTTAGTAGCGCGTTCAAAATTTCCGTTGTTTTTAACTTCCATTTTAGCTTTCGCGAAATAATCGTCAGACGTTTTAGGAAAATCTTTTGATTGCGCCAAAACCGTACCCGATATACTTATAAGAAGCACACAGGTAAAAGTAAACTTTAATATAGAGTAAATTTGCTTATGCATTTGTAGTGGTATCCGTTTTTATTCCTGACGATTTGTTTGTATTATCATAGCCCTGTCGGGTCATAGTACCCCACTCCATTTTTTTGGAGGTATAAAAATTAAAGTAGCCCCTTAGCGAAAAATAGATTAGTAGCGGATGGTATATAAAGGGTTCAAGGAAAACCATAATCCAGAGTTTAAAGGTTTCTCGAGAGGTTTTGTATTGCCTTTTTACAAAGTTATCCAATAGTATTACCAACGTACCAAACATTACGGCTAACGAATAGGAGTATAAAAATATATACCCTGCCATTGGCCAGTTAACATCGCCTTTTAATATTAGATAGATAAAATATATGAGTCCTATAAACTCTATAATTGGTGCAAGAAACTCGTAAATAAGCTGAAACGGAAATGTTATCATTCCTAGCTTTTTATATCTTGGGTTTAAAAGTATTTTACGATGTACAAAAAATATTTGTGCCATTCCTGTAGCCCAACGTATGCGCTGACGCGATAATATTTTTACGTTAGGTGGTCCTTCCGTCCAACAACAGGATACGGGTATGTATTCAATTTTATATTTCTGGTGATTATTAATCATGTAAGCTGCCATTTTAGACATTAAGTCCATATCCTCAGCATGCGACTCACCATCATATCCTCCTGCATTTACAGCTACTTCTTTATCAAAAAGTCCAAGTCCTCCAGAAACGTTAGGTACACAGTTTACCAAACTCCAACCCATTTTACCAAAAAGGTAAGCGCGTAAGTACTCTAATTCCTGAAAGCGTGGTATTAGCGCATTTGGTGGTTTTACACGCTCAATAACCCCATCTTTAATATCGCAACTGTTGGACATGCGGAGTGTAGCCCCTACACCAATAACTTTAACTTTGGAGTTGAGCACGGGTTTTATCATGCGTAACATGGTGTTACGCTCCAAAATACAATCTACATCGGTACATAAAAAGTAATCGTATTGCGAAGCGTTTATACCTGCATTAGAGGCATCTGCTTTTGTACCACCATTCATTTTATCTACTACGGTTAGCTGGCTGTATTTGGGGTTGCTCGATTTGAATATGCGTTTAAAAGGTTTGGTTTTAATACGCTCCACATACGCATAGGGTGTTTCCTCAAGGTCAAACTCTTCAATAAGCAAATCCAGTGTTTTATCTTTACTACCATCGTTTACAATAATTACCTCATATAGCGGGTAGTTTAAAGTAAGTAACGATTTTACGTTTACAATAATCGTTTTTTCTTCGTTATAAGCTGGTGCTACTACTGATATTCCTGGTGTTAAGGGCGACTCTATAAGAAACTGATCGTCTATCCTTGAGTTGTAGGTACGATAGCGAGTAATATTTATAAAAGAGAATACTCCTAGCACCAAGTAACATATAAACATGGACGAGGCGTAAAAGAAAACGAAATATTCGAAAAAATTGTAAGTTAATCCCATGGATTATAGCAATGGTTTAGACTGGGGTGCGAAAAATATGTTTGGTATCAGGGGTTTATAGGGGGTATATTTTCCTGATTGATTTTAGTCTTTATATCAACATCAACCATACTGTAGCCTTCTTTTTTTTGTTTGGATTCGTGGTGGTTACGTAAGGACGATTGTATTAGGGGATTTTTTACGTGCTCTAATATTAAAAGGTTAAAACCTGTTTCTGTTCTGGAAAGCTCTTCAAAATAAGCCCTACCCGATTTACCATAAAGATAAATTACCTCAGCTATTAGCTTTTTGGTATCGTGGCTACTTGCCATTTCGTATGCTGTTTTAAGGAAACCTATTGATTTACCTGAATCGATATACGAAATAGCTTCTATAATAGCATTTTGGCAAATTAAAGGCTGGGTAAAGTACATTTTAATTAGTTTATTCTCTTTGGATTTTACTTGCATTTTACCAATAGCAAGTATTGCCTCTCTCCTCACGCTGTGGCTAGGATGCTCTAAATATTCCGAAAGCGAATCTACAGAGGTATCTTGTCCAAAATAAGCAACAAGTTTTATAAAAAACTTAATTTGTTCTTCGTCATCAGAATATTTTATCCATTTACTAAAATTAGGTAGGTTATCCTTGTGGTGTAGCACAAATTGTTGGAGTAAACTAATCTGGTCCCACTGGTTAAGGTCGTTATCCTGATCAAAAAACTTAAAGGGTTCGTTGTTACTTACCCCTACGTATGATGACCTAGACTCTTTACGGAGTGATGCATTTTTAGAGTAGGTATGAGGGAGTATTTTAGAATCGGAAATAGTAAGATCCAATCGAGAAAGTGATTGGAAAGCTCTTAAACGGATTCGGGTATTAGAGAAATCTAATCTTTTCTCCAAGTACTCATCAATATTGAGCCCTCGTATAATACTATCGTAATTATGAGATTCTAATTGGTGTTTCTCTTGCTTTACAACATCTTCTAAGGTTGGGATTAATGATATGTAGGTTTTTTTGGTAAGGTTACCAAAATTTTCTACAAACATATCCAACACTTCATCTTCACTATAAGCATCTTTAGATATTAATATGTTTCTTAGGAAAGAGAAAATACGGGGACGTAGTTCTCGAACAATTTTTTCACGTCTTGCTTTTTCACGTCTTACAGCAAATACAACAACCATAAAGGTAAATGTTGCAGTACAGCTAAAAAATATAAAAAATATTGCAATTTGGATTACAAACGGGAAAGAACTTAAAGATATCCAAAAATGCTCGATATAATCGAGAAAATCGTTCATTATTAAATGATTTTAAATTTATTAACATAACTAATTGGCCCCCCAGTTTAGCCGAAATAGTAATTAACAATTTCTGAATCCTTAATTATATATCTTTAGTATTTAATTGTTTCACTTATTTATTATAATTCTATTTTACGAAGCAAATGTAATTATTTATTTCAATAAATAATACTGTTTGTTATATTTTTTGACTTTATGTATAGATTTTGTGCAGGTTTGTTTCGATAAAAGGTTTTATTTCGTGTTCATATCCTCATTCAGAATATTCTTTATATAGTAATTTCTCAGAAACGTAAATTACGACATATTATTACAGTTCAGATTTCAATTTTATTAAATCTTCTTTATTAAAATATTTGTTGTCATAATAGTTTTGCTCGCAATACTTTATGTTTCTTTTTGCTTTGGTTTTTTGAATATTATGCTCCAACGCCACCTTGGCTATAAAATAATTAAACTCTAATGTATATTGAGGTAATATTTTTTTAGATGCCTCCAAAAATGTAATGGCTCCTTTAGGGTTATTTAGTTTTTGATAGGAAATTATAGCCTTCTCAAAATTGTAGTAAAATACTTTAGGTGAGGTATCTTCCATATCATCAATAGTTTTATTCCATTGCGCTACAGATTTCTCGTGCTCCCCCATATAAAAATAGTGCCAAGACCTATTGTATGATGAAATCTGGAAAATATTATTTTCGGTAGCATAGGCTACAATGTACTCGTACATAGTTACATCTTTATCATCTAATATTTTGCCAAAAAAGTAATCTATGTCATCCTCGTTAGCATCAGGCATAAAACCATAACAGTTATTAATATTGGTTTTATAATTGGCTGCGTAATCTTTAAATCCGTTATATTGTGTTAGTTCTCTGTAATCCTTAAAAATATAAGTAATACCATCCAATAACGACTTTGCTACTATCGTTTGGTGGTCGGCATTGTACAATTTATTTTGGAAAGCTATTTTATTATTTGGGTTACTACTATAAACTTGTTGTATGGCTTTACCAGCAGCAATTCTGTCAGGCGAATCATAGGTAGCACTTGCTACAAAACAAAACACTTTTTTACCGTTGTATGTTTTAAAATAGTTTGCTATTTCTTGGGTAACGTCTGTATTCAAATTTTCGCTCATGTTTATAAAGCCTCTAAAAGGGTTATCTTTTTGTATCATGAGCAAATGGTTGTACTCTGCCCCATCAGAGTGCCCTATTATTGCATTAAATCCCGATGTACTATAAGTAGCACTAATGTGTGGTACTAACTCTTTAAAAAGAAAATCTTTAAACTGTTTTCCTTTTTCCGACCAAAAAGGGTCTAACTCCTCATACCTATTTTGTTGCGTTACTCCAACCAATATACTTTTAGGTACAACATTACTCTTGGCAAGCTGGCTTAAATAAAATGAGGCTACCTCAAAATTATAATTAGCATCTGTTATGTATAAAACAGGGTATTTTTGGTTTTGGGTATAACCTTCTGGTAGTAGAATTTTTACATTTCGGGCTTGCCCCAAAATATCCGACTGTAAACTAATAACGTTGTTCTGTATACAATTGCTTTCTGTTTCTTGCCCCAAGCAAAATATTGCTTTTAAGAGTAGTATAAGAAGTACTTTAATGGTAAACTTCATCTTTTATATTTTAAAGTTGTACTAATTACTTGCCGATACAAAAGTTTGCAAAAATATTACCCAGCAACTCATCGTTAGTAACTTGCCCTGTTATTTCGCCAAAGTAATAGAGTGCTTGCCTAATATCTATAGCCATTAAATCGGCAGAAATATCGGATTGTAACCCAAATTGTACTTTTTGTACTTCCTCCAGTGCTTTTTGTAACGAGTCGTAATGGCGGGTATTGGTAACAATAGTTTCGTTATTGCGCAAGGCACCCGTATTTACAAACGATAACAATTGCGCTTTTAACTCAGCTACACCGCTATTCTGCTTAGCGGATAGTAGGTGGATATCATTAATTTGTTCTAGTATTACCTCCTTTTGCGCCTCACTAAGTTTATCTGCCTTATTGGCTAAAACAATAAGTGGTTTTAGCGGAAAACGCTCTTTAATTTTTGCAATCTCAATTTTTAATCTCGATACTTGTTCGGCATCATTAACCAATTGGTAACTATCTATTAAATACATAGCTACTTGTGCTTGTGTTATTTTTTCAAATGTTTTTTTAATACCTATCCGCTCTACAACATCTTCCGTTTCGCGGATACCTGCAGTATCTATAAACCTAAAGCCAATTCCTTCTATTACAATTTCATCTTCAATTGTATCGCGGGTAGTACCCGCAATGTCCGATACTATAGCACGTTCCTCATTCAATAAAGCATTTAACAGTGTAGATTTACCCACATTGGGCTCGCCCACTATAGCAACAGGAATACCGTTTTTAATAACGTTACCTACAGCAAAAGAATCTATTAATCGTTTTAAAACAAATACAATTCTGTTCAATAACTCTTTAAACTGCGTACGGTCGGCAAACTCAACATCCTCTTCCGCAAAATCAAGCTCAAGCTCTATAAGCGATGCAAAATTAAGCAACTCTTCGCGGAGCTTTGCAATTTCGTTGGAGAAGCCTCCACGCATCTGTTGCATGGCTACTTGGTGCGACGCTTCATTATCGCTAGCAATCAAGTCTGCTACCGCTTCAGCCTGCGATAAATCGAGTTTTCCGTTTAAAAATGCACGCATGGTAAACTCACCGGCATTTGCCATTCGGCAACCTCTTCGTAATAGTAGCTGAATAATCTGTTGCTGTATGTACACAGAACCGTGGCAGGAAATTTCTACAATATTCTCACCTGTATAGGAGTTAGGTGCCTTAAACACAGATAATAGTACCTCATCGAATATTTTATTGTTTTCAACGATATTTCCTAAATGTATTGTGTGAGATTTAACTAACGTAATATCTTTGTCCTTGAATGAACGGAATACCTCTGCTGCGATAGTTATAGCATCAGGTCCAGAAAGGCGCAATATAGCAATTGCTCCAGCACCAGAGGGAGTAGCAAGTGCCACTATAGTATCCTGTAAAATCATAAATAGTTTTTTACAAATATAAACTATAGTAAGTAATGTTTAGTACGGCATTACACGAGCCTAAAACGGAGTAAGTATTTTAAAGCTCCTAATTAGTACTAAATGTAGGATAAGTTACATTATGGTTATGTTAATTTGTGACTAATAGTTAAAAAAAGGTAGTGCAAATTTTGTAGTTTTAAGCAACAAATAATTGAATTATGAAAAAGATACTATTTCCTACCGATTTTTCAAATACAGCAAATGCAGCGTTTTTATATGCATTAAAGTTTGCAGCTATTTTTGAAGCGGAGATAATTGTGTTGCACGTTTATGATTTTCCTACAATAGATGCGCCTGTAATGCCAGAGGCAACTAAAGATATATTTGATGGTGTAACCGAAAATCAGCGTAAGAATTTTGATGCCGAATTGAAGAAATTAGGGCACACTGCTGAAAAAAGAAACATGAGTGGTATAAAGCTGCACAATATGTTGGAACATGGCGACCTTACTTACAATATTAAGAAGATATGTGCTGATGAAGAGGTAGATTTAATTGTTATGGGAACTACTGGTGCTAGTGGTGTAGCCGAAATATTTTTAGGCTCGAATGCTGCAACGATTATAGAAAACACCCAAATTCCTGTTTTAGGCATCCCGACAGCAGCAGCAAACCATCATCAGATAAAAAATATTGTGTTTACAACACAGTATAAGGAAGAAGATGTAGCAACGTTTGAAAATTTGTTAAAAATAGCAGAGAAAATAAATGCAAAAATATATTGCCTGCATGTACATAACGATGACGACCCTGAAGATGTGGGTATAAAAGCTACTGAATGGAAAATGAAGTACAAAAACAACGATGTGAGTTTCTTTACTATATCTGGGTCGCACGTAGAACAGACAATTTTGGATTTTATTGAAAACCAACAGGTGGATATGGTAGTAATGCTAAAACAAAAGAGAAACTTTTTTGAACGATTGTTTCATAGTAGCCTTACCAAAAAAATGGCATACCATACCAAAATACCAATATTGATTTTTAAAAGTTAAAACACATATAACTTAATGTAATGGATTAGTATAACACATGGCTTTTTAGCCAATAAAAACCGCTTCCCCCCCCTTTTTTTCCCACTATGCCGTAATAATACTATTTTTTAAAAGTTATTTACTATTATACGCCCTAACAGGCTGTGCTATTACTTATTATTAACTATTAATACGAGTAGCGCATGAACTTTACAGTACAATTGTCAGATAATAACACAATATTACTGACTGATAAGAACGGAAACACGAAAGAGACATTGTACAATAGCATTAGCCATTTTGGTGATAATTATTCACTTGCTAAAAAAGATGGTACAGCATTTTACGTTGTATTGGATTTGGAGGGCAACCTGGTTAATGAGGAAATTAAAGTAATCCATCGTTTTGATAATGGTTTATTGTTAACGTACAGCAATTATAGTAAAGACTATAAGTCTTCAGATAATTACAGATATGCTGTAAACTATAATATATATTCCATATACAACTACGAAACAAAAAAATCTCATGTGGTGAGCATTGTACAATCTGACCCGATTGAAGATGATTCAGATACAAATGGAGGACCTAATGTAGAAACCATTAAAAACTTTAACAATAAAACTATATATACGTTTAACGATTTAGTTTTTTCTGAAATTATAGCGGAAAAGTATATGATTGTTGGATCGCACTTTGATTTACTATCCAAAAAAACATCTAAAAACTACGCAGCTATACTGTTTCAGCAATTTGAGGAAAAGAGAATGTGGAACATTATGAATATAGATAATGCTATGCCTTATGGTGGTGAAACAGCACTTGATTATATGGTATCGGGACGTATTTTTAAAGGTATTGAGCACACATTGTATACACTTATTGCTGCACCAGAAACTGATATTGCAAGCATTGTATATGAGGAAGAAGTGACAAAAGCACCAGCCAGAAAAGCTTTTACTCCAGTAAAATCGATTAGAAAAAGTATTTGGAAAAAGAAAAGCAAATGGCAAATTATGTTTACCGATTTAGTTGACTTTAGTTTTAACTAAAATCTCAAAAAAGTGCATACGTATAGTATCGTTACTATAAATAAGTCTTACATCTAAAACCTATATATGCCAAGAAGTCTTTGTTTTTTTACAAAGGCTTTTCTCTTTACGCTAGTATACTTATTGTTATGCGTTATATAATTGATTCAACCCATATAATCAACTATAAAAAAGAAGAGTGTAGTCTTTAAAAGATTACACTCTCTCCGTCTGCTTCCCCCAAACCAGACATTACAGATTGGAAATTTGAATAGTATTCTAAAAAAAATAAAAAGTCACTGTAGTAATTATTCAAATTATAACTCCAATCAATACAAAACATATAGTGTTTTGTATACTACTTTTAATGTATTTATTTACTATTGCTATAGCATGAAAATAGATACACTACCTAAATTATCACAAAGCTATTTAACTTATTTAAATAAGTATAGCGTACATATACCCCTTTTTTTACCAGGTAATTTTACTTGGTTTTGTATAAATTATTGATTTGCAAAACATAAGCAGCTTTATTTAGCAGTTATACTTATTAACAACGTGTTATTAAACCGATATTGCATTAAAAGTCCAAAAAATTAAATAATAATTTACTACGTTTGTATGAACGACCGAATTATTAGAAAACAATAATCAACAACAATTTTATGGGACTTAGAAACATTATTACCCTACAAACTGCACAAAAATGGGCTAGAAGATGGAGAAGAAAAGAAGGAAACTATAACTCGCACCATGAGTTACATGCATTTTTAATTCCTAAAGAAGATCTTACACAAGTACTTGTAGAAGGTGTAGACGCTGTTAGAACTTATATAGGTGTAGACGATGATAATGTTGAAAAACTTATGATTGTAGGTACAAAGTACGACGAGACAACAGATTCATATATAGATATGACACCTGATAGAAGTGATGGTAAAATATACGATTTTACGCGCCCATGTCCGCCATCGTGTGACGTTACAAGCCCGCTAAATTAACAAAAAAGAAATCTTACTTTAATGGATATACTCAAAGTATTGTCTTCCGTTGGTCTCGGCATACTCTGTATAAACATTGTAATATACTTTATAGGCTTTGCTAAAAATAACAAAGCCTATAAATTTTTTGTAGCCTATTTAATAGGCATTGCCATTATACAGGCACTTATGGAAATTTATGCCTACAACGGTTATAAAAACCACTTTTTATCCAATTATTACTTCTCGGTACGATTTATATTACTCAGCCTATTTTTTTATTATGCATTTGGCAGCATAAAAAAGCGTATAAGCCAAATAATTAAAATTGTACTAATTATTACTGTCATTGCACTGGCTATACAATATAGCATATACCCCGAATTGTACAACAGTTTCAATCCAATGGGTGTATTAACAACTTCTATACTCCTAGTAATTTATGCTGTACTGTACCTGTACGAAATGTTATCTAAAAAATTACCCTTTTACTATACTACAGTAGGTATATTCCTTTATATTGTAAGTAGTGCCGTAATATTTGCATCAGCCACCTCTATAGTTTCGTTTAACGATAAAATTAATATGTACATCTGGAAATTAAATGCTTTTTTGTTTATTGTGTATCAATTATTAATTTTATGGGAATGGAAAGTAACGTTTTACCCGAAAGTAACGAAGCAGGGATAATAATTATTTATGTTATTTTCCTAATGCTCTTTATGGGTATTGTGCTCCTCCTATTCTTTTATTTCTCGAAAAAGAAAATTGTACAAAAAGAACTTGAAAAAAAAGACTTAGAACTCGACTACCAAAAAGAGTTATTACAAACAACATTATTAGTACAAGAAGAAGAAAGGCAACGTATTGCCCGTGATTTGCATGATGATATTAGCTCAAAACTAAATATTGTCTCATTAAACAGTCATTTACTTACTACGCCAGACTTGAATGAGAAGGAAGTTACAGAAATAACTGATAATATTATTAATTTAGTGGGTAAAGCACTAGAAAATTCCCGTAAAATTGCCCACGATTTACTCCCCCCTGTGCTGGAAAAATTTGGATTGAATGCAGGATTGGAGGAGTTGTGTTACGAATATAATAGCAACAAAATTACTACTGTAGATTACGAGAATAGAGCTTCTTTTGAGGGTATTGAACCTAACAAGCAATTGCATATCTTTCGTATTGTACAAGAACTTATCAATAACTCGGTAAGGCACGGAAAAGCATCTAAAATATCCGTACTATTTAAAGAAACAAATAATGGAATACGTTGCGATTATATTGATAACGGAAAGGGGTTTGATACTGAGGATATAAAGAATAAAAAAGGACTTGGCATGAAAAATATAGAGAGTAGAGTATTTTTCCTGAACGGTTCATTAACTATCGATTCTGTAATAAATAAAGGAACTCACATTAGCTTTAATTTTAGCAACCTATGAGTAATGTAATAAAAATAGCACTGGCTGACGACGAGGAACTTTTTAGAAAAGGCATTGCGTTTATGCTACAACGTGAGGAAAATATAGAGGTAATTTTTGAGGCTTCTGATGGAGAAGAGCTCATAAAGCTACTCCAACAAAACGATGTACCTGATATTATAATAATGGACTTAAAAATGCCTAACCTTAATGGCGTAGAGGCAACGAAAATTGTTCGAAATAAATATCCTGATATTAAGGTAATAGCCTTAACTAGCTACAATACAAAATCGTTTATTGCTAACATGATAGATGTAGGAGCAGTATCGTACGTAATGAAAAATACAACGCCAAAAGAGTTATTAACTACAATAAATGAAGTAGAAAAAGTAGGCTACTACTATAACGAAGAAGTTATGAAGGTGGTGCAGGAATACCTAATAGCACCCAACAAAAAAGTAAAAAGCCGTTTTGATGGCGAACAACTTACCAAAAGGGAAATAGAGATATTAAAACTAATATGCAAACAATACAGTGGGCAAGAAATTGCCGATAAACTCTACCTTAGTGTACGTACCGTAGAGGGGCACCGCAATAACTTACTCCGTAAAACGGAATGTAAAAATATGGTAGGCTTAATTATATATGCCATCCAAAATGATTTTGTGAGTGTTGAAAACCTTTCTGAATAATTACTTTGGCACTACGCTGTAACGCGTTTGGTACCTACCGATTGAAAAACAGCAAATGCTAGTGCCGAGACTACAATACCAAAAAAATTAGCATCAAGTTCATAAGGGAGCTTTACCTGAGTAAGGATTAAAACTAACGTAGTAGTACCCCCGCCAATCATGGCTGCCATAGCTGCAAGCGACGATGGTTTTTTTAATAACAACATACCCAGCACAGGCACTAATAAACCCGACACCATAAAAGCATAGGAGTATAACATAAGCTCCAGCACATTTTGCATGTGTGTGGCTATTAAAACAGCTACTGCGCCTATAAATAATGTTATTATCTGGGAGTGTTTAATAGTATCGTACTTTTGTTTTCCTTTAAAGAAACCTAAAATATCAGTAGAAAAATTACCTGATGCTGCCATAAGGCAACTATCTGCTGTAGACATGATTGCCGAAAAATAAGCCGATAGCATTAATCCCATTAAGCCTACAGGCAATATACTCCGTAAAAACAAAGGTAAACCAAGTTCAGAATCCATCACTACGCCAGGTGCATAACCAATTTCGGTAAACATACCTTGCTCATATCCTACACGTGCAAATAAACCTAGTGCAATGCCCATAAATGCCATTATAGGCCACTCAAATAATCCTGCTATACGCCATGCCTTTTTAGCCGTTTTTTCATCCTTACAAGCATATATCCGTTGGTATAATGACATACCTACAAACCAAACGGGAACAATGGTAATTATCCAATTAAAAAACTGTACAAAAGTTATATTGGTAAGCGACATAAAACTGCTGGGTAGCGTACTGCTAATAGCTTCCCAACCCCCAATATGAATGTAACCTATAGGAATACCAATACCAATAAGCCCAGCCATTAAAATAATCCACTGTATTGTATCGGTATAAATAACCGCTTTAATACCTCCTACCGCCGTATATACTATAGCAATAACCCCCATTATTAGTATAGCATTAAATATTGATATGGATGGGAAGGTTGCCGATGCTAATTTTGCACCTGCTAGTATTTGCGAACTTGTAAACCCAATATAACCAACTAACGATATAAAACCAGCTACCAAAGCTACTTTGGCATTATACCGAAAGGCTAAAGATTGCGGAAAGGTTAAAAACTGGTGCTTTTTTGCAATAGGGTATATTTTAGGAATCAATACTACTGCACTTATCCATGCGCCAAGTAGCCCTGTAAAAAGCATCCAACTACCCGATAATCCCATTACAAAGCCCAAACCGCCTAATCCGATAGAGAACCCGCCACCAACATCGGTAGCTACTACGGATAAACCAATATGCCCTGCCGACATACCTCTACCACCAACATAATAATCTTCTTTAGATTTATTCTGTTTCATAAAGTAGAATCCTATGCCGAGCATTGCTACTAAATAAACAATAAAAATAATGAGGTCTATATAATGTATATCCATAAATGGGGTTTGTGGTAATATGCGGCAGCAAAGATATAAAAGTTAAACTCCTACGCTACTATATACGTAAATAACCCGTTACAGGTAAACTGCAACGGGTTATTTGTGTGTTTGTTATACCAAACTACTACTGTAGTTTGTAGGCTTTGTATATAGTAACTTCGTAGCTGTACTTCCCTAAAAACAGATGTAATGTAGAACCATCTGGGGCATACCAGGCTAAATTAATTTTCGATTTTTGTTGTTGTATTGCATTGTGCAATTCCTGTGGCGAGTCGCTCTTATTACTTCCTGTTTCAACACTTTTGTACACATCGGGCTTTTCAATAAATAGCCTGTTTTTAACCAACATTTGTTGGGTTATGTCCATGGCATCTTCTACACCCTGTGCCGTTAGCGGAAATTTCATGGTTACATCTTGCGTATTGCCTAATCGTAACCAATCATGATAAATAGCTTTATTGGCATTAAAAGTACCCTCTACCTTTATGCTAGCACTACCAAACGATTGTGCCTGAAGGGTGAATCCAAACACCAAAAATAACATACTCAAATACATTTTCATTTTCATACTATCTTGTTTTTAAATTTCAGATTACCACTAAATTAGTAATTCTGAAAGTGAATTTTTATAAATAAATCATAAAACTAAAACAATAATATATTAATAAAAACGTAACGGTTAAGTACTATAGCTTTATAATAAGTAACTGCTGTTTAAAAAACAAAAATTGGTCTTTCGCTCATCATTTCATTTACTTCATCGGCTACAGCTTCAATAACTTCTTCGTTAGTATGGTCAGCAATAACCCTGTCTATTAAGGTTACAATAGTTTCCATGTCGGTTTCTACAAGACCACGAGTAGTAATGGCTGCGGTACCTACACGAATACCCGATGTTACAAATGGCGATTTATCGTCGAACGGAACCATGTTCTTATTTACAGTTATTTCTGCTTTAACTAGTGCGTTTTCAGCTTCTTTACCTGAAATATTTTTATTTCTAAGGTCAATAAGCATCATATGATTATCTGTACCTCCCGATATAATATCATAACCTCTTTTTACAAATGCTGCTGCCATAGCTTTAGCATTTTTTTGTACCTGCATCATGTAGTTAAAAAACTCATCTTGTAATGCTTCGCCGAAGGCTACTGCTTTAGCTGCAATAATATGCTCTAATGGTCCGCCCTGGTTGCCTGGAAATACTCCAGAATCCAATAAGGACGACATCATGCGTACATTTCCTTTTGGTGTCTTTAATCCAAACGGATTTTCAAAATCTTTACCCATTAATATCATACCGCCTCTTGGTCCGCGTAAGGTTTTGTGTGTAGTAGTGGTAATAATATGGCAATGTGGTACAGGGTCGTTTAATAACCCTTTGGCTATAAGCCCCGAGGGGTGCGATATATCGGCAAGCAAAATAGCACCAACACTATCGGCTATTACTCTAAAGCGTTCAAAATCCATATCACGCGAATACGCTGATGCTCCTGCAATTATCATTTTCGGTTGCTCTTGCTCTGCTATTTCCTGTATTTTATCGTAATTAAGCACACCCGTTTCTTTTTCTACGCCGTAAAAAACAGGATTGTATAGTTTTCCTGAAAAGTTAACGGGCGAACCGTGTGTTAAATGCCCACCGTGCGAAAGGTCGAAACCCAGTATTTTATCGCCTGGTTTTAAACAAGCTGCAAAAACGGCTGTATTGGCTTGCGACCCTGAGTGGGGTTGCACATTGGCATACTCAGCACCAAAAAGCGTTTTAGCCCTATCTATAGCTATTTGCTCAATTACATCCACTACTTCACATCCGCCATAATACCGCTTACCAGGATACCCCTCGGCATACTTGTTGGTTAATACAGAACCTGCCGCTTCCAACACTTGGTCGCTAACAAAATTTTCTGATGCAATTAGTTCCAATCCGTGTATTTGCCTGTCCTGTTCTTGCAGTATCAGGTCGAAAATTTGTTCGTCGCGTTGCATTTTATATTTTTTTGTTAATTTGCTGTCAAAAATACAAAAAAAGGTTGGGTAAAACCATTCGGAAAACTATATTTGATAACTGATTTAATACAACAAACAAACTAAAAATATGCCACTAAGAGCGAACGACCCAACTAGAAAATGTTGGCTGGAAGTACCTGAAAATAGCGACTTCCCGATACAGAATATCCCTTTTGGAGTTTTTATAACTAAAGATGATGTTGTTACTATAGGTACACGTATAGGTGACTATGCTATAGACCTTGGTGCTTTGCAACAAATGAACTACTTTGAGGGTATTGAACTTACAGACGATATGTTCATGCAAGATACATTGAACGACTTTATATCGGACGGTAAAAAGACATGGCGATTGGTACGAAACCGTATTGCTGAGCTTTTTGATGCTACCAACCCTAAACTCAGAGATAATGCTAAGCACAGAGAGGTAGTTATATTTAACCTTGAAGATGTAGAAATGCAGTTGCCTGTACTTATTGGCGATTATACAGATTTTTATTCGAGTAAAGAGCATGCTACCAATGTTGGTAAAATGTTCCGCGACCCAGAAAATGCGTTATTGCCTAACTGGTTGCATATACCTGTGGGGTATCATGGTAGATCGTCTACTATAGTACCATCAGGTATTCCAGTACATCGCCCACACGGGCAAACATTGCCTCCTGGAAATGACACCCCTATTTTTGGTCCTTCAAAATTAGTGGACTTTGAACTTGAAATGGGCTTTATTACTACGGACTCGAACATTATGGGCGAACCAATACCCGTAGATGAAGCAGAGCAGCATATTTTTGGTATGGTGTTGTTTAACGACTGGAGTGCACGCGATATACAAAAGTGGGAATATGTACCGCTAGGTCCATTCCTCGCTAAAAACTTTGCATCGTCAATGTCGCCATGGATTGTAACCCTTGATGCCTTAGAACCTTTTCGTACGGAAGGACCTGAGCAAGAGCCTACACCATTGGAATACTTACAGCAAGAAGGAAAGCATGCTTTTGATATAAAATTACAGGTAGCACTACAGCCCGAAGGTGGTAACGAAAATGTTATTTGCAACTCCAACTTTAAGTACATGTATTGGAGTATGTCGCAACAACTAGCGCACCATACTGTAAACGGATGCCGTGTTAACAGTGGCGACCTTATGGGTAGTGGTACCATATCGGGACCTACACCCGATAGTTTTGGTTCTATGTTAGAATTAAGCTGGGGTGGTAAACAACCGCTAACACTAGATGATGGTACAGAGCGTAAATTTATTAACGATAACGATACTGTTATTATGCGTGGCTATTGCCAAAACGATAATGTTAGAATTGGTTTTGGAGAAGTAAGCAGTAAACTACTACCCGCCTATAGTAAAAGGTAATATTTTAAAAATTACTGTATATAGAAAAAGCCCTTTATATTGTAAAGGGCTTTTTTATTTTAATTGTATGCTTTTTTAATCCTATCCAAATCACGTTTAGTATCGCGTTCTTTCATAGTTTCACGCTTATCGTAATTTTTCTTACCACGGCAAAGCCCTATTTCTAATTTTGCCAATCCTTTTTCGTTAGTAAACAAACGTAACGGGATTATGGTTAAACCTTTATTCTGAACACTTTTTTGCAAACTTTTTAGTTCTTTTTTATTTAAGAGTAGTTTACGTTCGGTTTTAGGCGCATGTCTAAAATTTTGGCTGTACGCGTAAATTTCGATATTGGTATTAATAGCAAAAAGCTCGTGCCCCTGAAATTCGCAAAAACTTTCGGCTATAGAGGCTTTGCCCATCCGAATGGATTTTATTTCGGAGCCTGCCAATACAATTCCCGCAGTATATTTATCTAGGATTTCGTATTCAAACCTAGCTTTTCTATTTAATATGTTTACTGTTTTTTGCATAAGGAGTGCAAAGTTACGCAAATTGTTTTATGTGCCAATAACGGGTATAGCATCAAAATTGTATTAAGCCTCAGGTTTGCCCTTCCACCTTTTAATAATATTGGTAAAAAAGTACATAAATACTATAAACAATAGTACGTTTGTATAAAAAACTAGCGTTGGATTATCATCCAACCAGTGGAGTATGCCGTATTCTTCTTTTATATTTGAATCGTACCTGTTAACATAAGTTAGTGAAGTCAAAAACGCATATATTGCTGGTATTAGCCAAGGCAATAGCCACAGTAAACTATTTAGTACTGTAGCTGTATTTTTTTTGGAAGGAGATTTATAAGTATTGAAATAGTAATATACTAATGCCCCTATTATTATTAATGCCCAGAAAAGCGAATATAAACTACCTAATGATAATATAGCAGATAGTACACCTGTTAGTAGCGCCAATATACCTACTGAAACCAAAGCAATTAGCCAACTTCTGCCTGAAGTTACCCTGAACGAGAATATGGCTAATGATAGTGATAATGCAAAATAGATACTAAATAGTAACGATTGTAAATTGATATTGGGGCTAGTATAAGCCCTAGCTATGTTATTGTATGCCTTATCTATTTGTATAAGTGGTACGTAATGTTTAGGGTACACAAAGGTTGTATTACCTATTACCTTTATATCGTTTGAAATTGTGTTAAGCTCTAGTTGGTTGTACTGATTAGTTTCAAGTAATGTATTTTGCCTGCCGTATATATGGTCTCTACGATTATACTCATAACTTTCTATTTTTCCAACTTTAGTGTAATTGGTAAACTCAGGATAATCATAAACCAAATTTAGCCATTCATTAGCCGTAATATTACTTTTTAGGTTATGACTATTGGCTATTTTAATAAACTCTTGCATAACCCAACGTACAGAGTCTCTCTGATTTTGAATTAGCCAATTTTTCACTCTAAAATCGTTAAGAGAATCACGCGTACGATTTTGATACGAAAACCGTTCTATTTTTTTATTTAATAAGGAGTTAATACTATACTGCCTGTTATTGTATTTACACATAAATGTATCGGTTGTAACAACTACAGTTTTACCATTAATTATTTTTCGGATATTACCGTTATTCTCGTACTTGTAACCTGCAAATACAGATGCCATACTAATAACATCCAAGCGTTTTGAAAATTCTTGTTCACTAAAATAACTCCGTTTTTTAAAGTCTTTTGCATACAGGTACGAAACACTATAACCACAATTTAGCAAACAAACTGAAAAAATGAGCAACCACTCCTTAAACAAGGATGAGCTGGTTATAGGATAAAATGATTTATAGGCATTATTACGGAAATAAAATACCAACCAAATTATGGTTAAAATTATGGCTAATGCTACAGCAAAAAATACAGCTAAAGAAGAGTTGCCATAACCCCAACTGTAAACTTCAGTAAAATCTACAGCACCATCAACATATCCTACAGCAAAGAATATAATATGTAATAATACCGCTACGGTAAGTACAGGAACAATTCGGATATTCCAAAGTAATGGGTTAGTAAGTAATAGTTTATGTTGTATTTTATTGAACATTGGCTTGAGAATTATGATACAAAAAAGCGGCGTGTAGAGTTGGATATATCTCTGAAATAAGCAATATCAATTTTATGTTTGATGAGAGTTTGCATAAAATCGTGTACTGTAGTTTCTTCCGAAAAAGTAGCAATAAAAGTACCTCCGTTAAATTGTATGGATTGTAAATTAATTACCGATAATACTTCGCTAAGCCCACCTTGCCTCCATTTACTTTCAAACTCAATTACTAATGGTGTCACCTCAGCTTCTGTTGCTGTATTTAATTTTTTATGAAGATTTTTTTGCTGTCCATTTTTAAGAAATATTACCTGATCGGACGTTTTTTCTACTTCATATAGTTGTTGCGAACTTAAAATAATGCCTACAGGACGAAAAGGCGACTTAGCTATGGCTCTAAAATCCTCCAGTATGGTCTGTTGTGCCAATATATCCAAGTTAGCCAGCGGCTCATCTATTAATAACACCTTGGGCTTTCGTAATAGCATACGTGCTAACTCAAATCGCATTTTATAACCCGACGAAAGGCTTTTCCAACTGTGGTTTCTGAATTTTCTTAAGCCTAAGCGAGCTACTATTAACTCGGTAATAAGCTGTATCTCGTGGGGTTTATAGCCGTAGGATGATGCCGTGAATACCAAATTCTCAAACATTGCGCCACGCCACGTATCAGTACGTTGGGGTATGTACACTAATTGGGTGCGTAAATCGTACAAATCGTTGTACGGGAAGTGGTAATGTACGCCTCCCGAAGTAGTATGAAGTTCACCACTTAATAAACGTAACAAAGTAGTTTTACCATTACCGTTCTCGCCTACTAACCCTACAATATCGCCCCCATTGAGGTGCAATGTTACTGGACCCAACGTAAACGAACCGCCATGGTAAGCTTTTGCAACAGCACGGCACTCCAATATTTTACCATTAGTGCTTATAGGTTTAACGGAAAGCGCTTTGTGCAATTCGTTGAGCAGCTCGGATAATTTACTTTTTAATTCTACTGACTCAGGGTTGGCATCTATCCAGTTGAGTAAAGCATTGGTCTTACGATAAAATACTATCGACTGAGTATCTAAAGTAAAATCAATAATACGTTTTAAAACAAGGCTATAATCTTCAAATTTTAGTAAATCCTGAACCTCTAAATACTGTCTCTCAAATTCGTTCATTGTTGCACATATATCCTTTAAATATAATCAATTTAGTTTGCTGTTTTACATACAATAACAATAGGCCAACGTTAAATTAGTTCAAAATTTCAATACTAAAACCTTTTTGTATTGTGGCTTTTTCTGCTAACACTATACTACCCTCTTTTTCTATAAATTTACCATTACTGTTAACACTGTCGGCATAACCTTGCCACGGCTCTATACATAAAAACGGATAGTTCGGTTTTGTCCAAATGCCCAAATGAGGAAAATCTGAAAATGCTACTTTTAAAAAAGGTTTGTTTTCTTC
Organism: Flavobacterium litorale; assembly: GCF_019613795.1. Classification (NCBI taxonomy): domain Bacteria; kingdom Pseudomonadati; phylum Bacteroidota; class Flavobacteriia; order Flavobacteriales; family Flavobacteriaceae; genus Flavobacterium; species Flavobacterium litorale. The sequence goes on from NZ_CP080429.1 coordinate 2,389,207, forward strand.
TAAAATAGTAATTGTTTCAGATTGTAACTGCTTAAATATTAACGCATCGTTTTTAAAAAGATTATAATTTAAAGGCAAGATACTATCTTTCAAACTAATGGGTGTTTTAATACCCGATAATAACTCATTTTGGAGCTGTGTACTAACCAAATCTTCCTGTTTTTCAAACTGTAAACTATAATCCTTAAAATTATTGGGTAGTGCAAAAGCAGGATGCCCACCTATAGAAAATGGCATTGTTGTAGCACCTTTATTGGAAACAATATAATCGATACAAAGCGTAGTAGCTGCTAGGGTGTACTTTATTTGTAACTCAAAATTAAACGGGTAATTTTCTTTAGTAGCTTCGTCAGCAGCAAGTACAAAGGTTATAGTATCATCATGCTGTTCTTTAACAGAAAATACTTTATCGCGCGCAAAACCGTGCCGTGATAAAGTATATGTTTTACCATTATAGGTATAACTATTATTTTTAAGTACACCTACAATAGGAAAGAGTACAGGTGAGTGCTTACCCCAATACTGCGGATTGGCTTCCCAAATGTACTCTTTATTATTGTTATTTTTAAGTGAGGTTAGCTCGGCACCTTTTGTATTAAATGTAGCAGTAAGGCAATTGCTTTTTATGGAATACGTCATTAATGTACTGTATTGTCGTGCATTTCCGCAAGCTCTTTAATTTTTTGCGACGCTGTTTTACCAAACATAACACTTTCATCATAATATTTATTGCCTTCGGTAATTAAAGCAAAGTCACCTACCTGTATACCCAACCACGTGTGCCCATTTTCATCTGTAGATAAATTGTATGTATATCCAATATTGGTTTGTTGGTCTACCCATTCGGGTAATACTACATGGTAATATAGTTTTTTATTGGGTTCAAACTCTACAATAGTCATGGTAGACGAACCTGGAAGGTTTATAACGGTGGCAGGTAGTACTTCAAAATCACCAAAATCTTCTGGCAAATTTTTCCATTGGCGAACATAATGTGATTTTGTGAGTACTTCCCAAACTCTAATTACAGGTGCATCGATTCTTATGGAATTTTCTACGATAAGTGACTGTGACATGATTCTTTAGTTTTTTTATTGATTTGGATATTGGATATAAAGCTACGAAGAGTGATTTTTTATAAATAGGTATTTAACGCTACTTTAATGGAATTTTTATGGTGGCTACGATTCGTCTTTGGTCCGTTTAACAAGACTTATTCCTGATATAAAGAATACGAGTCCTACTGCTCCGTATATTGCACCTTCTTTTATACTGGAGCCATTAGCAAAAACTACAGCGGCATAAATTATTCCTCCTATACCTAATAGCGTTAACAGTGCTCCAAAAACTCTTTTTAAATTCATAATGATTGTTTTAATGTTTGTACACAAATTTCTGTTTAATATGTTTATTTTACTGCATAGTTTTCAAAATTTTAACTTTAAATATAGTTTTAGACGACTATAATTGAAATAAATGCCTTGCAATTTAGAAATACTGCTATAAAATTCATTACTATTAATTTTTTGCAAGTTTTAGATTACAAAAATTTATTTAATTAAAAGTTATTTAGTTATAAAGTACTTTAATCTAAAAATATAAATCTCGAAATTGCGTACTAATTGGAAATCATCATTACTAACTAATAGCTGCCAATTATGAGGATAGTATATACTTTTTTAACTTTAATAGCATTACTGGTTACTGGTTATTTAGTTACCAATAACTTTGAATTTAATAATACCGATTTTAGTAATTACCTTATAAATGTGGTATTAATAACATTACTATCTTGCTTAGTACTAGTGGGCGTTGTATATATAATTATAAAACGTAAAAAGAGTACTTATAGGGGAATAATGACTATTAAACAGTACTATCGTTATAAAAGTGTACGTTAGCACACTTGCAAACAAATAAAAAAACGCATTAGTAATTACTAATGCGTTTTTTTTATTTATGAGCCGTTTTTTAGCTATTCTGGTTAGTTATGTTTTCCTGATTTCTAAAAACCAATTGCCCATCAAAACTATCTAAAAGTATAATACTATCGGTAGTTATTTTACCTGAAAGAATTTGTTTGGATAATTCGTTCATTACTTGTTTCTGTATAACACGCTTTACGGGGCGTGCACCAAAATCGGGGTCATAACCTTTTTCAGCAAGGTAGGTTATGGCTTCGGGTGTAGCATCTAGCGTAATGTTTTGCTGTGCTAGCAACTTGGTAACACCTTTTAACTGTAAGCCGACTATTTCTTTAATATTATCGGCACTAAGTGGTGTAAACATTACAATATCATCAATACGATTAATAAATTCAGGGCGCACTGTTTGTTTTAGCAATCCGAGTACTTCTACTTTTGCAGCCTCAATAGCTGATTCTGTATTACCATTACTATTTTCAAACTTTTCCTGTATAATACTGCTTCCCATATTGGATGTCATTATTATAATCGTATTCTTAAAATCAGCCAATCGCCCTTTGTTATCTGTTAACCTACCTTCGTCCAGTACTTGTAATAGTATATTAAAAGTATCGGGATGTGCCTTCTCAATTTCATCTAATAGTACTACCGAATAAGGTTTACGCCTTACGGCTTCGGTAAGCTGCCCACCTTCATCATACCCTACATATCCAGGAGGCGCACCAACCAATCGGCTAACGCTATGGCGTTCTTGGTACTCACTCATATCAATACGTGTCATGGCATTTTCATCATCAAACAGGTAGGATGCCAATGCTTTAGCAAGTTCTGTTTTACCTACGCCTGTAGTACCCAAGAACAGGAATGAACCTATAGGCTTATTTTGGTCTTGCAAACCCGCACGGCTTCGCCTTACGGCATCACTCACGGCTTCTATGGCCTCCTCTTGCCCTACTACACGCTTGTGCAATTCATCTTCTAACTGTAACAGTTTTTCGCGTTCGCTTTGCAGCATTTTAGTTACGGGTATTCCCGTCCATTTGGCTACAACCTCAGCAATATCTTCGGCAGTTACCTCCTCTTTTATAAGGCTTTGCCCTGTTTGGTTTTCCTGCAATTGCTGTTGCATGGCATCCAGCTTTTCTTGCGCTTCTTTTATCTTACCATAACGCAGTTCGGCTACTTTTCCATAATTGCCTTCGCGCTCTGCTTTTTCAGCTTCTGCTTTATACTGTTCAATATCGGTTTTTAAAGCCTGTATATTATCAACAATGTCTTTTTCGCTTTTCCATCGGGCATATATCTCGTTGCGTTCTTCTTTTAAATTGGCTAGCTCTAATCCTAACGATTTGAGTTTTACCTCATCTTTTTCACGCTTAATAGCTTCTATTTCAATTTCAAGCTGCATTATCTTTCTGTCGAGTACATCCAACTCTTCTGGTTTGGAGTTAATTTCCATTCTGATTTTAGAAGCTGCCTCATCCATTAAATCAATAGCCTTGTCAGGTAAAAAACGTGTGGTAATGTAGCGTTGCGATAGGGCTACCGAAGCTATAATGGCATCGTCCTTAATACGCACTTGGTGGTGTGTTTCGTATTTTTCTTTTATACCTCTAAGTATCGATACGGCACTTTCGGTATCAGGCTCATCTACCATTACTTTTTGGAAACGTCTTTCAAGAGCTTTGTCTTTCTCAAAATATTTCTGGTACTCATCTAAGGTTGTTGCCCCTATTGCGCGGAGTTCGCCGCGCGCCAATGCTGGTTTTAGTATGTTGGCGGCATCCATGGCACCATCGCCACCACCTGCACCTACAAGTGTGTGTATCTCGTCTATAAACAGTACAATATCGCCATCGGCAGAAGTTACTTCTTTTACTACCGATTTTAGTCGCTCCTCAAACTCTCCTTTATATTTTGCACCTGCTATAAGCGCCCCCATATCTAAGGAATAAACTATCTTATCTTTAAGATTTTCGGGCACATCTCCCTGAATAATACGGTGGGCTAATCCCTCAGCTATGGCGGTTTTACCTACACCGGGTTCCCCTACTAACATGGGGTTGTTTTTAGTTCGGCGAGAAAGAATTTGCAATACTCTACGAATTTCTTCGTCACGCCCAATAACAGGGTCTAACTTTCCGTCGTTTGCTAACTGATTGAGGTTTTTGGCATATTTGTTTAAGGAATTATACGTTTCCTCAGCACTAGCCGATGTTACTTTTTCGCCCTTACGCAATTCTTCAATAGCTGCTTTTAACTCTTTTTCATTTACGCCTTGGTCTTTTAGTATTTGTGCTAATTTACTTTTACTATTAAAAATAGCTAACAGCAAATGCTCGGTAGTTACAAACTCATCGCCCATTTTGCGGGCAATGTTGGATGCCTCGTTAAGTGCATTGCCAGCATCACGCGATAGTCCCATTTCTGCGCCTTCTACTTTTGCAAAACTTTGTAGGGTGCTATCTAAAACTTGCTGAAAGAGATTTACGTTTACGTTGAGTTTTTTTAATATAAACGGCGTAACGTTTTCATCTACTTCCAGTAGTGCTTTTACAATATGCTCGTTTTCTATTTGCTGATGCCCATAACCTTGCGCTATTTGTTGTGCGCGTTGTATGGCTTCTTGTGATTTTATAGTAAAATTAGAAAAATTCATAGGTTTATTTTTTAAATTTGATTACTATTGTTCAATAGCTATTCCAATACTTAAAATCTGACTTTTTGGCTTGTAAGACTCATAGCTAGAGCCTTTTAAGTGTCAAAAAGTCACAATACACCCGCATTATGAGTTTTTTCAGTAATATATTCGGTAATAATGACAGTGATAAGACTTCTTCTTCACGCATAAAATGGTACGAATTAACCAACGTACAACAGCTTGATACTATTGTAGCGGAATCTGAAACAATGCCCGTATTGGTATTTAAACATAGTACTAGGTGCAGTATAAGCCGTATGGCGTTAAAGGGTTTTGAGCGTGAATACGCCATTAATGAAGATGATGCAAAAGCTTATTTTTTGGATTTGCTGGCACACCGAGATGTTAGTAATGCTATAGCCCAAAGGTTTGGTATTATGCACCAGTCGCCACAAATTTTATTGATAAAAAACGGAAAGGTAGTATTGCACCGTTCGCATAGTGATATTAATGCTGCTGTGGTAAAAGAAAAAACCATCTAAAATTAGATGGTTTTTTCGGTATTTTTATTATTTAAATCCTACTATCGATTCTTCTGCTGCAATAGCTTCTTCTACATATTTTTTATATTCAGCATATTCTTCTGTTGTAATGGTATCCCAAGGCAATTGTACCTTTCGGGTTACTTTTAATGTGGTAGGATTAACCAGCTCATATTTTATGCTGTACTGATGTTTTTTAAACGAGAGTGTTTTATTTTCTGGAATTTCTGTAAACTTTTTGCCCTCTTCAATAGTTAATATTACTTCTGTATCGTATTCGTTGGCATCTTCATAGCGTGTGTACAGGATATCGAAGTTTCGCTTTTCTTTTGCAATAACATCTCTTGTATATACTTTATCGAGGTAAGGAATTTCCATTATTTTTAGGCTTCCTACTGATTGTAACTTTTCGGTTACCGAAAACTGTATTTCAAAGTTCATTTCATCTTTAAACTTATCATTTTTACCAATAAGTTTGGCATCTTGTAACAATACTACCTTATTAAGTTTACTATTAATACTCTCTTCAAACTCTTTGTTTCTTACATCTGCTGTAGTAGCTTCAGAAAATAACTCGTTGTAATAGGAGTTGGCTAATCCTTTAACTTGGTGCCTAGAAGTATAGTACTTAACATCATCCGCTACTTTTATGGTAGTTGTTGTTGTTTTTATATTCTGACGTTTGTTGTTGGCTGGTACGTTAATAACCTTACTTTTTTCGTTTTCTTTTTTATCAAAAGATACTACCAATGCTTTTGCATTATACAGGCTCATGGGCATTGTTTTAAAAGGCAGGTACTTATCTGTTAGCTCTATAAAATAATCTTTATCCTCAAAGTTTACTTTTACTATACAGTGGTTAAAGTTTATTGCGGGGAGTTTAAGCCCTTCTGTACCATTATCGGATGTTAGCACTAAAACCAAGTTTGCTTTTAACCCTGCCTTTTGTGCCATTGCTACAAATAAGGTAGAAACATCTTTACAATCGCCTAGCTTGGTGCTAATGGTTTTAGATGGTTTTTGAGGCACATAACCGCTTTGTCTAAAATCTAAAGAGCTATAGGTTATATTATTTTCTATATACTCATATATTTTATAAGCAATTTCTTCTTCTGTTAGGTTTGTTACGCCTTTGGGAAAAATTTCGTCGTACGTTTCGAGTGCAATACGATCCATGTCTAAATTTTTCTTTACTAAATCGGCATACCAATTAGAAATATCAGACCATGACTTTATACTGCTAATACGTATTTGCATTGCTATATCATTATACTCTGGTGAGAAACTCTCGTAGAGTGGCATAGTTGGTATGTTTTTCTTTTCCCAAGTAATACAATTGCGCCCGTTTATTTTTTGGGTTGTATTAGGTACTTCACCATTCATAACATCGTATGCAAATGTTACATTTTCAGGGTATATTATACTAAATAATGCTTGATGAACTGGGTATGCCCCGTTAAAAGTATAGGTTTCTGTAAAATCTTTATAAAAACGACCATATCCGTTAACGGCATTCTCATATTCTATATACACTACATCGTTAACAGCCAAATTTGTAAACACAATAGTATTATAATTTTTTTCGCCAGGTACTATATTTCCATCAGGTTTAACTATTTCGGCTTTAATTATGTTAAGACTATTTCCTCGTGCTAAGTTAAATTCCTTCAACTCCTCTATACCGTTTTCTGCAGTAACTTGGTATACTAGCACAGACTTTGTTTCTCTACTTCCCTCGGGCAGCACATTAACAATATATTGATCTAGTAATATACTCACACCATAATTACTATTCATTTCAGAACCTCTACGTTCTTTTATAAGGTCGTAAATATTTTTAGTAACTACTTGGTCAATCTCGTCGGGTACTTTCGTAATATCATAAAGTCGCTTACGTAAGGTGGAATTGGACGAATAATGGGTTAACGATTTTTTAAAGTACTCTTCTGCTTTTTTGGTATCTTTTAAGGCATTGTATGCCATACCCATTTTCTCCATCAAATCAAATGAGTACGGAAAATTGGCAAGTCCAATCTCAGCATTTTTTATAGCAAATTCATAATCGTTTTCTTGATTTGCGAGGGCTATCATTTCTTCATAAAAACTATTTAAATATGAATAGTGCTTAATACGACTTTTAACCATTGCCTTAACATCTTCTTTTCGTCCTACAGATTGATAGTAGTTAATAAGTGCATTTTGTGCAGTAATATCTTCTCTTTTACTTACTATATCTTCATAAATACTAATTGTTTTTTCTTTGTCTTTTTTAAGTGAAGAATATAAGCTAGCAAAATTGTAAACTAAATTTTCATTATCATAGGAACCATCTAGTATTTCCTCTGCCTGTTTTATGGCATTATCTATATCGGCATTACGTGTTGTTATCATAAAGTCGTATAGTTGTCCAAATATTTCAGAGTTTAGTTTTTTAGCTTTATCTCTATATTTTTCAAGTTCAGAAATATTAGCTTTTCTAGTCCAATTACCGTCCTGAATTTTAGTGGCAATACTATAATAGTAATCTTCATCTTTTAATAAAAGTGTTTCGTTTAATTCCTCTACCTTCTGACTATCATCTACTAATGTATAGTAGCTTACTAACTCGACTTTTAATAGCGAACTATTAGGGTATTTTTCAGTAAGTTTTTGTATAACCTTGTATGCTTTTTCATATTTATGATTGTATATATAGGCATTATATAACAATAAGGTGTAAAAAACACTATCGGGTTGTTTAGCCAATTTAGTAACAAGATAATCTTCAAAAAAAGGATTAATTTCATTTGCATTAAGTGCTTCCAGAGTTGCTTTATTATATGGCTTATACGTATCGTAATACTTTAAGGCTGGAATAGTGTTTTGGTTAACATCTTTTATGGCAGCATAAAAATAATCGTTGTTACCATCGGTAGCCGATTTTATGAGTAGCCTATTTGTTCCTTTTAATAAATTAAACTTTACATGAAAAGCATTTAAATCTGTAGTAACAGCTTTATCGTTAGTATAAATTTCTATATCATTAACAAAAACTTTAATGGGACCGCTAGTTCCTAAATTCAGTACAACTTCTCTTGTTTTATCGGACTCTATAAACGACTGTGCGTAAATAATCCCATTACCATACTCAGCTTCATTGTAATAAAAATGATATCCTTCGTTTTGCGGAATAGCAGGCACATACCAATTTACAATACCATTGCTATTAGCGTTAAACATTTTATCATTTTTTGCATAGTGCTCTGGTTCGTAATCAATATCAAGACCACTACCATTCATATTCTCAAACACACCACAAAATTGCCATTTTGTTATCGCGTCCAGTTTATTAATACTTTCTTTATATGCATCGAAATCAAGACGTCTTCTATCATAAATCGCTTTATTGTAAATTACTATAGGATACGACTTGTATTTATCTACTCCTGCAACAAAGTCAAGTTTTTTGTACGATAAACTCGTAAAACCATCACTATTAGGGCTTCCCAAAGCATATTCTTCATACCATAAAGGGTAAAGGTAATTTTCACTCTCCTCAATCTTGGTCATTTTTTTCAAAAATGTTTCATCAAAATAAATGGTACCCATTTCTTTATCTATTAATGCATCCAATACCAATAGCTCTATACTATCGTCTTTCTGCTTCTTAAAGGTTGTATCAAAAGCTTGTCTTGCCCCTTGTCTATCATTTTTAAGTAATAAGTCCCATACCTTATTGGTATCCTGAGCATTTACTATACCTGATATAAGGAACAGTAACAGTACAATTTTTTTCATTATTCGTGTTTTATTTAATTTTTATTTTCTAAAAGTGGTACAAAACGAAACTCGCCAAACTCGTGCTTTTCAAACTGCGTTTCGTTTTTACGGACTAACATTGTCATAATCTGAGGGTCATCGCCCACAGGTATTACCAACCTGCCTCCTATTTTTAATTGTGCCATTAATGGCTGTGGTATTGTTGGTGCACCTGCTGTAACTATAATACTATCAAAAGGGGCGTAATTGGGTAAACCTTTATAACCATCGCCAAACGAAAGGTGTTTGGGGCGTATACCCAATTTTGGTAGTAGTAACGATGTGGTTTTAAAAAGCTCATTCTGGCGCTCTATACTGTATACTTTAGCACCCATCATGTAAAGTACGGCAGTTTGGTAACCAGACCCTGTACCAATTTCAAGCACTTTGTGGTCGCGCTCTACCTGTAATAACTGTGACTGAAATGCTACCGTGTAAGGCTGCGATATGGTTTGCCCTGCTCCTATGGGGAACGCCTTATCTTGGTAGGCATAATCGGCAAAGCTAGAGTCCAAAAACAAATGTCTTGGTATTTTACTTATAGCATTAAGCACGTTTTTATCGGTAATGCCCTTTTGCTCTAAAACACTAACAAGCTGATTTCTAAGCCCCTGATGCTTTGATGTATCTTTCAACGTACAGAATTATTTTTTTGGTAAAAATAACAAACTAAATCAAATACCAAGTAGTAAAAATCACATTCAAATGGTTTTGTAAACCTGTTAGTACAAGCAGTATTTTTAGAAGTACTTTTTATGTTTTCAGGTTAAATAATCTTATTTTTGTTAAAAATATATTTCTTATGCTTAAAATCGGAGTATTGGGTGCAGGACATCTGGGAAAGATACACTTGCGTTTACTCAATCAGTCGCAAAAATATGAGTTGGTAGGTTTTTACGATCCAAATGACGAAAATGCCAATAAAGTAGCTAGCGAATTTGGTTATAAAAAATTCAATTCAATTCAAGAACTCATAGCCGTTGTTGATGTTGTAGATATTGTAACTCCTACCCTTTCGCATTACGATTGTGCCAAAGAAGTGATACAGGCTGGGAAACATGTTTTTCTTGAAAAGCCAATATCCAACACCGTTGCAGAAGCTGAAGAAATAATTAGCCTAGCAAAAAAGCATAATGTGCAAGGACAGGTTGGGCACGTAGAGCGGTTTAACCCTGCTTTTATTGCCACTAAAAACAACATACATAACCCAATGTTTATAGAAACGCACCGCTTGGCAGAATTTAACCCCCGCGGTACTGATGTGCCTGTAGTGCTTGATTTAATGATACATGATATTGATGTAATACTTAGCGTTGTAAAAAGCAAAGTAAAAAGCATTAATGCCAGTGGTGTATCCGTAATTAGCGATACACCAGATATTGCCAATGCACGTATTGAGTTTGAAAATGGTTGTGTAGCCAACCTAACCTCCAGTCGTATATCCTTAAAAAATATGCGTAAAACGCGTTTCTTCCAAAAAGATGCCTACATATCGGTAGACTTCCTAGATAAAATGTGCGAAGTAGTAAAAATGAAAGATGCACCCGAAACACCAGGTGATTTTGATATGGTATTACAAAATGCTGAAGGAATAAAAAAGCAAATTTATTTTGAGAATCCAAACATTGAGGCAAACAATGCAATACTAGATGAACTGGAAACGTTTGCCGATGCTATAAACAACAACACTACCCCTATTGTTACACTACAGGACGGTACCGATGCCTTGCGTATTGCTTATCAAATAATAGACTGTTTTAACGAATAAAAACAAACAATAAACTAAATAATACCAACATCATGAAAAACATAGCAGTAATTGGCGCAGGTACTATGGGCAATGGTATTGCACATACATTTGCACAAAGCGGCTTTAGCGTAAAACTTATTGATATATCCGAAAAATCGTTAGATAAAGGCATGGCTACTATAGCTGCTAACCTTGACAGAATGGTAGCTAAGGGTAAAATAACCGAAGAGGACAAACACAATACTATTGGTAATATTATTACCTATACCGATATTAAAGATGGTGTTTTAAATACTGACCTTGTTGTAGAGGCTGCCACTGAAAACGTAGATTTAAAACTGAAAATATTTAAAGATCTTAATGATTTTTGCGACGAAAAAACCATTTTGGCAACCAATACGTCATCCATATCCATAACGCAAATTGCTGCTGTTACTACAAGGCAAGATAAAGTTATTGGGATGCACTTTATGAACCCTGTACCTATTATGAAGCTGGTAGAAATTATTAGAGGCTACAATACCTCTGATGAAGTTACCAAAACCATTATGGAATTATCAGAAAAACTGGGCAAAGTACCTGTAGAGGTTAACGATTACCCTGGTTTTGTGGCAAACAGAATATTAATGCCAATGATTAACGAAGCTATAGAAACACTATATAACGGCGTAGCAGGTGTTTATGAAATAGATACCGTTATGAAACTTGGTATGGCACACCCAATGGGACCTTTACAACTTGCCGATTTTATTGGTTTAGATGTATGCCTGTCAATACTAAACGTAATGTACGATGGTTTTAAAAACCCAAAATATGCACCATGCCCGCTATTGGTAAACATGGTACAGGCAGGCAAACTTGGTGTAAAATCTGGCGAAGGTTTTTATGATTATTCCGAAAGCAAAAAAGCTGAAAAAGTAGCCTACAAAAAGTAATTAGCAATTATTACTTGCTAGTACAAATTAATAAAACAAAAAATCCCTCTAAACCTGTTTTCGGCTTTAGAGGGCTATTTCAACTATGGCAAAAATAGTTCCTTTTAAAGCCGTACGACCTACCCGCGATAAGGTAAGTTTAGTAACGTCACGCTCTTACGATGAGTATAGCCCGGCAGAGCTTGCCTCGCAACTAGAGTACAACCCCTTTTCTTTTCTACATATTTTAAATCCAGCTTATGTAAACCTGCAAAAAATATCGACTAATACGCGATTTAAAGCAGTACATTTAAAATATGAAGAGTTTAAAGAGGCACAAGTTTTAAAAAAGGAAACAGAAAATGTATTATTTCTGTACGAAATAGAAAGTAAACATAATACCTACACAGGCATAATTGCAGGAGCATCTATAGCCGATTACAGGAATAACGTCATTAAAAAACATGAAGATACATTATCCTATCGGGTAGAGTATTTTAAAGACTATTTGTACGAAACAGGGTTTAATACCGAACCCGTACTCATAACCTATCCAGACCAGCCTGCCTTACAAGATTGGATAGTTAAACGAAAACAGAAACGTCCTTTGTACCTGTTTTCATCGCCCAATAAGGATAAACACACCCTTTGGCGTATAAAAGACCCTGCTGAAATTGCTTGGTTACAACAACAATTTAAAGGTATTAATAGCCTTTACATTGCCGATGGTCATCATCGCTCGGCTTCAGCCAATATGCTATACGAACAAGAAAAAAGTAGTGGCAACGAGAATTTAAATCACTTTATGAGCTTTTTAATACCCGAAAGCGATTTAAAAATTTACGAGTACAACCGTATAATTCATGACCTGAACAAACTAAGCAAAACAGAATTTTTAGACGCACTAAGCAAAGACTTTACAGTTAAAAATCGTAAGCAGGAATTATGGAAACCCGACAGAAAGTTTAGTTTTGGTATGTACCTCGATGGCGAATTTTATGCCCTACATCTTAAAGAAACCAATTTTAGTACCGTTTACGAAGCACTAGATGCGCGAATATTATACGATAAAGTACTCCGACCCCTACTCGGGATTATAGATTTACGTAATGATGAACGTATTGAATACATACCCGGTAGTCGCCCTATAACCAACATTAAAAAAATGGTAGACGAAAGTGAGTTTGAAGTTGGTTTTATGCTTTGCCCTCCTACTATTGCAGAAATCAAAAATTTGGCAGATAATAGTTTAATTATGCCACCCAAAAGCACCTATATAGAGCCAAAGTTAAGAAACGGACTAGTCGTGTATGAAATTACGCCCGATTCATAATTACAAACTTCATACAACTGTACTAAAAAAAGTTATGCCAATAAAAGATAATCTACATACTATAAAATCATCATTGCCCGAAAATGTTACCCTTGTAGCCGTTTCCAAAACCAAACCCGTAGCCAACCTTATGGAAGCCTACAATGCAGGGCAGCGTGTATTTGGCGAAAACAAAATACAGGAAATGACCGAAAAGTGGGAGCAAATGCCAAAAGATATTGCCTGGCACATGATAGGGCATGTACAAACCAATAAGGTAAAATACATGGCACCCTATGTAAGTTTAATACATGGTGTAGATAGCCTTAAATTACTTAAAGAAATAAATAAGCAAGCCAAAAAATGCAACAGGGTTGTTAATTGCCTATTACAAATGCACATTGCCGAAGAAGAAACCAAATTTGGTATGGATACGGATGAGTTAGAAGCACTTATAAATTCAGATGAATTTAAAAGCTTTAAAAATGTAAATGTTGTAGGTCTTATGGGTATGGCTACATTTACCGACAACCAAGAGCAAGTAAAAAAAGAGTTCCTGCACCTCAAATCATTATTTGATGAGCTAAATTGTAAACCTGCAACATCAAACTTTGAACCCCAAATTTTAAGCATGGGCATGAGCGGAGATTATAAAATAGCTGTTAACTGTGGTAGTACTATGGTGCGTATTGGCAGCAGTATTTTTGGTAGCCGCAAATAATTAGTCGTAAATACAGTACAAATCATGCATATTATGAATAATTGTCTCTTTATTCGTATATTTGATATTAACGATTTATGAGAAACAACATTTTGAACTTTTACGATAAAAATTCCACCTTCGGGTTTTAAAGTATGTATGCAATACTTGATATAGAAACCACAGGAGGACAATATAATGAGGAGGGTATAACGGAAATTGCCATTTATAAGTATGACGGGCACGAAGTAATAGACCAATTTATAAGCCTTGTTAACCCCGAAAAACCCATACAACCTTTTGTGGTAAAACTTACAGGCATTAACAATGCCATGCTGCAAAGTGCTCCCAAATTTTACGATATAGCAAAACGCATTGTAGAAATTACTGAGGGCTGCATTATTGTGGCACATAATGCACAGTTTGACTACAGAATACTCCGTACCGAGTTTGAACGATTGGGCTATAAGTACGAAAGGCAATCGCTTTGTACCGTAGAGTTATCGCAAAAACTAATGCCCGAGCAAAAATCACACAGTCTAGGTAAATTGGTTCGTGCGCTAGGCATACCCATGAGCGACAGGCATCGTGCCACGGGTGATGCATTAGCTACAGTACAACTCTTTAAAATGCTATTGGCTAAAGATGTTGAAAAAGAAATTATAAAAAGCCTCATAAAATCAAATAAAAAACTCGATATACAACCTAAACTTTTTGATTTATTAACTGATATTCCGTCGATTACTGGATTGTACTATATGTATAAAGAAAATGGCGATCTAATATACATCGGTAAGAGTAATAACATTAAAAAAAGGCTCAACCAGCACTTTACCAGTACAGCCCGAAAAGCAAAACGGCTGCAACGCGATGTATTTACCATAAGTTACGAGGAAACAGGTAGCGAGCTTATAGCTTTGCTTAAAGAGTGCCAAGAAATTAAAGTTAATAAACCATCGCAAAACCGCGCTTTAAAAAGAACTGTTTTTCCATGCTCGTTATATGCCGAGAAAAACGAGGATGGGTATTTATGCCTTGCGGTTAAAAAAACAGATGGGCGCAAAAAAGAGATTTTATCATTTACTAGTACTAACGAGGCAAAAAATATCTTGTTTAAAATAACAGATAAGTACAAGCTGTGCCAAAAGTTGAGTGGATTGGATAGTAGTGCAAAATCAACATGCTTTCCGTACAAAATGGGCGAATGTTACGGTGCTTGCGCAGGTGGCGAACCACCAACAGAGTACAACAAACGTGTTACTGAGTTTATTAACTACAACAGTTTTAATCATCAAAACATGATTATTATTGATAAAGGCAGAGCGGTAGATGAACGTAGCGCAGTACTGATAGAAAAAGGCGTTTACAAAGGCTATGCATTCTTTAATCTTAATTATCAAGTAACCAATCCTGATGTATTAAAAAATATTCTTGTTCCGATGGAGCATAACAGAGACATAAAAAACATCATACAAGGCTACATCCGAAGAAAACGAGCCTTAAAAATAATACGATTCTAAAAAGTTGTAGTAATTTTGGAGCTAATAGCATTTTAGCACATACAAGCAAATATGTCTGGAAATTTCAGAAAAAAACTTCACGAAATAATATACGAAGCCGATACACCTGCAGGAAAACTGTTTGATGTAGTATTGCTATTGCTTATATTAATAAGTGTAGTAACCGTAATGCTAGAGAGCGTAGCCAGTATTGCAGCAGTATATGGTGAAGAGCTCAATATTATAGAGTGGATTGTTACCATATTTTTTACCATAGAGTATATTGCCCGAATTGCATCGGTAAAAAAACCAGCAGCTTATATTTTTAGCTTTTACGGCGTAATCGACTTACTTTCTACACTACCCAAATACGTCGATTTGTTATTCCCAGGGCTAGGCTTCCTACTCTCAATACGGGCTTTACGCCTGTTAAGGGTTTTCAGGATATTAAAACTAATGCATTTTGTAGGCGCATCCAACCAGTTACTAACAGCCCTGAGCAAAAGCAGGATAAAAATAGCCGTATTTTTATTCGGTGTAATTATACTCTGTGTAATTATGGGCACTTTAATGTATATTATTGAAGGACCTGAAAGCGGATTTGTAAACATACCCATAAGTATTTACTGGACTATTGTTACCCTTACCACCGTTGGTTTTGGCGATATTACCCCCGTAACACCGTTTGGGCAATTCATGTCGGCAGTAATTATGATATTGGGGTACGG
Source organism: Flavobacterium litorale (assembly GCF_019613795.1). Taxonomy (NCBI): domain Bacteria; kingdom Pseudomonadati; phylum Bacteroidota; class Flavobacteriia; order Flavobacteriales; family Flavobacteriaceae; genus Flavobacterium; species Flavobacterium litorale. The sequence goes on from NZ_CP080429.1 coordinate 2,405,016, forward strand.
TATAATTGCTGTTCCTACAGGTTTAGTTACCGCTCAATTTATGCAGGACAGTACCCAAAAAAGTACACAAGTGTGTCGCGTGTGCAATGCCGACCATCATAAGGACAAAGCTAAATATTGCTACAACTGTGGTAACAATCTCAATAAATAATAAAGATGAGTAAAAACTCCTCTAAAAAACAGCTAATAACCGTTGTTGGTCCTACCGCTATAGGTAAAACAGCTATGGCAATACAAATAGCCCAGCATTTTAATTGCCCTATACTTTCGGCTGATAGCAGACAGTTTTTTAAAGAGATGCGTATTGGTACAGCGGTGCCTAGCGAGGAAGAGCTGCAAGCAGCCAAACATTATTTTGTACAAAACATTAGTATTTTTGACACCTATACTGTAGGCGATTTTGAGCGCGATGCTATTGCGTTACTTGACGAATTGTACAAGAACCACGATACAGTAGTACTAGTAGGTGGCTCTGGGCTTTATATTGATGCCGTATTAAAAGGGTTTGACGATTTCCCAGATGTTAAAAGTGGGGTTCGGGAAGAACTTGTAACACAATACAATCTACACGGAATATCGTACCTACAACAAGAATTACAACGATTAGACCCCGAACATTATAAAAACGTAGCCAAAGAGAACCCGCAACGCTTAATGCGTGCCCTAGAGGTGTGTATTAGTGCTGGCAAGCCGTATTCGTCGTTCTTAAACATTAAAAAAAATAGCCGCAACTTTACCCCAATAATTGTAGGGTTGGAGGCGGAACGCGAAGTTATGTACAGCCGTATTAATAAACGTGTTGCTATAATGGTTGATGCGGGGCTTATTGATGAAGCTAAAACAGTATACCCACACAAACACCTTAACGCATTACAAACTGTAGGTTACCGAGAGTTATTTAGCTATTTTGATGGAGAGCAATCGCTTGATTTTGCCATAGAAGAAATAAAAAAGAATACCCGACGTTTTGCTAAAAGACAAATAACGTGGTTTAAACGTAACGAAGCTACAAAATGGTTTAATTTTAAAACGCCACACAATATTGTTATTAATTATATAAAGGAACAATTGTAATGCCTATAGCACCCGATTTTAAATCGATTCATTCTGTAGAATGGGAAGTCAACTTTTTACAATGCAACCCCAATGGTTACCTAAAACAAACAGAGCTTTGTAATTTATTGCAACTTACAGCCGCTGCACACTCCGAAACGGGGGGCATGAGTTTTACCGAAATGCAGCAACACAACCAAGCATGGGTACTAAGCAGAATGCGTGTAGAGATTGAAAAAATGCCACAATGGAGGGATGTAGTTACCATAAAAACATGGATAACCGATTTACATGGTTCGCGCTCCATAAGGGCATTGGAGGTGTGGTTAAATAACGAAAAAATTATTGGTGCAGTAACATACTGGGTAGTTTTTAATACAAAGCTCCGAAAATCTGAAGGCTTGGCACTACCCCACGACCATTTGGAAAAATATCCTGAGAAATTAGCTACCGAGACGCCTTTTGCAAGACTCGACTTAAATAAAGAGGTAAAAGCTATTAGCGAGAGAACAGTAGCTCTATCTGATTTGGATATTGTATTCCATGTTAATAACGTAAAGTACTTGGAGTGGTGTTTGGACGCTGTAGACTACAAACTATTATTACGCCAGCAACTAAAAAGTTTTGACATGAATTTTCTGCGAGAATTAAAGCTAAACGATGATGTTGTATTACATACTACAACCGAAGATGAAGATAAATCGACATTTTTTAAAGTAACAAAAAACGACAAACCTAGTTTTGCTTTAGCACTTAACTGGAAATAATAATACATAAAAAAACAGCCGTTTAAAGAGTATAAAATAGCTGTTTTTTTATAGTAACGTATTACGTGTTTTACTTAAGAAGCTTTATTTTTTATTACCAAACGGAAACCTTCGCCATGAATGTTTAGTATCTCTACATCTTCATCTGGTTTTAGGTACTTTCTGAGCTTGGCAATATATACATCCATACTTCTTGATGTAAAGTAATTGTCGTCTCTCCAAATTTTGGTAAGTGCAAGCTCTCTGGGCATCAAATCGTTTTCGTGTAATGCCAACATTTTAAGCAATTCGTTTTCTTTTGGCGATAGCTTTACAGGCTCCTCATTCTCAAAAGTTAAAAATCGTAGTTTAGAGTTTAAATGGAATTTACCTATTTGGAACTCAAACTTCGTGTTATCCGTTTTAGTTTCCGATGCTTTACGCTGAATAATTGCTTTAATTTTCATAAGCAATACTTCAGAGTCAAAAGGCTTGTTAAGGTAATCATCCGCACCCACTTTATATCCTTTTAACACATCCTCTTTCATGGATTTTGCTGTAAGAAAAATAATTGGCACTTCTTTATTCTTTTCTCTAATCTCCTTTGCAAGTGTATAACCATCTTTATACGGCATCATCACGTCAAGGATACAAAGATCAAAATTGTCTTTTTTAAATTTCTCAAAGCCTTCCATTCCGTTTTTTGCCAACGTAACGTCAAAATCATTAATTAACAGATAATCTTTTAGTACAGCTCCAAAATTTGGATCATCTTCTACTAAAAGAATCTTTTTGTTTACTTCTTCCATATTTTTAATTTATTAGATGCATTTTTATTATAAAGGTACTACCTTTTCCTTTTTCACTTTCTACGTATATATTGGCATTATGGTCTTCTATAACTCTTTTTACGTAAGCAAGACCCAAACCATGTCCTTTCACATTGTGTAAATCGCCTGTGTGTTCTCTGTAAAACTTCTCAAAAATTCGCTTCTGCGTATTTTTAGACATTCCTAAGCCGTTGTCCTTAATTTTTATTAATATGAAATCTTTTACATTTTCCGTATGTATCTCTATAACGGGTTCATCAGGAGAATATTTTATAGCATTATCTAAAATATTAACTAAAACATTCGTAAAGTGCATATCATTTAACAATGCTGTTGTACGTCTTGCCTCAAATTTACGAATTAATTTGCCTTGTCGGGCTTCAATAATTAAGTTAACATGTTCAATAGCATCTTCTATAATCTCATGAACATCAGCCTGATCCTTATTTATATCTAACTCTTTTTTATCTAATTTCGATATCTGTAACACGTTTTCTACCTGCGAGTGCATGCGTTTGTTCTCGTCACGAATCATTTTTAAATAACGTTGCACTTTTTCTGGATCACCAAATATTTTTGGATTTTTAATGGCATCTAATGCCAAGTTTATGGTAGCAATAGGTGTTTTAAACTCGTGCGTCATGTTATTAATAAAGTCTGTTTTAATTTCAGATATCTGTTTTTGCTTTATTAATTGATTAATAGCACTAAGATACGCAATGATTATAATTAATGTAAAAATTAGTGATAACGAAGTTATACCTAAAATGGACGAAAATATAAATGTTTTCTTTTTAGGAAATGTTATTAATAATCTGTAACCCGATTTACCATCAATATCAGTATAAATGGGATGTTGGAAAGATATACCTTGCTCCCATTTAAATTTTGAAGAACGTAGTTTTGTGGCAAGCCCGTTTTTGTAAATAGCAAACTCAAAAGGTGTTTTTACACCGCTTTGAGAAAGTTCCGACCTTAGTATCTCATTTAACCAAGGCTTGGAAACTCTGGTTTCTAATGGGTTAAAATCTCTAAAATCTTTAATGTACAACTGGAACTGGTAACGTTGCCAAACCTGCATATCTCTGGTTCTGGAGGATTCGGTATCGGTATCATTACTATTGTTGCCTAATGGTATAGGATTGTCCATATCACTATCTAAATACCCTCCTACCCTATCTCTATCAAAAAACAGATTATAATCGCGTTGGCTCATATTATCAGAATAGATAATATTTTGCCCTTTAATATTTTTTCTTCTAGAATTATAATAGTAGGGTAACATATCCTCTCTGGATGGGGCTTCTCCCAAACTATCTTTAGAGATATTATAGAGTCGCAAGAATTTTAAACCGTCGTTTTCTTGGAGTTTATTGGCTACTTTACCAAGTACTTGCTGAATATGAAATTTAAATTGTTCTTCGTTATTTTTAATCGAAGAATTAACCCAATATAGCTGTACTAATATAATACCCATCAACGATAGGCTCATAAAAAATACAAGCAAACGAAACCTAGTCTTGTTCATCAAAACAAAATTAAGATTTTAACAATTAACGCTTAAAAATATTAACCAAACATTAACAACTACCCAAAATATTACATATTTTTCAGAGTATTATAAATAGCATGTGCTTTTTGTTTTGCATCGTCCAATACAATATTATCAATAACAAAATCGCTCATTTGCCTTTTCTTCTCATCATCCCATTGGTTATTCATTCGCTTTACTACTTCTTCTTCAGTGCTACCATCTCTGCTTATAACACGCTGAATACGTAGTGCTTTGGGAGCAGTTACTAGTATTATTTTATCGCAATTTTTATAGCTGCCACTTTCAAACAAAATGGCTGCTTCCTTTATAACAAACAAATGGTTGTTTTTACTAGTAAGCCAACTGTTAAAATGTTCTGCTACTTTTGGGTGTATAATGGTATTGAGCTGTTGTAACTTTTCGGGATTATTAAAAACCAATGCTGCCAACTTTTTCCTATCGGGTATACCATCTGTTAGTACATCAGTACCAAAAGCAGTTGTTATGGCAGCAACTACACTTGGAATATATAGTATTTTTTTAGCTTCTTCGTCAGCTATGTACACGGGTACGCCTAACGAAGCAAAATAGTTTGCTATGGTAGTTTTACCGCTACCAATACCACCAGTAAGCCCTATAATTTTTGTTTTCATTTTTTAAAGAATAATTCTGGAAATGCTTGTTCTGGTTGTGCAGATAGCATATGTACTTTTATAAACGATGCCATATACCCCACACCGTAACCGTAAAACTGTATGCAAGTAGCTATTAGGCTTAATATACCTATTTTAAGACTTTTGTTTTGAAGAGTAGCTAGGACTAATAATACAGTAAAATAAAAAGCATACGCATACAGTAGCGATTTTACCCCAAATACTGCTATGAGTATAGCAAAAACAAAGCCTAGTATAAATAATGATGGAAATAAAAAGGTTACTTTTTTATACTCAGGATGCCATTTATCTAGTATTGGACGGGCTTTACCAAATTTATTTACTTGTTTGTAAAACTTCTGCCAATCTATTCTTCGTTTATGGTACACGTAACAGTTTGTAAAGAGTTTTGTTTGGTAGCCCAGTTTCCAAAGCCTAATAGAAAGGTCGGGGTCTTCGCCAGGGTGTATATTACCAAAACCGCCTGAGGCTTGAAATGCTTTTTTAGAGATACCCATATTAAAGCTCCTGGGCTGAAATTTTTCTATTTTCTCGGATTTTCCTCTTATGCCTCCTGTTGTTAAAAAAGAGGTCATGGTAAAATTAATTGCTTTTTGTACATCACTAAAACTATCTAGCGCGGCATCTGGACCTCCAAAACAATCAACGTAGGTGTGCGTTAAACTTTGGTTTATGTTACTTAGGTAATTTGATGGTATAATGCAATCGGAATCTAATATTATAAAATAATCTCCATTTGCATGTTGCATCCCGTAGTTTCTGGAGTCGCCCGGTCCTGAATTTTCTTTGTAATAATAGGATATTGATAGTGTATTTTGATACTTGGATACTATAGTATCGCATCGGATAGTTGAACCATCTTCTATAATTACCACTTCGTATTCCGATGTATAGGTTTGCTTTGTTAAACTCTCTAACAGTTCATCTATCTCATCAGGACGGTTATAAACGGGTATAATTAGCGAAAAGCGCATTTATAATAATTTTAAACAAAGTTACTCTTTATACAATAAAAAAAGCTACCAAAATGATAGCTTATACATAAAAAAAGAACCGATGGCTCTCACCATCGGTTCAGATAATTAAACTAATAATTACAACTATTGTTTTTTGACCACTTTAATTGTTTTTACAGTTTTGTCAGCGTTAATGGTTACTATATAAGTTCCATCTGATAGTGCCGACATATCTAGTTTTGCATCAGTTGTGTTAGGTTGCTTAACCATAACTTGTTGTCCTAACATGTTGAATACTGATACAGATGTAATGTCTGAAGAATGTTGTATTGTAAGTACATCCTTAACAGGGTTTGGATAGTAGTTGAACGAATTGATATCGAAAATACCATCTGATAGTAATCCTGTTACAGTTACTGCAAGACTAACTACACCTGTACAACCGTTTATTGTTTGTGTAGCGTAGTAAGTTGATCCTTCTTCCACTACAGACTCGCTTGTTAATGGGTTAGTACCATCTATAGCATCTTGTGCTGTTGGATACCAAACAACGTCGGTTCCTGTTACATCAAGGTTTGCTATAACTGGTGCATCACCAGCATATGCTACTATTTGCTCTGTTGCTCCATCTGGTGCTGGTGTATCACAAAGTACATTAAGTACACCGTTTACGTACATTACACCGTCCCATGTGTTACCACCTTGCTCGTTGTAACCTCCATACATGTATGAACCTTCGTGTAGCTGAACTCTTGATGCATAGTAGTATGTACCTGGCTCAAGGTTTGCTCCTATTTCGGCTACGTACTCATCATTGTTACCTGATTGGATATTGAATGTTGTTGGTATCCAAGTATCCCAAGTAGATGGGTCTGTATTTTCTGTGCTAACCCCTATCCAAGCGGTTACACCAAAACCTGGTCCTGTACCTTCTGTTACTCCTGCTTCGTAAGCCTGCACATAAATCATTGCTGATTGTGCAATTGAAACAGTTACTTCGCCTGGGTATTGTAGGTTAACGTAGTCTATAGCAGGTGCGTTAACGGTAGCCATAACAGCAAGTCTGTCTTGGCTTTCGCAATCGTTCATGGTTTGCGATGCGTAATACATCATGCCATCTACAAGCATATCGGTAGCCGCAAGCATTGCTCCATCAACTTCAGCATCATACCACTGAATGTTTTCTCCCATTGCCATAAGGTCTGCTACTGTAGCTCCGTCTTCAAAAGTTTGTTCTGCATCGCCCATAGGAGCAGCAGTTACATTTATAGTTACTGTTACTGCAGTTCTTGTTAAACTTTCGCAGTCTATTGTTTGCGAAGCATAATATGTCATTCCATCTACAAGTGCATCGGTATCTGCAAGCATTGCGCCGTCAACCTCAGCATCATACCATTGTATGTTTTCTCCCATTACAACAAGGTCTGCAATAGTACCTGCATCACAAACTGCTTGGTTAGCATCTGCCATTGGTGCCATTGTACCACATGTAACTGTTAACATTCCGCTCACGTAATCAACACCGTCCCAGAACGATCCGCCATCGGCACTATAACCACCGTAGCTGTATGGTCCTTGTAGGTACTGGAATCTTGAAGCATAGTAATATGTACCTGGCTCTAAGCCCTCGCCTATTTCTGCCATAAACTCATCATTGTTACCAACTTGCGTATTAAACGCCATCGGTACCCAGTTTGTCCATGTAGACGGATCAGTATCTTCTGTACTAACGGCTATCCATGCGCTTACTCCTATACCTGGTCCTGCACCTGGTGTAACACCTGGCTCATACCCTTGTGCATAGGCTGTACCTGTAGTTCCTTCTACAATCTCCATCATCGGAGGCCATTGTAGGTTTACCCAATCCATTTCTGGAATTGTTACCATAACAGCAAGTCTGTTACCACTTTCACAACCATCAAGAGTTTGTGTAGCGTAGTACATTCCTGACGATAAATCGTCTGTTGCAGCTAATGCTGTACCGCCTGTTGCAACGTTGTACCATTGTATATCGGTACCCATTGCTACTAAATCAGCAACTGTTGCTGCTGTTGTAAAGTTAGCTTCGGCATCTCCTGTTGGAGCTGGTGTAAAGGTAATGTTTAGTGTAGCAGTATCAGATGCTGGACATCCAAGATCTGTAGTTACTGTAGCAGTATAGGTTACTGTGGCCATTGGCATTGCATATACTGTTTGCATACCTGTACCTGTATAAGGTATAGTAGCCTCAGCATCTTCGTAAAGCCCTTCTATTGGCGACCATACGTAATCTACAGCGTTCTGACCGCCTGTAACCATTACATTATAATCTTCCCACTCACCATAACCTGTATGTCCGCAAGCATCGGCATCTGCAGGTACTGCATTATATCTACATCCTACACGCATTCTTGTAAGTCCGTTAAATGCAGTAGTAGAAATTGTAACCGAACCTGTAAACTCGTCAGTACCTGATGAGCCTGAATCATAAACGCTTTCATCAGTAGTAAACTCACCGTCCATGTTATAATCTATCCATATGCGGAAACCTTGTCCGAATATTCCTCCTGCATCGACTGTAAGATCGTATGTTTCTCCTGCTTCAACATTAGCTGTTAAATCACTATAATAAGTATAATCTGTTACTGCATCACCAGAATCATTATTTTCGATATCTGCAAAAGAGAAACTTCCAATGTAATCTCCTGATGCACCTGTATTACCTACTGTTGGAACACAATAATCTATTGGTATTATAGATGTTCCACCTTCTGCCATAAGTGCTATTGCTTCACCGAAACAAGCATCGGTAGTTTCTGGCGTAACGGTTACAGGGTCTGGAACAGGGTTTACATTTACTATATAATCTACCATTACAACACAACTTCCTGCTGATTGTGATGCTGTTAATGTAAACGTAGTAGTTTCTGATGGTGAAAATGTGTACCCATCAGTTGCATTACCTGTAACACTATCGGATGGCGACCATTCGTACACATCAAAATCAGCAGCTCCTGCAGTAATTGTTACTAGTTCTGTGTCGTTTCCATCACAAATAGTGGTTTCTGTACCGCTTAACGTTAATGTTGCTGGTGTTGTTACTTCAAACACATCTGTAGTAGTATCTGTACCACCAACTGTTGTTACGGCTACTGTTCCTGAAATTCCTGCTGCTACGTTAGCCACAATTTCAGTATCTGTATTGGTATCTATTGTTATTGCTTCTCCCCCTATTTCGAGTGTAGCATTACCTAAACCTGTACCTGTTATGGTAATATCGCCATCGGCAGCACAGTATGATGCTGGTGTAAACTCAGTAATAACGGGTGCTGGTGGCATTACGATGTTTATAGAATAATCTTCGTAACTACCATAAGAACCTGTATAACATGGTGTACCACCACTGTTATTATCTGTTCCACCTATTCGTACTCTGTGCGAACCTACTAAACCTGCATCTGCTGGAATGGCAAACGAACCTGTAAGTATGGTTGGGTTATCACTTTCCGAAAGTCCTGTATATACTAATTCTCCATCATCATCAAAATCAGTATCATCATTCCAGTCTATCCATATTTTTGTTCCGTACGTATAACCTGTACCATAAGTAATAGCAAAGTCTACCGTAGCGCCTACAAATGCATCTGTAGATTGTGCACTATAGTCTGCATAGTTTCCTGCTTCTGCATCTGTTGCATTACTTATAGTTCCCATGTCTACATTTATAATACCATCATTGTCTACACTAGTAGGTGCAGGTGTACAATAGCTTGTAACGAATGATGATGGTCCTGCCCATGGGCTAAGATCAGTGTCCGAACATGCCGAGCGTACCCATACATAATATTCTGTATCTTGTGTAAGTCCTGTCAAATCTGCTGTAAGCACACCAGCAGCAACATCGCCAGTAGCAATAGTAGCTCCTGTTGGTTCAGTAGCATCAGTACTTATATAATATTCGTAACCGTTTGCTGGTAAATCTGTAGATTCATTCCAAACCACGTTTCCGCTTGTAAAAGAGGTTGTTGTAGCAACAACTCCAGTAACAGGCTCACACGTTGGCGTTAATGTTACAGATATGTCATCTACAAATAATCTGTTTTGATTTGCTGCAGAATAAGCATTGAAACCTATATAGTATACACCCGTAGTTGTTGGTGTAAAATCTACAAAAGTTGTAGTTGGCGAAGCGGAACTAATATCTGGATGATCTGCAAGCTCTGTTAGCATTGCTGCTGCACCAGCCGATGTACCGTAAGATACTCTTAGTTTTTCGGTATAAAAAGTAAAATCGTTACCGTAAGTATATGATAATCGGTACGAAGTTCCTGCTGTTAAGTTAAGCCCTTGTAGGTAAAACCATGCATTTGCAGCGTTACTACTGTTGTATTGGTATCTAAAAGTAGTATCTGTAAAACCATAACCTGGATTGGTAACGGTTGTCCAGTTATTACCTAATCCTGCATTTTCTGTTATAATGCAAGCTGGTACACCTGGTGTTGTAGCCGATTCTACATCCTGCATGTAAGGTACATCTGTAGCATCACATAATGTTGTAAATGATGTTGATGCTGACCATGAACTTACTGAACCTGCGCCACAGTTACTTCTTATCCATACGTAGTATGTTGTATTGGATGTTAACCCTGCGATATTTGCAGATACATCTCCTGAAGCAGCTGTACCTGTAGCCACTGTAGCCTCTACTGGTGTAGTGTTTGAGGTGCTATGGTAGTACTCGTAACCATCTGTTGCTGCTGCAACAGCATCCCAAGCAATATCAGCATCGTTAGTACCCATTGTTGTTACTGCTAAACCAGATGGAGCAAGGCATGACGCAACAGCTCCTTCAAATTCAATTCTTGCTAATGTTGAAGTTAGCGTACCTGTTGGCGGGGCAGCAGGGTCTGGGTTAGTACCATCACTGAAATAGAAAAGTCCAGTATTAGAGTTACCAGAGTACGAACCAAAATTAGCAGTACATGAGTATCCTGGTACATTCTCATCTATTGCAATAATTAGGTTACTTGTTCCATCGTAATTAAATGGAACTGTAAAAGTGATTTCAAACCACTCACCCGCCACTGGAGTAATTGCTCCAGAATAAACTTCTGTAAGGTTTGCTAAATCTTCCCAATCTGTAGTTGATGAAAACTCTGTTTTGGTAGTATGACCTAAATATACAGTCCACTCATTCCAGTTAGCCAAGTTAGTACCTCCAGAGTTATAAAAGTAGCTTACTTTAGTAATGTCTCCAGCTACACCGCCACTAGTAGCAAATTCTGAAGCTTGAATAATTTGTTGGCTATAAGTATAGTTATAGCACGAATAGATGGGCACTCGGTTTGCCGAGGTAGCACTACCTGAACCAATACCAATAGTACCTTGTGCAGATACCGCCGTAATGGAAAGTAGGGTAAAAAGGGTTAAATAGCTCAAGAGCCAGCGTTTCGAATTTTTCCCATAATCCGAAGCACTTCTTAAAAAAGTAGTGTTTTTCATATTATAATAGTTATAAATTATTGTTAATAAAGTTATGAAATTTATACATATAACAATTATTTTAACATAATTTAAAAGTATTATAAATTAATTTTTAATTAAAATCAACTTTTAGTCGTTATTAATGAAAGATTTATAACAAAATACCATATAATTCGCTTTATGTTAAATTATAGTTAACAATATATTTTTAATGTGATTTAAAAAGTGATTTAAAATCGACTGATATTCCAAAAAAAGCATAAAAAAAGCCCTGAGAATATTCTCAGGGCTTTTAAAGTTATTTTATGCTGCTGATTTTTCAGCAAACCATAAGCTTATATTATTGCTTCTTAACTATTTTAATAGTTTCAACAATATTACCTGCTGTTATAGTAACAAGGTATGTTCCGTCTGACAGTGAAGTCATATCCAGTTTTACCTCGCTTGTATTAGGTTGCTCAGCCATTACTTGCTGTCCGAGTAAGTTAAATACTGCTACAGATGTTATTTCTGAATTGTAAGATACAGTTAAAACATCTTTTACAGGGTTTGGATAGAAAGAGAACTTATTACGATTAAAATCGTTACTACTTAATATTACCTCCATTGTTACTGCAAGTACTGCATCACTCTCACAACCATTAAGGGTCTGTGTAGCATAGTATGTTGTACCATTTGTAATTCCTGTTGTAATAGGTAGTGGATTTTCTCCTACTATAGCATCTGCCTCTGTAGCATACCATATTACATTATCGCCAGTAACTACAATATCTTCGATAGTTGCGTTAGCAGGGCTGTTTTCAGTAATACTTTGGTTAGCATCACCTGTTGGGGCGGCGGTAACGTTTATGGTTACGGCTACTTCTGTTCTATCTGTACTTTCACATCCGTCTATGGTTTGTGATGCGTAGTAACTTGTTCCGTCTACTAAAGCAGTTTCAGCCGTTAGTAAGTTACCGTCTGTTGCGGCATCGTACCATTGGATGTTATCGCCTGTTGCCATTAAATCGGCTACGGTTCCTGCGTTACAAAGGGTTACTGTGGCGGCATCTACTGTTGGGGCAGCGGTAACGTTTATGGTTACGGCTACTTCTGTTCTGTCTGTGCTTTCACATCCGTCTATGGTTTGTGATGCGTAGTAACTTGTTCCGTCTACTAAAGCAGTTTCAGCCGTTAGTAAGTTACCGTCTGTTGCGGCATCGTACCATTGGATGTTATCGCCTGTTGCCATTAAATCGGCTACGGTTCCTGCGTTACAAAGGGTTACTGTGGCGGCATCTACTGTTGGGGCAGCGGTAACGTTTATGGTTACGGCTACTTCTGTTCTGTCTGTGCTTTCACATCCGTCTATGGTTTGTGATGCGTAGTAACTTGTTCCGTCTACTAAAGCGGTTTCAGCCGTTAATAGGTTACCGTCTGTGGCGGCATCGTACCATTGGATGTTATCGCCTGTTGCCATTAACTCGGCTACGATTCCTGCATTACAAAGGGTTACTGTGGCGGCATCTACTGTTGGGGCAGCGGTAACGTTTATGGTTACGGCTACTTCTGTTCTGTCTGTGCTTTCACATCCGTCTATGGTTTGTGATGCGTAGTAACTTGTTCCGTCTACTAAAGCAGTTTCAGCCGTTAATAGGTTACCGTCTGTGGCGGCATCGTACCATTGGATGTTATCGCCTGTTGCCATTAAATCGGCTACGGTTCCTGCATTACAAAGGGTTACTGTGGCGGCATCTACTGTTGGGGCGGCTGTTTCTGTTACAGTAACTTCTACTGTATTACTTACAGCGCATCCTGCTTCTGAAGTAGCTGTAACAGTATATGTAGTTGTAGCAATATCAGCTGATTTAAAGTATACCATAGTAGCAGGTGTACCTTCGGTATAAGCTACTGTTGCATCTTCATCTGTATATAGGTTATCTATAGGTAACCATGTTACATCTGTTGAACCAGAAATACTAAATGTTACGTTTAATCTTTTTGTGGAAACGATACCATCGGTAGCATCTAAATCATCATAGTTGTATATCGTAGTATTGTTACCAAGATCTGTATAATACGTTTCTGCATTATATAAATCATCATCTCCCGAATGCGATACACTTATTACTATATTAGAAGTTCCGTCCCACTCAAATGGAGTATCAAATGTTACTGTATTTACACCAACTGCATGGGTATATGTAGCAGGATTGAATACTGTTGTAAAGCCAGTTTCGTCTAGGTAGTTATCATCTGGGAATTCATCCAGTATAGTAGTTCCCATTTTTACCGTATAATCGTCATTCGTTGCAGAATCTCCTATTTCAATAATATCATATCCTATGGCTATTATTGTACCTGCTCCTAAGCCCACAGCCTCTAAATCGGCAGCTGTATAAATAGTTTGGCTCTTATAGGTTTCTCTTCTGTTACTAAATGCTGTTAGTTCTTCGGTATCATCTGTTGTATTAGTTCCGTCACCTACAGTAGCTACTCCTCCTAGTGTTCCACCTGTAATTTCTAATGGTAAAACTGTATCTACACATGCAGTGGCTGGAGAGTCTATTACAATTGCAGATGGTAAAGGATTAACAGTAACGGTAACTTCTGCTTCTGTTACACATCCAGATACAGCATCGGTAGCTGTAACAGTATACGTAGTAGTAACCGTTGGTGTTACGGTTTGTATAGCACCATCTAGGTTACCTGGCATCCAGTTATAAGTATAATCTGTATTAGCACTTGTTACAGTAAGCTCAGAACTTTCGCCTGGGCAAATTGAATCGTCATCAGATACTGTAATTTCTGGTGCATCAGTTACTGTAGCAACTACTGGTACTCTAGGTCCTGCGCATATACCATTATAGTTCCAGTTATAGAAGTAATAGTACGTAGTGTTAATTATTCCGCTAACATACCCATCCGTTACAGAGGCTACTGTACCTACTGCGTAAGGATACCCTCCTAAAGCTAATTCTCTTACCATAGATGGTCCTGAAACAGCTACAATTCTTAAATCTTCGCCAGCAGGAATATCCCAACCTAAATTAACCGTAAATACAACTGGATTAGAACTGTTACCTGCAGGAACTGCAACAGATGCTGATAATAACTCATCGCCATCACTATTTTGAAGCTCCAATTCTAATGTTCCAGCACTTGAACTTGTTAAATAAATATCTACGGAGTTAAGTGTAAATGAAGAAAAGGCATCGAATACAAGACCGTAGTTAGAGGCTGAAGTGTTTGATGTAGATGTTGTAGAAGCTCTTGCGCCACCACTGGTAGGTGCACCCACTTCTTCTGCTACTACATAGTAGGTAGTTGTTTCGTTAATTTCTTCTGAAGTGAAAGACTCACCTGTTGCCAAAACATCTCCACCCATCATATCTGCATACCAAGATATTGTTCCTCCATCGGCAGTTGCCAAAAGGTTAACAGTACCCTGACCGCAAATGGTAGCTGGCGTAGTTGTTACAATTTCTGGATAATCACATAATGTAGCAAAAGTAACCGCTTCTGTCCAGTCGCTAAACGATCCTCCACAGTTTGTTCTAACAAATATATAGTAATCTGTAGATGGCGTTAAACCACTAACATCAGCACTTAAATCGGTAGTAGCTGTACCTGCACCTGCTGGTGTAGTATTGGTATCCGAAACTACATACTCGTATCCTGTAGGAACTCCTACTGCAGGTGCTTGCCAAGATATTGATGCACTATTTTTGGTAATATTGGCAACCGTAGTACTTACTGTTGGTACATCACATAATGGTACTTCTTCTATTACGATGTTACCAATGTGGAAATCGTAATCTGGAGAATCATCATCAGGACCATCTGTAGCTTGGAAAGCTATTTGTATTGTTTGCCCCGTATACGCATTTAGTAATATCTCAAAATCAGTAAGTGTATTACTTAAATCAGTAGTTGTAGTGGCATCAAAAGTATATAACGATGTCCATGTTTGACCACACTCATCAGTAGATATCAATACATTTACTTCATCATCAGTATCTTGCATGCCATTAGGATCTGCACTCGATGAGTTATAATTGGTTATAGCAGCTTGGAAATTCAACCTAGAATCTTCAGTAAGTACTATTTTAGGGCTAATAATCCACTCGTTTCTATTATCTGTATATAAGTTTATTCTTGCAGTAGTATTGCCACCTAGTATTGTAGCACTTCTCCAAGTTGAGCTTGTTCCAGCAGGGTTTGCAGCTACTGGCACATCACCATCATCAGTGTCAACGCTAGCTTCGTACCACCCGTCAATAACAGTACTAAGGTTAGCCCCTGTAAAGCCATCAAAATCATTCTCTACAGGTAGAGCTACTGCTGTAGCAGGACCTGTTGTAACTGTAGCATCGTTTGTGCTTGCATCAGTATTAAAGTACACATCATAAGGGTCAGAGCCACAACGGTTGTATTCGTATACTTTTATATAGTACGTAGTATTACAGCTTAATCCTGAAACAGTAACCGAAGTACTTGTACCGTCGTAAACCAGTTGTTCTCCTGCACCATTGTACTCATTGTTATCATCAAACGCTGCAACGCCGTTAGCCGAAGTAGGATCTGTTACAAGTACTGTGCTTAGTAATACGTAACGTCTGCCACCATTACCATTAGTCCAGTTTATTGTTAACGAAGTTACACCTACATTCGTAACTTCAACATCAGAAACTTGAGTTGTAGGTGCTATTTGATTGTCAATAGTTACTGCATCAGTAAATACCGTTTCGGCACTACCTGAACAAGTAACACTCATTCTGTACTGTATCGATGTTCCATCGAATTCGGCTGGAGTAAAACTAGCTGTATCCGCACCCGAACCATCAGTTACATCTGTCCAATCTGTACCGTTTAAAGATTCTTGCCATTGGTACGATATGCCTGGTACTAATGGGCTAGCATCACTAACGCTAATTGCTGATGGTGTACTGCCATTACATACGTAACGCATGGTATCTCCATTTACAGTACCAGCAAGCGGTGTACCTGCACACGGTGCGGGTGGCAGCCAAGTATATGTTAAACCACTAGTAAAACCGTCTGCTCCATTAAAAACTGCTTTGGAAGATGAAGAAACGTCAGAACCCGTTACAAGTGTTGGGGTATCCCAAGATGTACCAGCGGCTACTGTAAGTGCCAATGCACTACCTATTGCACTTTTAATACCTACTTGTGGCTGGTATGAACTTGAAGCAGCATAAGGGGGTGTACCATCGTAAACAAACTGAATATTACCAGTAACAGTATTTAGCCTTACCTGCATATTAAAAGACTCTGCCCTAGCATATCTTCTAAAATTAGTCCATTGTATAACCATTTCATCGCCCACCATTTCGGTACGTATTTCGGCAAGTCCGTTGGCTCCTTCTTCAAGGTCTGCCGAAAACGGAGCTAAAAATACATTACCGCCTGTAGATGAACTCAATACAGTATAATTGGTAGTAGAGGGTGAACTTGTACCTAATCCTACTTGACCATTACTAGTTACATAGAAGTTATCATAAGACGTTCCTGCAAAAAGAAAAGGTGCAGGAAACGTTTGCTGCGGAGAGGTGTACGAATCTAAATTCGGCGTACCATCCGTAGACGAGTTAATTACAGTACCCCCTGTAATGGGTACGTAAGTTCCGTTAGATTGCTGAAAGGAATACAATGTTGCCTGCGCATACCCTACGGTGACGGCACAAAGCATCAATCCAATCAATAGTGTAATTTTTTTCATATAATTTTATAATTTGATTAAGAGTGATTAAAAATAGGATTAATATGATTATTATCACATAAATACATTGGTTTTGTGATAAAAACATATTTTTATATCATAAAATCTATAATTTTAACACAATAAAAACGTTAAATTATGTTAATGATGTTTTAATAATAGTAATTTTTATAATTATCCATATTCCGAATACGCATATTTTAACGCAAATACTATAGTAGTATATAACAAAGAGGGGCTTAAATAAGCCCCTCTTTGTTATAATTCTGTATTTTAAATAGTTATTCTTTAGATAATCTATCCATTACATCAGCACTTACACCTGTAGAGGAATACCCTCCGTCATGGAAAAGGTTTTGCATGGTAACCATTCTTGTCAAATCAGAGAAAAGCGTAATACAATAATCCGCACACGATTCAGCATCGGCATTACCTAATGGTGCAATAGAATCGGCAAAATCATAAAAATCACCAAACCCTTTTATACCTGTACCCGCAGTAGTTTTTGTAGGCGATTGCGATACGGTATTAATACGTACTTTTTTCTCTGTACCGTAATGGTAACCAAAACTACGTGCTATAGACTCTAACATGGCTTTAATATCTGCCATATCCGTATAGAAGGGATACGTACGTTGTGCAGCCATATAGGTTAAAGCTACTACACTACCACCATCGTTAATAGCATCTAGTTTTTTAGCAACGCTTAGCATTTTATGTAGCGACATTGCCGATACATCGATACCTTTCATAAAATAATCGTAGTTGGACTCTGTATACGGTATGTTTTTACGAATGTTAACACTCATACCTATAGAGTGCAGTATAAAATCAATTTTGCCGCCTAGTATTTCCTGTGCTTTTGTGTAAAGGTTTGTAAGCTCCTCCACATTGGTAGCATCCGCAGGTATAATTTCAGACCCTGTTTTTTCTGCTAATGTTTTTATCTCACCCATACGCATTGCAATAGGTGCATTGGTTAATACAAATGTTGCGCCTTGTTCGTGTGCCTTTTCAGCCACTTTCCAAGCAATCGAATTTTGGTCAAGAGCACCTGTTATAATACCTCTTTTACCTTTTAATAAGTTATGCATATTTTTTTAGTTTGCTAGTGGTTTATATAAAACAAATATATAGATATTTTTGATTTAATTGAGTAAAGCTCTGGCATGATTAAGCGCGGAGTCGGAGATATCCTTGCCCGAAAGCATTTCGGCTATTTCTCGTACTCTATCTTCTCCAGATAGTAGCTTTAGTTCTGATACTGTAGTTTCGCCTTGCGTTGTTTTAAATACTTTGTAATGCTGATTGCCTTTGGCTGCAATTTGAGGTAAGTGTGTTATGGCAAATACTTGCATGCCATTGCTCATAACTTTCATGATATTACCCATTTTGTTTGATATTTCACCTGAAACTCCAGTATCAATTTCATCAAATATAATGGTAGGTAATTTAGAGTAGTCTGCCAATACTGCTTTTACCGATAGCATTATACGCGACATCTCCCCACCCGAAGCTACTTTTTTAAGCAACCCAAAATCAGTACCTTTATTAGCCGAGAATAGCAAACTAATACTATCCTTACCCGTAATATAATAATTATCTGTATGCGTTACATTAAACTGAAAGCGTGCATTGGGCATACCTAACTGCGATAATAAGGCGGTTATTTTTTTTGTTAATACAGGAATGGCAGCTTTTCGCTTGTCTGATATCAATAACGCTGTTTCGTCTATAGCTGCTTTAGCTTTGGTAACCGCATCTTCTAATTTTTGTATGGTGGCATCTATGCCGTCAGATTGTACGGCTTTGCTTTCGAGTTCATTTTGTATGGCTATTAACTCGGCCACAGTAGCCACGTTATGTTTTTTCTGTAATGTGTACAGCAATTGTAATTTCTGGTTTATTAGTGTTAAACGAGCAGGGTCGTCTACCAATGTTTCAAAGTTTTGTGATATTTCTTCCGTAACATCATCCATCTCGATTAGTAAACTCGAAACTCTATCATAAAAAGAGTTATGCTCTGCCGAAAGACTACTTAGTTTTTGCAGTGCTATTTTTATTTCTTTTAGGCTTTGTAATGCTCCCATTTGCTCATCGGTTGCAAGCCCAATAGCTTTTGCTAACAATTCTTTTATAAACTCTACGTTACTAAGCTTTTCAAGTTCAGCCTCCAAACTTTCCTGCTCCCCTGCCTCCAGCTTAGCATCAATAAGTTCTTGCAGTAAAAAAGTATTATAATCGTGCTCTTTTGCTAAATCTGCTTTTTGTTGTTTGGCAGTATCCAAGTCTAATTGTAACGATTTTAATTTTGTAAGCTGTTTTTTATAAGTGGCTATACTAGCCCCCGTACTAGCAACGGCATCTATAATTTGCATTTGGTATTGCTCATCAGATAACTCGCGTGTTTGTTGCTGCGAGTGAATATCGATAAGATGGTTACCTAATTGCTGTAATACTTGTAAGGTTATGGGGCTATCGTTTACAAAAGCACGCGATTTACCAGAGGGTAGTATTTCGCGACGTATTATGGTTGTCGCTTCATAATCCAAATCGTTTTGGTTAAAAAAGTCATTTAAATTATAATCGCTTATTTTAAAACTAGCCTCAATAATACATTTAGCAGTTTTATCTTTTAGCGATGTAAGGTCGGCACGGTTACCCAACACCAAACCTAACGCACCCAGTAGTATGGATTTTCCTGCTCCAGTTTCTCCTGTGATAATAGAGAGTTTATCGGAAAAATCGATATGCAACTGCTCTATCAGTGCAAAATTTTTAATTTGTAACGATTGCAGCATAGTGTGTGCCTTTGTTTTACGCAAAGGTACTATTTAATAGCACTCCATTTAGAAGAATTCATAGGAGATATTCGGCTAAGTTTATCTGCCAGTCCTGTAGTAGTTATCATAGGACCTCCCGAGAACATTGATACAACCTCATCGGACTTGGCATCGAAAAATATACGCATTAAAAATGCATTAGGGCGTACTTTGTTTAGTTGCACTAATGTATCAATAGCCTCAATAGCTTTTTCTTTTCCTTCTTTTGGATTATCTGCCATAACATCTAGTGCTTCTCTGTGGTACGAATAAAGTACTTCTCTAAAAGGTATAAAAGTAGTAGAAAGTAAGTCGTCTACCAGAAAAAAGCGGTTCTGGTTACCGTCTTGCTGGCTCCACCCTTTATAGCCCGAACCTTGTGCAAGGCTAACCATATTTTGTGCTTCTTGGTAGTAAGGTGTACCCCCGCTTGGTGCAAAAGAATCGGCATCCATACCGATTATAATATTGGCATAGTACGCCATTAAAGCTACTAGGTTAGAGTCGTAACTATTAGGGTTGTATATAAGGTTTTCGTTTTCAAGATATCTAAATGCTACTTCTTTATCATTAAAATTAAGCATTGGCGATGAGTAGCTCGAATTGTACACAGGTCGTGATGATTGCACCTGCATGGTAGCCGTAAAGTTATTAGAGTTGTAGGCTGATACGTTTATAAATATAGAGCATTCAATACGCTCGCCTGGAGCAAAATCACGATTCGTCCATCGGGTATTGTTTACAAACTCGTTAAGTGATTTTTCTAACACTCTAAATATTTGTGTATTGGCATCTGTAATCCTATCAAAATCTACTTGTACGGTGCAATTAAGCTCTTGCCCTTTTACCGAAAAAGATAGGAATACCAACATTATTGCAAACCATTTATACATTGTAGTGCGTTTTTATTTTAGTAATAATATCCTTAGCAACTTCTTCTTTTGTTTTAAGCTCTAAAGGCTCTATAGTAAACTCCTTATCAATAAAAGTAACTTTATTGGTAGGTTTTCCAAAGCCTGCTCCTGCATCGTTCAACGAATTTAAAACAATCAAATCTAAGTTTTTTTTCTTTATCTTTTGCTTTGCGTGTTCTATTTCGTTCTCCGTTTCTAATGCAAAGCCTATTAAAAATTGCTTTGTTTTCTTTTCTCCTAACGAAAATAATATGTCTTTATTTTTCTCTAATACTATTTCGAGGTCGTTATCAGACTTTTTAATTTTCTGATTGGCAACAACTTTAGGTCGATAGTCCGATACCGCAGCAGCAGCAATGGCAACATCTGTGTTTTCAAAATGCTCATGGCAGGCATCGTACATTTGCTGTGCATTGGTAACACGTATAAGTTGTATACCATTATGCTCGGCTTGCAAATGCGTAGGACCACTTATTAGTACTACGGCTGCACCTGCATTGGCAGCGGCAAAAGCAATATCGTACCCCATTTTACCTGAGGAATGGTTACCTATAAAACGTACAGGGTCTATAGCCTCGTATGTAGGACCTGCAGTTATTAGTATTTTTTTTCCGCGAAGTGGTAATTTTGCTGCTAAATCGTTCTCTAAAAAGGTAATAATGTTTTCAGGTTCTGCCATACGCCCTTCACCAGAAAGTCCGCTAGCTAACTCGCCTGTTTCGGCGGGTATCATAATATTACCGTATTCTTGTAGTTTTTTAAAAGCAGTAACCGTTGATGGATGACGATACATATCGAGATCCATTGCTGGGGCAAAATAAACAGGGCATTTTGCCGATAAGTAGGTTGCTATTAATAAGTTGTTTGCACTACCCGATACCATTTTAGATAAGGTATTTGCTGTAGCAGGGGCAATTACAAATATATCTGCCCATAGTGCAAGTTCTACATGGTTGTTCCATACTGCATTTTCGTCCTCTTCGTCATAAAAAGAGGAGTGCACAGGTTTTTTGGAAAGTGTAGATAGTGTGAGTGGTGTAACAAAATCTTTGGCGGCAGGCGTCATAATAACTTGTACTTGCGCACCTGCCTTAATAAAAAGCCTAACTAAAGATGCTGTTTTATATGCGGCAATACCCCCCGAAATACCAAGAAGAACTTTTTTACCGCTTAAAACCGACATCTGTTATATACTATTTATTAGATTCTCTGAAAGATATTTTCTCTTTTAACCACTCCTCTACTGCTAAAGCATGTGGCTTAGGTAATTTTTCGTAAAATTTAGATACTTCTATCTGCTCTTTGTTTTCAAATATTTCTTCAAGGCTATCGTTATAAGTAGCAAATTCTTCTAACTTCTCGATAAGCTCTTTTTTAATTTCGCCATTAATTTGGTTAGCTCGCTTTGCTATAATTGTAATAGCTTCGTATATGTTGCCTGTAGGCTCTTCAATATCCGTTTTGTTGTAGGTAATTGTATTAACTGGAGCTTGAGCTTTTTTTAAATCCATATTGACTTTTATTATTTTGAAAGTAGTTCTAATTCTTTATTCACGTTGTTAATCATATCATCAGCACGATCTTTGTATTTCGTATCGGCTTTAAACTTTATTAATGCTTCGTAATTTAGCTTTGCAGCTTGCAATCGTGCACGCTTTTTAGCTTGTACACTATTTATGGCTAACCTGTACGATGCATCGAGCTTATGGTAAAGCGCATCTTCTTTATATACCGTACCAGGATGATCTAATATAAAATTATCAAGAGCTACAATAGCGGCTTTAAAATCGCCAAAATACTCCGCAGTATAATTGTATTGCTTGGCTATCTCAAATGCTTTTTTCTCTAGCTTTTCGTTGAGTTCCTTTACCAATTGGTTTGCTTCTGGCATAAACTGCGAGTTCGGGAACCTATCAATAAACTGTTGTAACTTATCTAATGCCTTGTAGGTATCCACTTGGTCTAGTGAATATCTTGGTGATAGTTGATAGTAACTTTTTGCTCCCATAAAAGCAGCTTCTTCCAGCTTTTCGCTTCGTGGGTAGTTTGCCGAAAAATACTCAAACTGGTAACCTGCTGTATAATATGTTTTTACATTGTATAACGACGATGCGTACATATAAAACAGCTTTTCTGCTTGTGGTTTCCCTCTGTAAGAAGGTGCTATTTGCTCAAACAAACGAATAGCTTTAGCGTATTTTCCGTTATTGTACATTAACTCTGCCACCTCATACTTTACCTTAATATCATCGGATTTTAAGGCTTTTTGGTATTGGTTACAAGAGGATAGTACTACTGCAAGAAGTATTATATATAGGTATCGAGCCATTTCAAGTATATGAATTTATGCACAGCTACCGCTGATTTAAAAGCAACTGCAAATTTAGTTAATAATTATGGAATACAAAATCTTTTTTTTAGCCATTACAAGGCTTTTAAAGATGGGGCATAATCCACTTCATAAACTACTATTGTATGTATTTTATTGTGTAGGTTTTGTACCTAAACAACAAAAGGATTGTTACGATTGTGTTTGCTGCACAAAACTGGCTAAACGTTTTGCTAAACCATTGCTAACTTGTACTAAAGGTAGCCTAACAACATCCTCACACAAACCAAGCGATTTAAATACCGATTTTATTCCTGCAGGATTGCCTTCTTCAAAAATCATATCAATAGCTTCGGCAAGTTGGTAATGTATTTTATATGCATCTGTTACGTTTTTATTTAACCCCAAACGTACCATATCCGAAAACTGTTTCGGGAAGCCCTCTCCTATTACCGATATTACGCCTGCACCGCCAGCAAGTACCATAGGTAATGTTATCATATCGTCACCCGATATTACCAAAAAATCGTCAGGAGTATGCTGTATTAAATTCATAGCCTGTACAATATCGCCTGCTGCTTCTTTAATGGCTACAATATTCTTAAAATCGTTTGCTAAACGTACTACTGTTTTAGGCAACATATTGCTTGCCGTTCTTCCAGGTACATTATAAAGTATAATGGGTAGTGGAGAAGCCTCAGCTACAGCTTTAAAGTGCTGATAAATCCCCTCTTGTGTGGGTTTGTTATAATAGGGCGAAACTGAGAGTACAGCGGTAAAAGCATCAAGGTTGGTTGTTTTTAGCGCATTAACAACGTCGTTAGTATTATTACCGCCTACACCAAGCACTAAAGGCAACCTGCCTGCATTGGCTTCAATAATTGTTTTTACAACCAATTCTTTTTCTTGTACACTTAACGTGGCAGATTCGGCTGTGGTACCTAAAACTACAAGATAGTCGATACCATTGTCTATCTGGAAATTAACGATGCGTTTTAGTGCATCAACATCAACCGAAAAATCGTTTTTAAATGGAGTTATTAAAGCAACGCCTGTACCCGTAATTGCCTGCATATTATTTTCTGTTTAAGATTTTTATATATTTAAAGAGTTCGCTCACAAAAAGCTCGTATTTTTTGGTAGGAGTATTTATCGTAAAATCGTTAAGCCGTGTATCTACAGCCGAAAAACCAACTTTAAACTTAGCTTTCGATTTTAATGTGGCTAAAACCAATGGTAAATCTTCGGTATCGTAATAACTAATTAGCATATCAAAACGACGGTATACAAACGCATTTACAGCCTCTGTTTTAAAACGCCCATTGGCATTTATATCGGCAAGCGAATAACAGTCTTTAACCACTTCTTTGCTACTTATATTTTCTCTATAACTTAGTACTTCTATATTTTTCTCGGCAATACCTTGCTTAACAATTGCTTTTACAATAGTACTTGTATTACCATAATGCTGCTCATCGGTAAGTACACCTACAGTCACTACAGTATCAGGCATAGCAATGGGTTGATACTTGGCTAAAGATTTCTTAATGGTTTTTTTTAAGCCAAAGTTTTTAATAAACTTCAAAAACATCGTATTTTTACTGATTGAATACAAAACTACTCCAAATAAGTGTTACCACAAATAATTACTCTCAAAAAGAATAGCATTAAAGCCCTATTATTAGTCTTGTTTTTAGGCTTATTCACTTTTATTTCGTGTGCACCAAAACAGTTAGTAAACACAAAAGTTAACGGGAAACAAGTACCCGTTAATAATGCCTACAACACCGATAATGAAATTGAAAGTTTTATAGCCCCCTACCGTAAGCATATTAATAACGACCTAGATAGTACGCTGGCTTGGGCTCCCGTAACGTTTACAAAGCGCAAAGGAAAATGGCAAACCAATATTGGTAACCTTATGGCAGATGTTACTTTTACAACTGCTGACAGGTTGCTTTACGCAAGAGAAAAAAAACACGTAGATGTTTGTTTGCTAAACCATGGTGGCATACGGTCTACCATACCACAAGGTAAAGTTACAGCACGTACGGGATACCAAATAATGCCTTTTGAGAATAACCTTATTGTATTGGCATTAAAAGGGGAACAAATTAACGATATAGCCGCTTACTTTATTAAGGGTAAAAAAGCACACCCAATAGCAGGTATGGAAATTGTGTTAGACAAGCAGAATAACCTTAAAAAAACAATGGTACAAGGACAACCCGTTGTAGCCGATAAAATATACTATGTAGCTACGTCCGATTATCTTGCTAATGGCGGCGATAACATGGTGTTTTTTAAAGAGGCTGTAGCATCATACAAAATGGATTATAAATTGCGAAATTTGTATATCGACTATTTTAAAACTGTAGATACCCTGCCTATAAACAATACCAAGCGCATTATAATTGAGTAAGCCATGAAGAGAAGAGATTTTATACAGAAAACAGCAGCAGGGTCGGCAATACTCA
The DNA here is from genome assembly GCF_019613795.1 of Flavobacterium litorale. Classification (NCBI taxonomy): domain Bacteria; kingdom Pseudomonadati; phylum Bacteroidota; class Flavobacteriia; order Flavobacteriales; family Flavobacteriaceae; genus Flavobacterium; species Flavobacterium litorale. The sequence goes on from NZ_CP080429.1 coordinate 2,430,536, forward strand.
TGAGTGGGTTACCATTAAGTAGTTTTGCTACCGAAATAAATGCAGTAAAGCGTATTACAATACTCCATACTAACGATACGCACAGCCATATAGACCCTTTACCGATGGACGACCCACGAAACCCTAATATGGGTGGCGCAGCCCGTAGGGCAACATTGGTAAATGCCATTAGAAAAGAGAACCCCAATACGTTATTACTGGATGCTGGCGATATTTTTCAGGGTACGCCCTATTTTAACTACTACGGTGGCGAATTGGAGTTTAAAATTATGAGTATGCTGCAATACGACCTTGCTACGCTAGGTAATCATGATTTTGATAACGGTATAGAAGGTTTTTACAAGCAACTACCCCATGCAAAATTCGATTTTGTATCGGCAAACTACGGTTTTAAAAACTCGGTGCTGGACGGTATTGTAAAACCCTACAAAGCATTTGTAAAAGACGGCATTAAAATAGGCATCTTTGGGCTAGGCATACAATTGCAGGGCTTGGTTGACCCACGCTTGTATAAGGAAGTACAATACAACGACCCCATAGGCGTAGCACAAGATATGAGCCGTACGCTTAAAGAAGAAGAAAAATGCGATTTAATTATTTGCCTATCGCACCTTGGCTTTAGTTATGGTAAAAAAAGTGACAAGGTATCAGACCAAGTTATAGCACGCAACACTAAAGATATCGACCTTATTATTGGTGGACACACACATACCTTTTTAAGCAAGCCGTATATAGCCCAAAACGCTAACGGTAACGATGTACTTATAAACCAAGTAGGTTGCTACGGTATTAATGTTGGGCAAATTGATTTTTATTTTGAGAAAGGCAGAAAGAGCTTTGAGAGTAAAACTATAAATGTGGGATAAACTTATCTCAATTAAAAGTTGATGGTATTCAAAAATACTGATTATGAATAGCGAAAATTAATAAAACTTCTAAAAAGATTACAAAACTTAAACTAAATTAATTGTAAAGATTGTATCAATTCTAATATGTGCTTTGCTTTCAAATCATTAACTAAAATATGCTTGGTTCTATCAACTATTTGGTAAGTAGATGTCCAAATAGTTTCGTAACCATATGTATTCGCCACATGTTTAACAGCACGTACGGTTTCACCTCTTGTTCTAGTGGTACATATTATAATGTCACATTTATAATTAATTGCTAAGTCAGTTAGTTTCCCTTGCAAACCTGTATTAGGATCACCCTGACTTTCCACGCCAATTATTACACCATTAATTTCAACTACAACTCTAATATCGGTTATAGCGTGAACTACCATTGGTATTGGAAAAATTGCCTTATATGTTGGATAGGTACTTAACAGCAAATTTGCAAATGCTCTTAGGGTATTGCTTTTCCCTTTACCTCCAGCATTACAAACTGCTAAAATTGTTTTATTGTTGTTAACGGTCATAAAAATATTGTTTATTTTTAATATATATTGATTGTATAGCGCCAAAATAAATAGATTAAATTGAAAATAAAATACCCGTTAATAGGTATTTTATAAGATATAATTCTTCCTGTTTTCACAAAAAAACCCCTATTTTAGCTATTAAATAACAAATACCAGAAAAACATGATTACTGAAAAACAATTTCAGGAAGAACTCAATATAATAATTACCAATGCTGTACGCGAAGATGTTGGCGATGGCGACCACAGTTCACTCGCCTGCATACCTGCCGATGCAACGGGTAAAGCCAAACTTTTAGTGAAAGATGAAGGTATTTTGGCAGGTGTTAACTTTGCCAAACAAGTATTTAACTATGTAGACCCAAACTTAACCGTAAACGTATTTATAGAAGATGGCTCGGCTGTAAAATACGGCGATGTAGCTTTTCATGTTTCAGGGAGTTCGCAATCCATACTAAAAGCAGAGCGGTTGGTACTTAACGCCATGCAACGTATGAGTGCTATTGCTACCAAAACCAAAAAATACGTGGCTATTTTAGAGGGCACAAACACTAAAATACTCGACACCCGTAAAACTACACCAGGTATACGCGCACTCGAAAAGTGGGCAGTAACTATTGGTGGTGGCGAAAATCACCGTTTTGCGTTGTATGATATGATTATGCTTAAAGACAATCATATCGATTTTGCAGGTGGTATTACACCCGCCATACAAAAAACGTTGGATTACCTGAAAACGAATAATCGTGACTTAAAAATAATTGTAGAGGCACGTAGCTTGGATGAAGTACGGGAGATAATGAAAAACGAGGGTGTTTACCGCATACTATTGGACAATTTTAATTACGACCAAACGCGTGAAGCGGTTGAGCTTATTGGCAATTACTGCCTTACTGAATCGTCGGGTGGTATTAACGAAAGTAATATGCGAGGGTATGCCGAATGTGGTGTTAACTATATCTCATCGGGGGCAGTAACCCATTCCGTATACAATATGGATCTTAGCTTAAAAGCGCTTTAATGAGTGCGGAATTAGAACATAAACTGGAACGCATACCCGTAGTAAAGCACATTGTACGGTTTGGTAAAAGTATAGAGCTACCATGGTCTGATGGACTTACGCTATACCATATGCTAGAGCTTTATATTACAGGTGTGGTTAAAGGCGAAACCTCAACCAAGGCAGCCGCTATTGCATTTAGTTTTTTTATGTCGCTATTTCCATTTGCACTTTTTATACTAAACCTTATCCCTTACATTCCGCTTGATAATTTTCAGGACGATTTTTTGCAATTTGTTGCCGATAACGTACCCCCAAACACCTTTGATGCTATAGCCGATATTATAAAGGATATTACCGAGAACAGTAACAAAGGGCTACTATCTACAGGTATCTTGCTGGCTATATTACTAATGTCTAATGGGATGAATGCTATACTAAGCGGTTTTCAGTCGTCATTGCATATTACCGTAAAACGCTCCTATTTTAAGCAATATGTGGTTGCCATAGGGCTATCGCTCCTATTTACAGTACTACTTATTGTAACAGTAGTTGCCATTATTACCTTAGAGGTATTAATACAGGTTATAGACCATGATGGTTTTTTAACAGACGATATTTACTTGCTAGAAATAGGGCGTTACGTGTTTTTAATGCTCATGATGTTAACAGCTACATCTTTACTATTTAAATTTGCTGCCAGAGAAACCCGAAAGGCTGCTTTTTTTAGCTACGGCTCCGTTTTAACTACTGTATTATTTGGCGTAACCTCATTTTTATTTAGTATATACGTAGTACGTTTTGCACAATATAATGAGCTTTATGGCTCTATTGGCACACTACTTGTATTAATGTTATACCTGTGGATTAACTGCTTTATTTTACTTTTAGGTTTCGAATTAAACGCATTAATTCATAAATTGAAACGAAAAAATTTATATATTTAACAGAATCAAAAACATTTTATTATGAAAAAATACTTTCTAACACTACTATTGGTTTTTACCGCTGGAATACTCTCTGCCGCTGCGCAAGGGGTTACAGGAAAATGGAAAACTATTGATGATGAAACAGGTGAAGCAAAATCTATTGTAGAGATTTACGAGAAAGATGGCAAAATATACGGTAAGGTAGTCGAGATACTAAATCCTGCTAAAAGAGAGGCAAAATGTACCAAATGTAAAGGTGCCGATAAAAACAAACCTATTCTTGGACTTGTTATTATAAAAGGACTTGAGAAAGATGGTGATGAGTATACCGATGGCGATATACTAGACCCTAACAAAGGAAAACTATACAGTTGTACCATAAAACTAGATGGCAAAGATAAACTTGATGTTAGAGGTTATTTAGGTTTCTCGTTTATAGGGCGAAGCCAAACTTGGATACGCGTATAATAAACAGTATAAACTTATATACAAAAAACACTTCTGTAATTATGAGGTGTTTTTTTTATGCTTTTTGCAGCCTATATTTGTAATAAATACTACTGTATGCCCTATTTTGTAGAAGTAATACTACCACTAGCCTTACCCAAGCCATTTACATACGCCATTACACAAACTGAATTTAACTATATACAGCCTGGTATGCGTATTGCCGTGCCTTTTGGACGTAGTAAAATTTATACTGCTTTGGCTACAGGGCTGCATCAAAATCCACCAGAGCTATACGAAGCCAAAGAAATACACCAAATACTAGACGAAAAACCAATAGTAACCGAAATACAGTTAAAACATTGGCATTGGATAGCAGGGTATTACATGTGCAGTATTGGCGATGTATACAGATCAGCAATGCCATCAGGGTATATTTTAGAAAGCGAAACCATAATAACGCCTGTAAAAGAGTATAATGAAATAGCTACGTTAACGGATGACGAATACCTAATTTATGATGCCTTACGCAAACAATCGTCCATTAAAATACAGGAAGTATCGGATATTCTGAACAAAAAAACGGTACTACCTATTATAAACAAACTTTTATCAGTAAATGCTATAGCATTACAGGAAGAAATCAAAGAAAAATACAGGCCTAAAACAACCCAATATATTAAACTACAGCCTGAATATTCGGCTCCTGAAAAGTTAAACGAATTACTAGAAAAATTATCGCGTTCGCAAAAACAGCGCGATGCTATTCTGCACTATTTTCAGTTACAGGCTACAACTAAAAAACCAATAACTACTAAAAAACTAGCAGCAACGTCAGGAGTATCATCTGGTGTTATAAAAGCGTTAGTAGACAAGAACATCTTTGAAAGTTATACGCTAGCAGAAGACAGAATCCAATTCTCTGAAAGTAATACTGCTGCTTTTACATTAAGTACAAAACAACTAGAAGCATTAAATGCCGTAGAAAAAAACTTTAATAATCATCAGGTAACGTTACTACACGGCATAACATCCAGCGGTAAAACAGAACTTTACATAAAATTAATTGAAAGCTATATTAACAAAGTAGAGCAAGTATTGTACCTACTCCCCGAAATAGCATTAACAACACAATTGGTAGTACGGCTTACTGCCTATTTTGGCAACCAAGTAGCTGTATTCCACTCAAAATACACCAATAACGAGCGGATTGAAACATGGCAACACACATTACAAGGCTCCAATAAAGCAAAGGTAATTATTGGTGCACGCTCGGCGTTATTCTTACCCTTCCAAAAACTAGGGCTCATTATTATAGATGAAGAACACGAACAAACATTTAAACAGTACGACCCCGCACCACGATACCATGCACGCGATGCTGCCATAGTATTAGCAGGCTACCATAAAGCTAAAGTTTTGTTAGGCTCTGCAACCCCAAGTATAGAGAGTTATTACAATGCAACCCACAATAAGTACGGCTATGTAGCACTTACAGAGCGTTACGGTAATGTAATGCCTCCAGAAATTGTATTGGTAGATTTAAAGGATAAGTACAAACGTAAGCGAATGACAGGGCATTTTAGTGACGAGCTGATTACGGCGATAACCGAAACACTATCCGAAGGAAAACAAGTAATACTATTCCAAAATCGTAGAGGATTTTCGCCTTGGGTAGAGTGTATAACGTGCGGACACGTACCCCAATGCCCACAATGCGATGTTAGCCTTACTTATTACAAATACAAAAATCAATTGCGTTGCCACTACTGTGGGCATAACATTGCTAAGCCTACCCATTGCCACGAATGCCACTCGCCAGACCTGTCTACCAAAGGTTTTGGTACAGAACAAATAGAGGCTGAACTTAAAACGCTATTTCCTGATAAAAATGCAGCACGTATGGATCAAGATACGACGCGTGGTAAGTACAGTTACGAGAAAATTATTACTGCGTTTAAAAACCAAGAAGTAGATATACTGGTGGGTACACAAATGCTTGCCAAAGGGCTTCATTTTGATAATGTGCACCTTGTTGGGATATTAAATGCTGATAACATGCTCTATCAGCCTGATTTTAGAGCTTTTGAGCGCGCTTACCAAATGATGGTACAAGTTGCAGGACGAGCAGGACGTAAAGACATTAGAGGCAAGGTAATGATACAAACTTATAATCCGCTACATAATGTAATACAACAAGTTAGCAACAGCGATTACAATGGTATGTACAAAGAGCAGGTATACGAAAGACACAATTTTAAATACCCGCCATTTTATAAGCTGGTACGCCTTACACTAAAACATAAAGATTACGAGAAACTCAAAAATGCAGCAATGTGGCTGTACAACGTATTATCGCAAAACCTCGAGGTACCCGTACTCGGTCCAGAAGAGCCTAGAATAAGTAAAATACGTAACCAGTACCTACGCACTATAATGATAAAAGTACCACAAGGCACATCGTTACCAAGTAATAAAGGCATAATAAGTAAAGCGCTACAGAGTTTTGAGGCTGTAGCGCAATATAGGGCTGTAAGGATATCGGTTAACGTAGACCCTTATTGAGATTGTGATGCTTTGTTTACGGCTTTTGCCAAATCTTCCTTGCGGTTTCGGCTAAGCGGAATTTGTGTACTTCCTATTTCGGCAAACCTACTATTAAAACGCTCTACCTTAGAGATATTAATGATGAATGACTTATGAACACGTAAAAAATTATCGCTAGGTAATTGTGTTTCAAAAGCTTTCATGGTAGATAGTACTAAATGCGTACCATCTTCCGTAATAATCTTTATATAATCGCCAAGGGCTTCTACCCATTTAATGCGCCCAATATATAATTTAAGATTTTTCAGATTGCTCTTCACAAAAATAAATTCCCCTTCATCTTCAGGAGTTTCTTTTTTCATTTGGTGCAGTTCTATAGCTTTTTCAACCGCTTTATTAAAACGATCTTTTTTTATAGGTTTATGTAAATAATCAATAGCGGCATAATCAAAAGCACGCAAGGCATAGTCTGACTTAGCCGAGACAAAAACAATTTGAGGTCTTGTTTTTAGTCCATCAAGCAAGTCAAAGCCGCTTTGTACAGGCATTTCGATATCTAAAAAAATTAAATCGACAGTCTTGTTCAGAATACATTTGCGCGTTTCGGAAGCATTAGAGAAATCTCCAACAAGATCAAGGTCAGGATGCTCATTAGCTAATTTGGCAATAGTAATTCTATGTATGGTGCTGTCGTCAACAACTACACAGTTAAGTTTCATTATTCAGGTCGGTTAGTAAAAAGGTTTCAGTAAAATTGTATTCTTTATTGGTTGGGATGATTACAAATATAAACAAAAAAAAAGCGTTTTTATAACTACAAAAAATCTATTTTACGCATTGTTATTTAAATAAAAAGCACTATTTTTGCAGCCAATTTTTACAATTAATTATATATCATTATGAACAACTATGAAACTGTTTTCATCTTGAATCCCGTTTTATCTGAAACCCAGGTAAAGGAAACAGTAAGTAAATTTGAGGATTATCTTACTTCAAAAGGGGCCGAGATGGTAGCTAAAGAGGATTGGGGCTTAAAAAAACTAGCTTACGAAATCCAGCACAAGAAAAGTGGTTTTTACCACCTATTTGAATTTAAAGCTCCAGCTGATATTTTAGTTGGCTTTGAAACTGAGTTTAGACGTGACGAAAGAATTATGCGTTTCTTAACTGTTACTTTGGATAAGCACGCTATCTCATGGGCAGAAAGAAGAAGAGAAAAACTAAAAGCTAAAGCAAACTAAGTTATGGCAAGTATAGAGCAGTCAGCTAAAGGAAAAAAAGATGGAGATATCAGATATCTTACACCTTTAAATATAGAGACAAACAAGGCTAAAAAGTATTGCCGTTTCAAAAAATCAGGTATCAAGTATATAGATTATAAAGATCCTGACTTTTTACTAAAGTTTGTAAACGAGCAAGGTAAAATACTTCCTCGCCGTCTTACTGGTACTTCTTTAAAATACCAAAGAAAAGTATCTGTAGCCGTAAAAAGAGCACGTCATTTAGCATTAATGCCATATGTGGCTGATTTATTAAAATAAAAAGGAGGCAATATTATGGAACTTATACTTAAACAAGACGTACAGAATTTAGGGTTTAAAGATGATATTGTTACAGTAAAACCAGGATATGGTCGTAACTTTTTAATCCCACAAGGATTTGCACACATGGCAACTCCTACAGCTAAAAAAGTACTAGCTGAGAACTTAAAGCAAAGAGCTTTTAAAGAGCAAAAAATGGTAGACGATGCAAAAACTACCGCTGAAGCACTTAAAGGTTTAGAGATAAAAATTACTGCTAAAGCAGGAGGCGATAAATTATTTGGTTCTGTAACCAATGCAAATATTGCTGAAGCATTAGAGAAAAACGGACATAGTATCGATAAAAAGTATATTACAAGTGGTATCGTAAAACGTACTGGTAAATATACAGCAAACGTTAGGCTTCACCGCGAAGTTATCGTTGAGCTTCCTTACGAAATTGTTGCCGAACAAGAGTAATTATTAGTGTTATATAAAAAGCCTTCCTTTAACTGGGAAGGCTTTTTTTATATATAATTTTAGCCTAAAACTGCTTAATCGCACCTATTATAACTAATAAATTTAGAGTAATCAGTATAATTCGTGGCTTAAAAACACATAATATGAAATACACACGCCTTACCAAAGAACAACTCGAAGAGTTACACCCAGAATTTATTCGTTTTTTAGCATCACAACAAATAGATAAAACAGAATGGGATACACTAAAGGAGGAAAAACCAGAAGTTGCCGAGCAAGAAATTGATGTATTTAGCGATATGATATGGGAAGCGGTACTCGATAAAGCCGAGTGGTTAGAGCATTACTCCAAAAACCACATTTTTTTATTTAAAATGGGTAAAGAAAAAATGGAAAGCATTATTATACATGCCCACACTGCAAGTGCTGATTTCCTTACGCCAGAAGGACTACAATGGTTAAGCGAAAATATATTTGCTGAAGAAGTAAAAGTATCGCGTGGTACAAAACCATTTGGAGAAGACCGAAATGCCGAAATATTCAACCTTGTACAGCAAGGTGCAATACTAAGCGAGGGTGTACTTTACAAGCAGCTCGAAGATATGTTTTAGTATAAACCCAAGATATTCAGAAGTTAAAAAGCCAACACTTAGTTTGGCTTTTTTAGCGTTTTAACATTCAATAAAGTTTAGCTAAATTAGCAGGCAACAAACCCCAGTATATGGATATTCTGCAACAAATAACTACATTACGCGATGAACTTCGTGAGCATAACCATAACTATTACGTGCTTGATGCACCTGTTATAACGGACTTTGAGTTTGACCAAAAACTAAAAGAACTACAAGAGCTTGAAGCAAAGCACCCCGAATATTTTGATGCCGACTCCCCTACCCAACGTGTAGGTGGTAGTATTACTAAAAATTTCGAAACGATACAGCACGAACACCGTATGTACTCGTTGGATAACGGTTACTCCAAAGAGGAGTTACAAGATTGGGAACAACGCGTACACAAGGGGTTGGGTACAGATAATGTTACTTATACCTGTGAGTTAAAATACGATGGCGCATCCATTAGTTTAACCTATGAGGATGGGAAGTTAGCCAAAGCCGTTACACGTGGCGATGGTTTCCAAGGGGACGAGATTACCAATAATGTAAAAACCATACGATCTGTACCGTTAAAACTTAAAGGAAACTACCCTGAGCGCTTTGAGATTAGAGGCGAAATCATTTTACCTTTAGAAGGTTTCGCTAAAATGAATCAGGAACTCATTGAAATTGGCGAAACACCCTACTCCAACCCCCGTAATACAGCGTCTGGAAGTTTAAAACTACAGGATAGCGCATTAGTAGCCAAACGTCCGTTAGATTGCTTGTTGTATGCTATGGTAGGAGATAATTTACCTATTACCTCCCAATTTGAGGGGCTCGAAAAAGCACGCGAATGGGGTTTTAAGGTGCCTAAAGAAGCTAAACTCGCTACTACTATAGATGAGGTTTTTGAATTTATAGACTATTGGGATACACACCGACACGAATTACCTTACGAAACCGATGGCGTAGTAGTTAAGGTAAATAACCTTAACCATCAAGAAGAATTGGGCTATACGGCAAAATCGCCCCGATGGGCAATAGCCTATAAGTTTAAAGCCGAGCAAGCCACCACAATATTACACGCCATAACGTATCAAGTAGGTCGTACGGGTGCTATAACACCCGTTGCTAACTTAGAGCCTGTACAATTGGCAGGTACTATAGTAAAACGTGCCTCTTTGCATAATGCCGACCAAATTGCTAAATTGGATGTACGCGAAGGCGACACCGTATTTGTTGAAAAAGGAGGCGAAATAATCCCAAAAATTATTAAGGTTAATTTTGAGAAACGCCCTGCCAACTCTGCCAAAACAAAATACATAACGCATTGCCCTGAATGTGAAACGGCATTAATACGAAAAGAAGGCGAAGCGCAACACTATTGCCCTAACTTTTACGGATGCCCTCCGCAGATAGTAGGAAGAATACAGCACTATATTTCGCGTAAAGCTATGGATATAGAAGGTTTGGGAGGCGAAACAGTTGCTTTGCTTTTCAATAATGGTTTAATTACCAATTATGCCGATTTATACGAACTTAAAAAGGAGCAAGTTATACCGTTGGAGCGTATGGCAGAAAAATCGGCAGAGAACCTCATCAATGGCATCGAAAAATCAAAAGAAATACCTTTCGAAAGGGTATTGTACGCATTGGGTATTCGGTATGTGGGCGAAACTGTAGCCAAAAAGTTAGCCAAACATTACAAAAACATTGATAACCTTGCCACCGCTACACTTATGGATTTGGTGCTGGTAGATGAAATTGGCGAACGCATTGCACAGAGCGTTGTTGACTTTTTTGCGAATGAAAAAAACCGAGAACTTATTGACAGGCTTAAAACCTATGGCGTGCAACTTGAAATACAGGAAACAGAAGATACTACAGTTAGTAATAAGTTGGCAGGTCAAACATTGGTCGTATCAGGCGTATTTGAAAAACTATCGCGTAACGAACTTAAAAAAGCTATAGAAGATAACGGTGGTAAAGTAGGTAGCTCTATATCCTCTAAAACCAACTATGTGGTTGCAGGCGCCAATATGGGACCTGCCAAGCTAGAGAAAGCCGAAAAACTAGGGATACCCATAATAAGTGAAGATGATTTTATTGCAATGATAAACAGCTAATGAACATAAAACTCGTAGCCGTAGGCAAAACTGATAATAAGGCTTTACAAACGCTTATAGATGATTATATGAAGCGTTTATCGTTTTATGTAAAATTTGATTTAGAGATAATTCCTGATATTAAGAATGTAAAAAACCTTAGTGAGGCGCAGCAAAAGGAAAAAGAAGGTGAGCTTATTTTGGGTAAGCTGTCCCCTACTGACCAACTTATTCTATTGGACGAAAATGGTAAGAGTTTTAGCAGCGTGGGCTTCTCTAAAGAATTACAAAAAAAGATGAATTCGGGCATTAAAACACTCGTATTTGTAATTGGTGGTCCGTACGGTTTTTCGGATGCCGTATATCAAAAAGCACAGGGTAAAATAGCATTATCTGCCATGACGTTTTCACATCAAATGGTACGCTTGTTTTTTATAGAGCAGCTATACAGGGGTTTTACTATTTTAAGGAATGAGCCGTATCATCATCAATAAATTATTCTGAATTTTGAGTTTTAAATGTTGAATTATGACTTTTTAATTTAAAATTTAAAACTCAAAATTCATCATAATCTTTATCGCTTCTACCGCTTCCTTTACATCGTGTACACGCAGTATATTAGCACCTTTGGTTAACGCAATAGTATTTAACACCGTAGTGCCGTTTAAGGCTTCTTCTGGCTTCGTTTCCAACAACTTATAAATCATCGATTTTCGCGATACGCCTGCCAATATCGGTAATTCCGTCATTTTAAATAACTCCAGTTTTTGCATTACTTGGTAATTTTGCGCTAAAGTTTTAGCAAAACCAAAACCAGGGTCTATAATAATATCGTTTATACCACACTTTTGGGCGGCAGCACTACGTTCCGAAAAATAAAATAGCATCTCTTTTATAATATCATCATACTGCGTTAGGGTTTGCATGGTTTGTGAGGTGCCCCGCATATGCATCATAATATAAGGTACTTGCAGTTTTCCTACGGTTTCCAGCATCTTCTCATCGAGCATGCCTGCCGAGATATCGTTTACGATAGCTGCACCAGTATCTATACAAGTTTTTGCAACTTCAGCCCTAAAAGTATCTATAGAGATTAATGCCTCTGGAAAATGTTTTAAAACAAGTTCCACTACGGGCACTATACGTTGTAATTCTTCAGTAACAGATACAAAGTCAGCATTAGGTCGGGAGGAATACGCACCAATATCAATAAAATCGGCATCCTCGTTTAGCATTCGTTCTGTTTGCTTCAAAAAATCATTTTCATTCTTATATTTTCCGCCATCGTAAAAAGAGTCGGGTGTACAATTTACTACACCCATTACTCTGGGTTGTGCGAGGTCGATGAGGTTGCCTTTACAGTTAATAAGCATAGGGTGTATTTTGCATTGCTCCTTTGGGTTTGGAGCGTTTTTTACTACATTTGAATTTTTACACAAAGATAGTACTTAAATGAGTAATACATCCGCCGAATACGACAGCGTAATTAACCATTGCAGGGAGCTGTATGGTAAGAAAATGAAAGATTATGGAAGTGCATGGCGCATATTGCGTTTACCGTCGCTTACCGACCAAATTTTTATAAAAGCACAACGCATACGTAGCCTACAAGAGAACGATATACGCAAGGTAGATGAAGATGAAACTAGCGAGTTTATAGGTATAATAAACTATTCGGTAATGGCCTTAATACAACTGGACAGAGGTATTGCCATACAACCCGACCTTAACGCAGATGAGGCTGTACAACTATACGACGAAAAAATACAAATCACCAAAAGTTTAATGGAAGCTAAAAATCATGATTATGGTGAGGCTTGGCGCGATATGCGGGTAAGCTCGTTAACCGATTTAATTTTGCAGAAAATACTTCGTGTAAAGCAAATTGAAGATAATAAAGGAAAAACATTAGTATCGGAAGGGATTGATGCCAACTATCAGGATATGATTAATTATGCCGTTTTTGCCTTAATCCATATGGGCTTTGGGCAATAACAACTCATTAACAAGTTGTACTGTTATTAAGCGTTATATTTGATAAACTTTTAGATTAACCTACAAGCTATGAAGAAATATTTGCCTGTACTACTAAGAATAATTGTAGCATTTTTATTTTTAATTTCGGCAGTAGCCAAAATGTATCCTTCACCCTATTTTGCTATTACTACGTTCGAGGTAAAGCAATTGTATGTAATGGGCTTCTCGGAAAGTTTTGCACCGTATTTTTCACGAATATTAATCGGGTTAGAGTTGGCTTTGGGATTACTACTGCTACAACCCCATTTTTTAAAAAAACTGGTTATACCAGCTACCATACTAATGCTTTTAGTGTTTACTGCACACCTAAGTATAGAAACCATTCAAAATGGTGGTAATAGCGGTAACTGCGGTTGTTTTGGTAGCCTACTACCTATGACGCCTATTGAAGCTATTATAAAAAATGTAATTGCTATAGTATTATTGGTGTACTTGCAAAAATTATTACCAAAAGGCAACGACCAAAGAAACTTCTGGGTACTTACAACTGTTACATTTGCCAGTATATTAGCGGTATTTATGCTTGCCCCAATTCAGCCACAAACTACTGTAGTAGGCAATCTAATTGAAGGCAACGAAGTAGAGGTAACAACAGGCGATGGACCTGCGGCAGTAAAATCGGACTACTCGGCGTACTTCCCCAATATTGATAAAAATAAAAAAATACTTGCCATTTTTGCACCTGGATGTGAACATTGTAAAGATACTGCCAAACAACTTACCAAGATGAAGCGCGAAAATGAAGATTTTCCTGAAATTCGAGTACTATTTATGGATGAGGAAGCCGATTTAATTCCTGAGTTTTTTGAATATGCTGGCGCAGAATATCCATATAAGGTATTGGATATTGTAAACTTCTGGAAAATTTTAGGCGACGAAAACGATACTCCTGGTGTTATTTACCTTTGGAATGGTAACGTAGTTAACCAATGGGATGGTATTAACGAAAGGGAGTTTGTTGCCGATGAGTTGATGGAATCGTTAAACAAACCCGCTTCGGCAATAAAATAATTTTCGTTTGCTCAAGTACTTTTTACAAAAAATAGGCTACGCACTACTCACACTTTTTGGAGTAGTAACGGTTATATTCTTTTTGTTTACGGTACTGCCTGGCGACCCTGCCCGTATGATGCTCGACCAGAATGAAAACTCGGAGCAATTAGCTATCATCAAAAAAAAATATGGGTTTGATAAACCCGTAAGTACACAGTATTTGTACTATTTAAACGACTTATCTCCTATTTCGTTCCATAGTACTACAAAAGGCGATTATACCTATTTATTAAAAGGAAAATACAACGCAGCACCATTATTTACAATGGGTACTACAACCACAGTAGTAAAAACACCTTATTTACGCGAGAGCTTCCAGAAAAGTGGTAAAAAGGTAACACAAGTAATTGGCGATACCTTACCCAACACTATAGTATTAGCATTTAGTGCTATTACCATTGCTATTATTATGGGTATACTACTCGGTATTATTTCTGCACTTAATAAAGATACTTGGCTAGATAGGGCAATTGCCCTAATTAGTACGTTGGGTATGAGTTTGCCCTCTTTTTTTTCGGCAATATTGTTTGCTTGGATATTTGGCTTTTTACTGCATCAATACACCAACCTAAACATGACGGGTAGCTTATACGAAGTAGACGATTTTGGCGAAGGTATTTATATACAGTGGAAAAATTTAATACTACCCGCTATAGTACTCGGCATTCGCCCTATTGGGGTGGTAACACAACTAATGCGAAACTCATTGTTAGAAGTTATGGGGCAGGATTACATCCGTACAGCACGTGCCAAAGGACTGAGCGAAATTCGTATTATACGGAAACACGCCCTAAAAAATGCATTAAACCCTGTAGTTACAGCCGTATCGGGTTGGTTTGCATCCATGCTGGCAGGAGCTGTTTTTGTAGAGTATATTTTTGGGTGGAACGGTTTAGGTAAAGAAATTGTTGAGGCATTAAACACACTGGATTTACCCGTAATTATGGGTGCCGTATTAGTTATAGCCACCACGTTTGTATTAATTAATATTCTGGTAGATGTTATTTATGCTTGGCTCGACCCTAAAATACGCCTTCAATAATTTCACAAAACTATAACGATGTTTAGTAAATAACTGTGTAAGTTTGTTAGGTTAATCGAAATTTAAAAAATAATGAACAAAATGCTATTACTACCCATGTTACTACTTACTATAGTAGCATGTACCAAAAAAGAAGAACCAACTAGTTTTACCGAAGAAGCCTTACAGGATAAAATGACGTACATTGACGGTACAGAAATGTCGTTTAAAGATGTATTGAACCAATACGAAGGAAAAGTAATTGTTATAGATGTATGGGCATCGTGGTGCCCCGACTGTATTAAAGGAATGTCGAAAGTAAAAGCATTGCAAGAGCAATTTCCTGAGGTGGCTTACCTGTTTTTATCGTATGATAAAACGCCCGATGCTTGGAAAACGGGTATCGATAAATATGATGTAAGAGGAGAGCACTACTTTTTAGGGCATGATGAGTATAAAAATGGTGCTTTTAGAAATTCAATAGAGTTAGACTGGATTCCGCGTTACCTTGTAGTAGATAAAGAGCGTAATATAGCTATGTACTACGCAAAAGAGGCTGACGACGAAAAAATAATCAACACCTTAAATAAGCTTAAATAATGAGAAAACAGATTGTTGCCGGAAACTGGAAGATGAATAATGACAGTAAGCAAACCTCCGATTTGCTAGAGGCGTTATTAGCAAAAAAACCAGCAGAAACTACAACCAAAATAGTAGTAGCACCTACATTTGTTAACCTACAGGCTGCCGTACAGCAAACTGCAGGAAGTAATGTAATTGTTGCTGCACAAAACATGCACCAAGCCGAAAGCGGTGCCTATACAGGCGAAGTGGCAGTAGGAATGCTTAAAAGCATTAATGTAAATACGGTAATTTTAGGACACTCTGAAAGGAGAGCTTATTTTGGCGAAACCAATAGTTTACTTGCCGAAAAAGTAAATACAGCACTAAAACACAACCTTACTATTATATTTTGCTTTGGTGAAGAGTTGGCGGACAGACAATCTGGAAATCATTTTAATGTAGTAGCATCGCAGTTAAAAGAAGGCTTGTTTCATATTAGCGAAAATCAGTGGTCAAATATTGTATTAGCCTACGAGCCCGTTTGGGCAATTGGTACAGGCGAAACAGCATCGCCAGAGCAAGCGCAGGAAATGCATGCCTTTATACGTACGTTGCTAAAAGAAAACATCAGCGAAAGCGTTGCCAATGCAACATCCATATTATATGGCGGTAGTGTAAAACCTGCCAATGCCAACGAAATATTCTCTAAACCCGATGTAGATGGTGGTTTAATAGGAGGTGCGGCATTACAAGCAGATGATTTTATTGCTATAGTAAATGCCATATAAATAGTTATTATATAAATACCATACTAACAAGGGAGCAACTCTACAGTTGCTCCCTTGTTGTTTACTATTATTACTTAACAGTATATCAATATCATAAAAACAAACAATAAGCAGTAAAGTTATGTAATTATAAAGCCGTTGCGGTGAATTTTACATTCAATATACATTACGTAATAGTAAGTTAATGTAGTAGTTATTTTTAACTAATAATTAGTTAAAGTACAAAATGGAGATTTGTGGCTATTATTAACAAACTACATAACCATGTTAAACAACTACACTAAAAAAATGCTTATGTTACTGGCTTTCTGTATGGTAACATTCGTATCAAGTGCGCAAGAATTAATGCACTACTGGAATTTTAATGATGTAACAGATGAAATTGAAACCGTTGCTGCCGACTACTCTATAGTAGCTGGAACACCACAAATAACCTACCCTGGTACTGGAGATGGTTATATGGATGAGGTATCAGGTGATATTTTAAATGCACAAAACGGTTCACCCGCAGGAAACGGGCTACGTCCTAGAAATCCAAGTAATACCCGCTCGTTAGTAATCGAATTCCCAACTACAGGTTACGAAAACGTAACGGTAGCTTTTGCTACCAGAAGAACAAGTTCGGGCGCTACAGAGCAGTACTATAGCTATAGCCTAGATGGTGGCAATAACTATAGTAACACAGGGCTTACAACAACTACCTTTTTCCCTACTGAAGATTATGGTTTGGTAACTGTTGACTTTTCGGGTATTGATGGTGTAGAAAATAACGCTGATTTTATCTTTAAGATTGATTTTGGTGGCGAAAACGCAGCAGGAAGCAGTGGTAATAACAGATTTGACAATCTTACCGTAATGGGTACGCTTATGGACGGTGTAGACGATACTACAGCACCACTTGCTATACTTACCCCTGCCAATGAAGCCAATTTTGTAGCAGTAGATGGTACATTAGAAATTGCTTTTAACGAGCCTGTACGACTTATAAATGATACGCCTATTACAGATGCTAATGCGGCATCAGTAGTAGAGCTTCGTTTGGATGATGCCGATGGTATGGCAGTACCATTTACAACTACCTATGCCAATAATACTATAACAATTATGCCAACAGTTAATTTAATGAACAACCAACAGTACTATGTTGCGTTGTTGGGTAACACTGTTGAGGATATGAGCGATAATGCTGTAACAGATACGCAAGCAGCAACATTTAATACTATAGCATTACAAACAGCATTTGCTCCTGGCGATATGGCCGTAGTGGCTTACAGAATGAACGCTTCTGCTACAGAGGATGAGGTTGCTATTATTACTTTTGTTGATATTACTGAAGGTACATTTATATTCCTTACAGACTCTAAATACACTAGCAATGCACAACCACAATGTGAAGACGCCCTTATGTGGACAGCTACAAGTTGCGTACCTGCTGGAACTGTAATTACCATACAAACAGGAGAAAAAACATCAAACTTAGGAGAAGTAACAGGTAATGACTTTGGGCTTAGCTCCAATGGCGACCAAGTTATTATATACACAGGTTCGGCAGCAATGCCAAACTACATTACGGCAATGTCATCTAACGCTTGGCTAGTAGATAATACGTCATGCGGAGGCAATGAGTCCATGCTACCTTTAGGACTTACAGATAGTGTTAGCTCCATTAACCTTTCTACCGCTCCAGATAATGTAGAGGGTAATACGGTAAATGCCTATTACAATGGTACGCAAGCAGGTTTAATTCCTGACCTTAAAATGGCAATATTCAACCCTGCTAACTGGGTAGGTACAGCTGCTGGAACACCAGCACAAACATGGCCAACATGGAACTTTCCGAGTGCACCAACCGTACAAGAAGTTACTGTAGTTAACAATACTACAATACAAATAACATTCAACAACGAACTAAATATGGCATCGGCTACATCAATAGTAAACTATACTGGTATAGCTGGTTTAGATAATGCCACTGTAAACGGTAACGTAGTAACGCTTAACTATACAACAGCTTTCGAAGTAGGTTCTGATTACCAACTTACGGTAAATAACGTTGAAGATACTGCTGGATTAGTAATGGCATGCGCTTATGAGTTTAGTTTTGGATACAATACCGAAATAGCTTTCGATATGGATTACATGGTTGTTAATGAAGATGCAGGAACAATAAATGTAACACTAAGCCTACTTAACCCTAGTATAGCATCTGTAGATGTTGTTTTAAAAACGTCGCCATTTAGTACCGCAAACGATACCGATTTTACATACACAACAACAACACTAAACTTTACAGGCACTAGTAATTTAACACAAATCATTAGTATTCCTATTATTGACGATACTGAAGAAGAGCAACAAGCAGAATACTTTGTATTAAGCCTTGAAAACAATAACGCTGTTGAAATTGTTGGCGAAACACTAATTACAATATACATTAAGGATAACGACCGTATGGCACCACAACCAAGCCAAGATATTGAGCTTGATTATATTGGTAGTTTCGACCCATCGGGTACAGGCAACAGCACATGCGAAATTGTATCGTACGATGCAGGTTCACAACGTTTATTTACAACAAGTGCCGATGAAGGATTTCTTGATATTATCGATTTCTCTAACCCAGAAGCACCAACTATAGTAATGTCTGTAGATATGAGTGCTTACGGTGGTATTACCAGTGTAGCAGTACACAACGGTATAGTAGCTGTTGCATCGCCAAATGATGACGAACAACTAAATGGTTCAGTAGTATTTTTTGATACCGACGGTACATTCCTAAGCCAAGTAACAGTAGGAGCATTACCCGACAATGTTGTATTTACTCCAGACGGTACTAAAGTACTTACAGCTAACGAAGGACAACCTAACGAAGATTATACGATAGACCCCGAAGGTTCTGTAAGCATAATAGATGTAACAGGTGATATAGCTTCACTAACAAATGCAAACGTTACTACAATAGATTTTACAGCATACAATGCACAAGAAGCAACGCTTATTGCAAATGGTGTAAGAAAATTATATACTGCAAGCACATTATCACAAGATTTAGAACCAGAATATGTTGCTGTAAGTGCTAACTCAGAAACAGCATGGATAACACTACAAGAAAACAACGCCATTGCTGTAATTAACCTAAACAACAACACATTGGTAGACATTTGGGCGTTAGGTACTAAAGATATGAATGCACCTGGTAACGGTTTTGATATATCTGACAGAAATAGCGAAATACTTATTGCCAACTGGCCAGTACAAGCCTACTACATTCCTGATGCCTTGGCTACATACAATGTAAACGGCACTAATTACATAATTACGGCAAACGAAGGTGACGAGAAAGAGTATGGTGACTTTGAGGAGCGAACAACTATTGGCAACGACGATTACATGCTTGATGCAGCAGCATACCCACAAGCGGAAATGCTAATGCAAGATTTTAATGCAGGTCGTTTTAGAGTATCCAACCTTAACGGTGATAGCGACGGAGATACAGACTTTGACCAGATTTACTGTGTAGGTTCGCGCTCATTCTCAATATTCAATGCTGATACTAAAGACATCGTATTTGATAGTGGAGACGATTTTGAAATGTATATTGCCAACCATCCTAACTTTAGTGCCATCTTTAATTCCGATAATGATGAAAACAACTTTAAAGGAAGAAGCCGTGCTAAAGGTCCTGAACCAGAAGGAGTTGTTTTAGGAACTATTTCAAATCGTACCTTTGCATTTATCGGTCTGGAGCGCGTTGGTGGTGTAATGGTATATGATGTTACCGACCCTGCTAACCCCGTATTTGCAGATTATAAGAATACTAGAAATACTACAGCATTTGAAGGTGACCACGCACCAGAAGGCATTACCTTTATTAGTAGCGACGATAGTCCTAACGATAAAAACTACGTTATTGTTGCTAATGAGGTTAGCGGAACTCTTACCATATTCGAAGTAGATACTACTAATTTAAGTACTACCGATTTTGAATATGCACCTAAAACATTTACAATATTCCCTAACCCAGCAAACGATGGTATTGTTTACTTCAATCGTGTTGCAGATGTTGATGTGTACGACTTAAATGGTAAGTTAATACACTCAGCAAAACAAGCATTAAAAATTAACACAACCAAAATGGCTTCGGGTATGTACATTATAAAAACATCCGAAGGTATCGTGAAAAAATTAATCGTTAAGTAATTTTTCATTTCCAGTTTTAGTTTTAATCCTGCCTTAACGGGCAGGATTTTTTTATTTTTACAATCTCGCAAAACACAAAACAACCATGAGCAAAGTTTTAAGTCCTATAGTATTGTTCTGGATTATAATAACAATAGCATTTTTATGCTATAAATTAAAGCGTAAAAAAGCAACCCGTTTTTTTTTAATGCTCGGTTTTATAAATATGTTTTTATTTACATTATCGCCACTACCCGTATATATGTTGCGTGGTTTAGAGCAACAATACCACCCCATTAAAAACAGACAAATAGCTAAATCTCTGCCTGTGCTAGTTTTAGGAGGTGGGCATACGAAAGATGCTAATATGAATGAAGTTCACAAACTATCGGAACCTGCATTAAGCAGGTTGGTAGAGGGTATACGTATTTATACTATAATGGAGGGCACAACACTAATATTTTCTGGTTATAGTAACAAAATTGGCAAAGTATCACAAGCCGAAGTTATGGCAAAAGCAGCGTTAACGCTAGGTGTGCAGGCTAAAGATACTATTATGCTTACCGAGCCTGCCACTACTTGGGACGAGGCTGTTGCCTTTAAAAAACGCTTTGGTACTAAAAAGAAATTTATATTGGTTACAAGTGCCTCGCACATGCCAAGAGCTATGGAAACATTTAAAAAACAGGGGTTACACCCCATACCAGCACCTGCTGATTACAGTATAAAGAAAGATCCTGAAACAGCGTTGTATAATTGGTGGCCTTCAACATCTAAAGCAAAACAAACCGAAAAAGCACTACACGAGTACGTAGGTATACTGTATTACAGATGGTTTAAAGAATAAATAAAAAATCCCAGAGTTGCTTCTGGGATTTTTTATTTACGTGAAAAGTAGATACTATATTATATTCCTGCTATTTCTTTTATTTCGTTAATAACGCGCAGTGCAAGGGCATCAGCCTGTTGTTGTGTGTGTGCTTCGGTATAAATACGAATAATTGGCTCCGTATTCGATTTTCTCAAGTGCACCCACTCCTCAGCCAAATCAATTTTTACACCATCAACAGTAGATACTTCTTCATTAGCATATTTAGCTTCCATGCCTTTTAGTATCGCATCTACATCTATTTGTGGCGTTAACTCAATTTTATTCTTACTCATATAATATTGCGGATACGAAGCTCTTAAATTAGCTACTGATTTGATGTTATTCTCCGCAAGGTAGGTTAAAAACAAGGCTACCCCAACCAACGAATCACGACCGTAATGCAACTCTGGGTAAATAATACCACCGTTACCTTCGCCACCAATTATGGCATTATTTTTCTTCATTAAGGTTACTACATTAACCTCACCTACGGCACTAGCCTCATAGCTACCACCATGTTTTTGAGTAATATCGCGTAGCGCTCTCGATGATGACATATTCGATACCGTATTGCCAGGTGTTTTGCTTAACACATAATCGGCACAAGCTACCAATGTGTATTCTTCGCCAAACATTTCGCCATCTTCTGATATAAATGCCAAACGATCCACATCAGGATCCACTACAATACCAAAGTGTGCTTTCTCTTTTACCACAAGATCGCAAATATCGGTAAGGTGCTCTTTTAATGGCTCAGGATTGTGTGGAAAATGACCGTTGGGTTCACAGTATAATTCTACAACCTCAACACCCATTTGCTCCAATAGTTTTGGTATTATTATACCACCCGATGAGTTAACACCATCTACAACTACTTTAAATCCTGCTTTTTTAACAAGGTCAGCATCTACCAATGGTAAATTCAATACCTCATCAATATGAATATCCATATAGGCATCATTCGTAGTAACCTCGCCCAAACTATCTACATCAGAAAAATCAAAAGCTTCTGCCTCCGCTATTTCCAAAATTTTAGCACCATCAGCACCACTTAAAAACTCGCCCTTCTCGTTAAGTAACTTTAAAGCGTTCCATTGTTTTGGGTTATGGCTAGCTGTTAATATAATACCACCATCTGCCTTTTCCAACGGTACAGCTACCTCTACGGTAGGTGTTGTAGATAATCCTAAATCAACTACGTTAATCCCTAAACCAACAAGCGTGTTCATAACAAGATTGTGTATCATGGGTCCCGATATACGAGCATCGCGCCCAATAACTACCGTTATTTTTTCCTTACCAGCATGTTCTTTTAGCCAAGTTCCGTATGCCGAAGCAAATTTTACGGCATCCACAGGTGTAAGGTTATCACCTGTTTTACCGCCAATAGTTCCTCGAATACCTGATATTGATTTGATTAATGTCATATTAAAATTTAGTTTTTTGGTTATAACAAATATAAGGGTTACAATAATTCTAGTTTTAAGTAAATATTACTTTTTTTGTAGGAAAACATAGAGTTTACATTATAGCTTTGTTGCTAACAAACTAATTGCTACATTGTACCTATGAACTTTTTAGCACACATATACCTATCGGGCAATAATGAGTTACTTACCATTGGTAATTTTATGGCAGACGGTATTCGTGGGCAAGTACTTAATTCATTCCCTGCCGAAGTACAAAAAGGAATTATCTTACATCGTTTTATAGATAGTTATACTGATGCACACCCTATTTTTAGGCAAAGTACCAAACGATTACACCCTGTATATCATCATTACTCTGGGGTTATTGTAGATATTATTTACGACCATTTTTTAGCAAGAAACTGGCGTAAATATCATGATGAACCTTTACAGGATTTTACACAACAATTTTACCAATTGCTTAGAGATAATTACAGCCTGCTTACAGAAAAGACAAAAAACATGATGCCCTACATGATACAGCAAGATTGGTTGGGCAGCTATGCGACTACAACAGGTATTGCCGAAATATTACGGCAAATGGACGGGCGCACCAAACAAAAATCGGGGATGACAAATGCTGTAAAAGAACTTATGGCATTTTATACCGATTTTGAAAGTGAGTTTACTTTATTTTTTGAAGATGTTCGGGCTTTTGTGAAGGATAAAAAACGTACGTTATAAAAAGAGCTAGCGCCTGCTTAGTATTTGCGTAAAAAACGTATAAATGAGCTATATTTTTTTATAAATGAAGTAACTTTGCCCTCTGTTTATAAAAAATCAAATTTTACAAGTATAAAATGCTTAATCGTAACGTTTCAAAAGTTAGATTATTTTTCCGAAATAACCTGCGCCGTATTGAAACACTATTTTTTATTATTAAAAGTCTGCTTTCAGAAAGGCACTTTATTTACGTTTCGGCCATACTGGTTGCGATATCCACATCGCTTGCCGTAATTATACTAAAAGGATTTGCGCATAGTGTTTTTAACTTTGCCAATTATATAGACAATTATTTAAAACTACCTTATGTAAACAGTATATTCCCTATTATAGGTATACTACTTACCATATTTATTGTTAGGAAGTTACTAAAAGGACAAATTGAAAAAGGTAGTTCGCGCATACTGTATGCTGTTGCTAAAAAAGGAGGTATTATGCCCCGAAAGCAAATGTATGCCCAAATTATAACCAGCTCGCTAACCGTAGGGCTTGGAGGCTCGGCAGGATTGGAGTCGCCCATTACCATAACAGGAGCAGCATTTGGCTCTAACTTTGCACAAAACTACAAACTCTCTAAAAAGGACAGGATATTACTACTTGCTTGTGGCGTGGCAGCGGGTATTGCCGCAGCCTTTAATGCCCCTATAGCAGGCGTACTTTTTGCTATAGAAGTAGTACTTACCGATGTATCTATTACCGCCTTTATCCCAATTATGATATCGGCTGCTACAGGCGCAATCGTTTCTACCATAGTACTTAACGAGGAAGTGCTACTATCGTTTAAGCAACAACATCCTTTTGATTATCATAATATACCCTACTACATTATATTAGGCTTACTCTGCGGGTTTATATCGGTATACCATACTAGGCAATTCCAACGCGTAGAAGGCTTTTTTGCTCGACTTAAAAAGAGTGATTACCAAAAAGGACTATATGGGGCACTACCATTAGCAGCACTCATATTCCTATCGCCTACCCTATTTGGTGAAGGGTACGAAAGCATTAAAGTATTAGCCAACTCGCACCCTGAAGAATTGCTTAATAATACCTTATTAGAGGGCTTTAAAGAAAATGCTTGGGTATTACTCGCCTTTGCAGGGGTAACTATGCTGTTAAAAGTTTTTGCAGCAGCCTTAACACTATCGAGCGGAGGTAACGGCGGTAACTTTGCACCATCGTTATTTGTAGGGTCGTATCTTGGTTTTTTTGTAGCAAAGTCCATGCATATGGTAGGTTTAGCAAAAAACTTACCTGTAAGCAGCTTTACCATAGTAGGTATGGCGGGTTTGCTTAGTGGCTTATTCCATGCACCGCTTACTGCTATTTTCCTTATTGGCGAAATTACTGGGGGGTATAACCTTATGGTTCCGCTCATGATTGTGTCATCCATTAGTTTTGCGGTATCCAAACAATTCGAAAATCACTCGATGGATGTGAAACACTTAGCCGATAAAGGCGAAGTATTTACAGGGAATAAGGATAAGAATATACTATCAAGCCTTGATTTACTTGCCATAGTTAACACCGAATTTAAAACAGTAACCACAATGCAAAAACCTGAGGATGTGGTTAACTTACTGTCAACAACCAAACAGAGTATTTTTGCGGTGGTTGACGAAAAGAATAAATTGTTGGGCGTTATTGATTTTAATGCCATACGCCATATTGCTTTTAGCTCGTTTAAGATAAAGTACAGTAAGCTAGAAGAGATGATGATAGTACCTACTGAGGTAGCGACCATTCAGGATTCTTTGGAAATGATTATGGATAAGTATGATGCTGCTAATACTGATTATTTACCGATACTTAAGGAAGGGAAATACTATGGTTTTATCTTTAAAGATAAAATACTAAGCAGTTACAGGCAACGGGTAAAAGAAATGGTTATTGAATAAAAGTATAAACAAACGATATATAAAAAAAAGCCTATCCGAATTGGATAGGCTTTTTTATGTTCTAGTAATATATTATAACTAGTTATTTCCTTTTTGATAGTCGGCAATAAATTGTGCCAATCCAGAGTCTGTAAGGGGGTGTTTTATTAAGCCTGTAATGGCCGATAGTGGTCCCGTCATAACATCGGCACCAATTTTAGCACAGTTTACAATGTGCATGGTATGGCGTACGGATGCCGCAAGAATTTCAGTATTATAAGCGTAATTATCGTAGATGTAACGAATTTCTTCAATAAGGTTTAATCCATCAGTAGAAATATCATCTAAACGACCAATAAATGGCGATACGTACGTAGCTCCTGCTTTAGCAGCTAAAATGGCTTGCCCAGCCGAAAATACTAATGTTACGTTGGTTTTAATACCCTTATCACTAAAGTATTTACATGCCTTTATGCCATCTTTAATCATAGGTAATTTTACTACAATTTGGTTGTGCAAAGCAGCAAGCTCCTCCCCTTCTTTAATCATACCCTCAAAATCGGTAGCAATAACTTCAGCACTCACATCGCCATCTACAATATCGCAAATAGCGGTGTAATGCTTCAAGATATTTTCTTTACCTGTAATGCCTTCTTTTGCCATTAATGAAGGATTGGTAGTTACCCCATCAAGTACGCCCAACTCTTGCGCTTCTTTTATCTGATCGAGATTTGCTGTATCAATAAAAAATTTCATATCGTTTTTTTATAATGTGTTGTGTATTTGTGTTAGGTACAAAACTACAATTTATAATGATTCATTAATAGTTTTTCGTACACCTTATCGGGTAAAACGCGTTTCAATACAATCGAAAATTTTTGCATAAAAGCACCCACTTTATAATGCACCTTTGGGTTTGGTGTTTGTATTATTTTATATATCGCTTCTGCCATTTCGTTTGGGTTACTACCACCATCTACATGCTCGTCCATCATAGCAAGCGTATTCCCATAAGTAACTTCGTAAGGGGAACCTTTTATAAGTGGTGCATGGTAACGTCTGTCAGCAATATTAGTTGCAAAATCGCCTGGTGCAACATTAGTAATACTAATACCAAAGGGCTTAACCTCCATGCGTAATGCTTCGGTAATTAACTCCAATGCTCCTTTTGAGGCAGAATACACACTACGGTATGGTAGCCCCATGTACCCCGCTATAGAGGTAACATTTATAATAAGCCCCTGTTTTTGTGTACGCATGTGGGGTAACACAGCCTTTATAACCGTTATGGGTCCAAACAAATTAGTCTCAAAATTATTTTTAATCGCATCATCTGGTAACTCCTCTAAAGGTCCTGTAATCCCTACGCCCGCATTGTTAATAAGCACGTCTATACGTCCAGATTGCTCTATTACAGTAGCAACGGCAGTAGTAATGCTTTCAGCATCGCGAACATCCAAAGCGATAAGTGGAAAAACAGAATCGGTTACCTTATCGGGGTTACGGCTTGTACCATATACAGTATAGCCTTTTTGGTGTAAAAAATTACCTACCGATTTACCGATGCCCGAAGAACCGCCTGTTATTAAAACTATTTTATTGCCAGAATTAATCATATAAAAATGCTCGTTTGTTACAATCGGTCAAAAATACATAAATATGTAAAGGTTTACACAAACCGTAATCTGTTTATTGTATACGTAGTACAACTGTAGTTTTTATAAAATTGTATATCTTATGCCCTCAAAAGCCAAGTGCAACGGCTATACTATAAAAACAAACTACCTATGTATGTAAAACGGAATTATAGTTTTTTAATGACTTTTAAATGGTCTATGAAACCCTTTTGGCTCGGAATGCTCTACGCAACCGCCATATATTTCCTGAATCTATTTTTAATTAACAATTACGATATTAATATTGGGTTGCCCTGGAGCCCCATAAGTGTAATTGGTATTGCAGTTGCTTTTTATTTGGGATTTAAAAACAATGCTAGTTATGACAGGGTTTGGGAAGCCCGAAAAATATGGGGTGGTATTGTAAACAACAGCCGCTCGTTTGGGGCAGCTACCCACTCGTTTATAATTGGTAAAGATGCTCCTAGCATAAAGAAAAGAATTATTTACAGACACATTGCGTGGTTAACGGCACTGCGCTATCAACTCCGTTTGCCAAGAGAGTGGGAACATGATACCGAAAAGTTTACAAGAATTTTTCCGAGTGCTAATAACGACTATTTGAAAGAACTGAGTAGTGAATTACAACCCTTTTTAAGCGATAAAGAACTTAACGAGTGTATAAGTAAAGCTAATGTTGCTACACAAATTATAGCGGCACAAGCAACCGATTTGCAAACCCTTAGGGATGAGAATTATTTTGATGATTTTAGGCACATGGAATTTCATCAGTTACTAACTACTTTTTATGATGACCAAGGACGTAGCGAACGGATTAAAAATTTCCCCTTCCCGCGCCAATATGCCTCTACAGCATTATGGCTGTCGGTTATATTTTCGTTAATGATACCTTTTGGCTTGCTAGATATATTAAACAAAATGCCCATAGAATTATGTTGGATAATGATTCCGCTATCGGGGCTTACGATATGGGTATTCTTCTTGATGGAAAAAATTGGCGATTATTCCGAAAATCCTTTTGAGGGTTCCTATAATGATGTACCTATCGATTCGATTTCGAGAGCCATAGAAATTGACTTGAGAGAGATGATTAACGATACTAATTTACGTGCACCTATAGGAGGCAGCCCTGATGGCTTTTTAATGTAAATGAGTAACAAATAGGCACAAAAAAAGCCCCTATTAGGCTACAAAAAAGAAATAAAAAAAGGCAAGCGACCTACATCGCACCGCTACAACCGCATACCTTTGCTGCGTTCCCACCCTGGAGGATTCTGCAGGAGCTGGTCGTGTAGGACTTGCCAGTGCAAAGATACATTATTTTTATATTTTTGCAAGGCTATAGGCGGTTAGAAAATGTAATTGTATATTGCCTTAACTATGAATAATACTATGAAAATATCTAAACTGTTCGCTTTCATTTCGTTGGCAACAGCACTACATTCGTGCGGCGACGATAATAAACAAAAAAATAATTTATTTAAGTTAGATACTTCGGCTATGAAACAACAGTATCAGCCCGAAGATGCGCTTACCTTATCGTTAATAAACGAAAAAAATAAGGTAATTGATTCTGTTGTTTATTATATTAATGATAACCGCGTGGGTGCTGTAACGGGTAACGAAAAACTAAAGGTAGCATTAAACAACCGTAAGTTTGGCTACCAGAACTTGAAAGCACTTGTGTTTTTTGAAAATGATAATGTAGAGGTTGAAGGTCGTGTAGAGCTAACATCGAGCATAACACCACAATTATTGGAGTACGAAATAGTAAACACCTACCCACATGATATGAGTGCTTATACACAGGGTTTGGAGTTTTACAGGGATACGCTATACGAAGGAACTGGGCAATACAAAGGCTCTACCCTGCGCAAAGTAAACTACAAAACGGGCGAAGTGTATAAAAAAATAAAGCAGGACGACAGGTACTTTGGCGAAGGAATTACCATACTAAACAACAAAGTGTACCAACTTACGTGGCGCGAAACTACTGCTTTTGTATATGATGCCGATACATTTGAAAAAATAAACGAGTTTACCTATTCCAAAAAAATAGAGGGATGGGGGCTTACTAACGATGGCGAATATTTATACCAAAGTGACGGTACTGAAAAAATATGGAAGCTAGACCCTGAAACGATGAAGGAGGTTGATTATATTAATGTATATACCAAAAATACCAAAATAAAAGCTGTAAACGAGTTGGAATGGATAGATGGTAAAATATATGGTAATGTATACCAAAAAGATGCCATAGCTGTTATAAACCCTACTACGGGTGCAGTTGAAAGTATTATTAATTTCTCTGATTTAAAAACCAAAGTTACCAAACACCCAAAATTAGATGTACTTAATGGTATTGCGTATAACCCTAAAACCAACACTATTTTTGTAACAGGCAAAAACTGGGATAAAATGTTTGAGATAAGAATTAAAGAGTAATTATTTAATGCCTATAACAAAAAAGCCTTTCTATTGCGGAGGCTTTTTTTATTCTCGTGTATCAACATTTCCATTGTATCGAGCTTTAATTCTATCTTTTATAATGATAAAAGAAATTATCATAAAAGGTATTAAGACAATTATATTACGTAATACATGATTTGTTTCTTCTGAAAACACAGTAACATTCAAAAATATATATCCAGGAAAGTAACATACAATTACTAATATCAAAAACTGAAAAAACCTTTTTAAAGTATACTTCATATCAGTCGAATGTTTTTACAAATTTAAAAATATAAAAAAGCCCTCACAATGTGAGGGCTTTGTATATTAAAATGAATTCGGATTAGTTACCTCCTTTTTCCATTTTTTCTTTTAATGCTGCCAATGCATCAATATCACCAAGAGTGGTTTTCTCTGCGTTGTTAGCATTGCTGTTAGACTCTTGTGCAGCCTTAACATTCTTCTCTTCTTCATCTTTAAAAGTAGCCGTGTGCGATGCCACTACTCTTTTAAATTCTTTATTAAACTCAATCACTTTAAAGTCAGCTACTTCACCTTTTTTAAGTTTTTTACCGTCTTCTTTCTCTAAGTGTCTTGTTGGAATAAAAGCAACAATATCATCGTTAAATGCTACTGTAGCACCTTTATCTACTATCTCAGCAATAGGACCATTGTGTACAGTTCCTACACCGAAAGAGTCTTCGTACTTATCCCAAGGGTTAGCCTGAGTTTGTTTGTGACCAAGCGATAGTTTACGTCCGTCAACATCCAATTCAAGTACAAGTACTTCTAATGTATCACCAACATTTACAAATTCACTTGGGTGCTTAATCTTCTTAGTCCAAGAAAGGTCTGAGATGTATATTAAACCATCAATACCTTCTTCAAGTTCTACGAATATACCAAAGTTTGTAAAGTTTCTTACAATACCTGTGTGTTTAGAACCTACAGGATATTTGGATGTAATATCTGTCCAAGGATCTTGCGTAAGTTGCTTAATACCTAACGACATCTTACGATCTTCTCTGTCAAGGGTTAATATCTGAGCTTCAACCTCATCACCTACTTTCACAAAGTCCTGTGCAGAACGTAAGTGTGTAGACCATGACATTTCAGAAACGTGGATAAGTCCTTCAACACCTTCAGCAACTTCAATAAACGCACCGTAGTCAGCAATAACCACTACTTTACCTTTTACTTTATCGCCTACTGCAAGGTTTGCATCAAGTGCATCCCATGGGTGTGGGTTAAGTTGTTTAAGTCCAAGTTGTATTCTTGTTTTCTCATCATCAAAATCAAGAATAACCACGTTAAGTTTCTGGTCAAGTTCAAGTACTTCACTTGGGTGATTAATACGACTCCAAGAAAGGTCTGTAATGTGAATAAGTCCATCAACGCCACCAAGGTCAATAAATACACCGTATGATGTAATGTTTTTAACAACACCTTCAAGTACCTGTCCTTTTTCAAGCTGACCGATAATTTCTTTCTTCTGTATCTCAATATCAGCCTCAATAAGTGCTTTGTGCGATACTACTACGTTTTTAAATTCATGGTTAATTTTAACCACTTTAAACTCCATAGTTTTATTTACGTACTGGTCGTAATCTCTAATTGGTTTCACATCTATTTGCGAACCTGGAAGGAAAGCCTCAATACCAAATACATCTACAATCATACCGCCTTTAGTTCTGCATTTTACAAAACCATTAACAATTTCTCCTGTTTCATTAGCTTTAATAACTCTATCCCACGCTTTAATAGTACGTGCTTTTTTGTGAGAAAGTACAAGCTGTCCTGATTTATCTTCACGAACATCAATAAGTACTTCTACTTTATCCCCAACTGCTAAGTTTGGGTTGTAACGGAATTCGTTAAGTGATATAACACCTTCCGATTTTGCGTTGATATCTACAATAGCATCTCTATCAGTGATGCGTACTACAGTACCGTCTACTACCTCATCGCTGTCGGTATCTATAAACGTTTTTTCAACTAAATCTTCAAATTCTTTCAGGTTACTTTCATCAACTGGATCAATACCTTCTTCAAAGTTATGCCAGTTAAACTCTGCTAAAAATTCTTCTTTTGTTTTTGTTTCTTCAGACATTGCTGATAATAAAATTTGTATTCTGCGCATCTTGGGGTTTCATACAGCAAGAAAACTACAGAAGTGTTTTACATAAAAAAATAAATACCCTTTTGGAAACCCATTCCTGCCAAAAGGAGTGCAAAAATACTATTATTTTTTTGATTAACAAACAAATAGAATTCCTTTTGGCAACCGTTTACTACAATAATTACACAAATGCTATTTGGTAAAAGCCTTATAACTATATTTTAATTATAAACATATTTAACATAGTTTTTGTTTAAACTATTTTAACTACCTTAGTATACTGGAAAAAAACCTGAAAATTAAGTTATTAATCTTAATTTTTGCTATGACGTTATTTGACTTCGAATTAAGTCCTTTAAGGCAATGCGCACGTAAGTTATATATACTATGTGCAATATTGCTATGGTCTGCACTGTACTCACACACTACGGTTGCACAGGAGTTTTTGCTCGATGTTAATGTTACCAATCAAACTTGCCTAGGTAACGGGCAGCTAACGCTATCTGTTAGTAACCAAAATCCTGATGCCCCTGTTACGTACATAGTATACTTATTGCCCAATACCGTAAACGCAATTTACAATAATACAAACCCCATAGTTAGTAACCTTACAGATGGTACTTACCTTGTTGTTGCTACACAAACTATTGATGGAACTACCGTTAGCGACGAACAAGAAGTTATTATTGCTGATGAAACAGAACCCTTAATTTACAATGTAACTAGTGATAGTACTGTATGTGGCGACGATGGTATTATAAACATAATTGTAACACAGGGGAATCCTGAAACATACGAGATACTTACAGGACCTGTTACAGCACCAGCGCAAGAATCGAATACATTTGAAGGTGTACCCGCAGGTACCTACACCGTAAGAGTAATAGATAATTGTGGCGAAGGAATTGTAAAGGCGCATACTGTAATCTCTACAGAATCGGTAATGGTAATAAGTGGAACAGGATTCCCTGATGCCGAGTTACCCGATTGTAATACAATAACCATAAGCCACACTATAACACCTCAAAACCCTGATATTCCAATACCAGGTCCTGTAAATATTACCTATACATTATTCCCACCAGATGGAGGCGATCCCATTATATTTACAGATGTATTAGGAGTAGAAGATGAAACAACACAAGAAGTACCTTTTTTTTATGATACCGACTATTTTTACGATTTAGAAATTACTGATGGTTGTGGCAGAATATATTCTGTACCCAACAATCTCATTAGGCAAAAACTTAGAGCAGATGGCGGTTTTGATAATGCAGAGTGCGGAGGTAAAATTATTTTGATAGGTGTTGCCAAATACGTAGCGCCTTATACCATAACATTTACGGAATTTCCAGAAGATTTTGACCCTGAAATAGCGAATACGCAACATCCAGGACCGTTTGCTGGAGAACAAGTTATATACGGAGCCTCTGATGCCCCAGTACCCTTTGGGTTTTACGAATTTACCATTACAGATGCCTGCGGTCGTAGTGAAACAGGTACTATTTTGATTGAAGAGGATGAAGAAATACAGCCCTTAGATAATTCAAGAAATAATGATTGCGAGGATAATTTGGGTACAACTGAAATAGTATTGCCTGGATTTATATTAGTAGGTGGTAACATTCTTACAGCACCCGCCGAATATATTGAAACATTACCTTATGACCTCTCGGGGAATATAAACGATGATGATAACGTAGAAGTGGACGGGTTACCACCAGGAATATACCAATTTGAGGTTATTGACGAATGCGATAATGTGTACCCTATAGAAATTGAAATTCCAGAATTTAGCGCTTCAGGTATTACATACAATGCCCGCCCCGACTGTGCTATAGGTTTAGGCTCTATAAGAGTTGGTAGCGGTTTCCCACTAACTGCTGTAACTATTACCAGTGCACCAGCAGCATTTAGCGAAACGCTTCCGTTTAATGCCTTTGAATTTGTAGCAGGAGATGGAGCGTTATATATGGACAGCCTACCCCCTGGCGAATATACTTTTACTGCAGATACTGATTGCACTGATGAATTGACTATATCGGGAACAGTAACAGGATATGAAGTAACAAGTAATGAAATTTCCGAAGTACGTTACTGTGGCGCATTCGATCTTAATGTGGCACACAATAGTAATGGTGTGGCATTTAATAAGTTTTGGCTTCAAAAATTAATTGACCCAGATACCAATACGTGGGGGCATCCAACAATGGCAGGCGGCAACTATGAAGAAGGTACGCTACCCATGAACAACAATAGTTTAGAGGTAAACAATAACGCTACTACAATTAACCTAATTAGTACAGGCAACTTTAGAGTTCTTAAATCGTTTAAGTCATTTGGTAATGGTGTTAACGAGAAAGACTGTGTAGAAATATTATATGAATTTGAGTTTTTCGACGATTTAAACATAACCGATATAAAAAGCCTTACCTGCTCTGGTAGCGTTGCCGATGTAGAAATAACTGCTATTGGTGCAGAACCGCTTACCTATACCATAATTAGTAAAAATGGTGACACTAGCTTTACCATTGGTAATGGCAACAACAATATATTTTTAGGGTTGGAATCGGCCATATACGAGTTAAGGGTTGATGACCCTTGTGGTAACTTTGATACATTGCCCTTTAATGTTGCCGAATTGCCATCATTAGTCAACGCAACAGCACCTAATAATATTGATATTTGTGACGAAGGCGGTGATGGAATAGAAAACTATAATCTTGCTGACTTTGATGAAACAATACTTAACGGACAAAGTTTAGACGAGGTTACACTTACCTACCACAGTAATGAAAATGATGCCGAGACGGGTGCTGCACCACTACCAATGGAATATACTGCAAACATTGGTTTGAGCGAAATTTTTGCTCGGGTGGTGTTTAACGAAAGTGCCGAAGATTGTTATGCAACAACATCATTTAGGATAATTATACGCGAATTACCTCAATTACAAATGCAAGATGTATGGTCGGCGTGCGAAGGCAAGAGTGTACGAATAGTTGCTGATGCGGGCTACGAAAGTTACCTATGGTCTACCGAAGAAGAAACTAGAGCTATTACAGTTGAAGAAACTGGAGAGTATACTGTAACCGTAACCGATACACAAGGCTGCGAAACAACAAAAACAGTAACTGTAACCAACTCACAAGCCCCAGAAATAAATGAGGTGACTATTGAAGATTGGACTGAAAATAATAATATTATAACCGTTATACTGGAAAACACTACCGATTTAGACCATTTTGAATACTCTTTAGATGGCATTATTTATCAGGAGAGCAATACATTTACAGGTTTAGAGCCTGGGCAGTACGATGTTTACGTACGTGATAAATTTGATTGTGGTATTGCTACCGAAGATGTTTTCCTGCTAACCTACCCTAAATTTTTCACCCCGAATGGTGATGGTGTGAATGAAACATGGCGTATTGAATTTAGCAGACTAGAGCCTGATTTACATGTGTATATTTATGACCGCTATGGGAAAGCAATCACTGGATTCCTATCCAGTAGTGAGGGTTGGGACGGAACGCTAAATGGCAAAAAACTTCCTGCTACCGACTATTGGTTTGTAGTAACCCGCCAAAACGGAAAAGAATACAAGGGGCACTTCTCAATGGTGCGCTAATATTCAGAAATAAATAATATATATCCCCATAAAACACTAGCGGCTAAAGTATACTTTAGCCGCTAGTGTTTTTAAATAGTATGTGCAATTAATGACTAATAGTTGCCACTGCCTTAGGGTCGTGTTTATGCTTAAATAATATAGCAAAAGCAATAGCAATAACTAATGCATATATAGCAAAAGCTAGCCAGATGCTGTGCCAATCTTTCATAAAAATAGTATCGGTAAAACTACCGTTAGCAGCTACTTCAACATTTCTTTCTTCAATAAACTTTAGCATTACGGTATTAGAAGATTCTGTTTCTAAAAAGTCCGCCAAACCTGTCGTACTAGTAAACGACTTTGTAAAATATTTATCAATCATCCAACCCGAAATAAAACTACCAGCTACAGCACCAAATCCGTTTGTCATCATCATAAATAAACCTTGTGCCGAAGAGCGTATTTTTGCGGGCGTAGTCGTTTCTATAAATAATGAACCTGATATATTGAAAAAGTCAAATGCCATACCATATACAACACACGATAGTATAATCATCCACAATCCTGTAACAGGATCGCCATAGGCAAAAAGTGCAAACCGAAGCACCCAAGCAAACATGCTAATAAGCATTACCTGCTTAATACCAAAACGCTTTAGAAAGAAAGGAATGGCAAGTATAAATAAGGTTTCGGAAACTTGTGATATGGACATTATTATAGTAGAATATTCTACTACAAAGGAACTAGCGTATTTGGGGAAAAATTTAAACTCATCTAAAAAAACATCGCCATAAGCGTTTGTAAGCTGTAGGGCTGCACCTAAAAACATGGAGAATATAAAAAATAAGGCTATTTTATATACGCCAAATAATTTAAAGGCTTCTAGCCCCAATGCTTCTATTAAAGAGGAATTTGCTTTTGTATTCTGCGGCTTACATTTAGGTAATGTAAAGGAGTAAAAACCTAAAATAACAGCCGCTAAACCTGCAATATAAAACTGATATTCGGTAGCTTTATTATCCGTTAAATTGGTAATCCACATGGCAGCAATAAAACCTATAGTACCCCATACCCGTATGGGCGGAAAGCTCTTAACAACGTCAAGATTGTTTAGTTTTAGTGCAGTATAGGATATAGAATTGCTTAATGCAATGGTAGGCATATAAAAACACATGGCTACCAGCATTACATATATAAACGTAGTAGGGTCGTTTACCTGAGGAATGTAAAAAAGAGCTGCTGCGTATAGTAAATGGAGTACACCGTATAACCGTTCTGCATTTATCCATTTATCGGCTATTATACCTGTTAGGGTGGGCATAAATATAGAGGCAATTCCCATAGTACCAAATACAAGTCCAAATTGGGTTCCATCCCAATGTTTAGTACCAAACCAATAATTAGCAATAGTTATGAGCCATGCGCCCCAAACAAAAAATTGTAAGAAACTCATGGTAACGAGGCGGTTTTTAATCCCCATAAAAAGCAATACTTAAATTAACGTTTAATTAACAGCGGTAAAACTATCAATAAAATTTGATTTTTAAGGTAATGTAGTTGCAAAAGTTCAAGTTACACTAGCTACAAGTGTTAGTACTTTATCAAATTGTTCTTGTATGGTCAGTTCGGAGTTATCTATGGCTATAGCATCGTCTGCTTTTACCAGTGGTGAGTCTGCCCTAGTCGAATCAATACTATCGCGTTCTTGTACATTTTTTAACACCTCTTCGTAAGTTACCTTATCGCCTTTTGCAATAAGTTCGTCATAGCGTCGCTGCGCACGGGTTTGTGCACTAGCCGTCATGTATAATTTTAACTCGGCATCAGGAAATACAACTGTGCCAATATCACGTCCGTCCATTACCACACCTTTATTGGCTCCCATTTGCTGTTGCTGTTCTACTAATTTAGCCCTTACGGCAGATACTGCTGCTACTCGGCTAACTTTACTGGATACGGCTAGGGTACGTATTACTTTCTCTACGTTTTGTCCGTTCAAATACATTTCTGCAAAACCCAAATCAGCATTAAATACAAAACGAAGGTTTATATTTGATAAATTGTTTACTAATGCTTTTTCATCAAAATGATTATCGTCAATATACCCCTCTTCCATTGCATAGTACGTAACAGCACGGTACATGGCACCCGTATCTACATATGCGTACCCTAAATGTTTGGCGAGTTGTTTGGCGAGTGTGCTTTTTCCTGTGGAAGAAAAACCATCTATAGCAATAGTAATTTTTTTCATGTGCTAAATTTATCGATACACAAAAGTAGTGATAAACGTAAAATAGTAGACAAAGAAACTACTATTTTACTAGAGTTTTATGGTTAGTCCAAACAAACTGGTATTTGCGGCTAATGTGTATCGGGAATAGGAATAATCAAAACGCAGGTTATTAAAACGTAGTCCCATACCTACGGATATTCCAGAAAAATTTCGTTGCTCCTCTACCCTTAACTCCTCACCTCTCCTAAAGTTGTAGCCTACTCTCAGGTTAAAACTTTTCCCTGGAAAAAGTTCTGCTCCTACAATAAGGTGGCGTAATGCATTATTTACAAACGATACTTTTTCTTCTTCTACCGTACCATCTATACTTTGTTCTGCACGGTTAGGGTTAGAAAAGGCAATATTCCATTGTTGTAAATTCTCGAGGGTTATGTGCCAACGTATGGGCACATTTTCAACTTCCTGCGATATTCCTGCTATAATTTCTAATGGTAAGCGCTCTTGCACTCCTGCGTAGGTGGTAAATTGCATACCTACATTACGTATGGCAAGGGCTATATTAATATCGTTATCTTCGTCAATATACAATGCACCTATGTCTATTGCGCCACCAAAGGAGTTATAACTTTCTAGCGTAGACGATATTAGTTTACCATTTGCTCCTACGTAAATATCCGTCCACGGAATGTTGTAGGCGTAACCAAAAGAGAGTGCTATTTCGCTACCTGTAAAATCGCCTGTTAACAGTCCTGCTTCGTCACGACCTTCAAAAGTACCGTAATTTACGTATGTTACACCCGCATGGAATGTTTGTACGTGCCTATCGTACGTATAGGCATAGGCAGCAGTACCATAGGTTACTTCGCCAAAATAACTCCCATAATTTACTGAGAGCCTGTTGTGCATATCTGGGTTAATGGTTGCAGGGTTATATATGGCTTGGTTTACATCGTAATCGTAAATAGTAACCGTTTTTCCGCCAAGGGCAGCTTGGCGTGGGGAGGTGACAAGGCTTAAAAACTGATAGGTTGCTCTACCTCCTATTTGACTAAAAGACAATGTACTACTGAGTAGAAGAAAATAAAGATAACCTTTTTTGAACATTCTTGTTACATACGTTTTGTGCATACTATAACGCAACTGCGAAGATATTATTTTTATACAAAAAAACGGCTAATAAATTTCAGCCGTTTTTTATGCTATTATATATGCAAAAATACTATAATGTTTTTGCGTTTTTTACAGGTTGGTCAGTTACGGCATGCTTAATTACATCGCTCATTTCTTTTACGTAGTGAAAGGTAAGCCCTTGCAAATATTCTGGTTTAATTTCGTCAATATCGCGCTTGTTGTCTTCACACAATAATACTTCTTTAATATTAGCACGTTTAGCAGCAAGTATTTTCTCTTTAATACCACCAACAGGGAGTACTTTACCTCTTAAGGTAATTTCGCCCGTCATTGCCATTTGTTTTTTAACTCTTTTTTGTGTGAATGACGATACTAACGATGTTAGCATGGCTACACCTGCACTAGGGCCATCTTTTGGCGTTGCGCCTTCGGGTACGTGTATGTGTACGTTGTAACTCGATATTACTT
Organism: Flavobacterium litorale; assembly: GCF_019613795.1. Taxonomy (NCBI): domain Bacteria; kingdom Pseudomonadati; phylum Bacteroidota; class Flavobacteriia; order Flavobacteriales; family Flavobacteriaceae; genus Flavobacterium; species Flavobacterium litorale. Next base: position 2,469,816 of record NZ_CP080429.1, read on the forward strand.
CTGGGCTTATTCCTAACAAGGCTGCGTTGGCTTTAATATATTCGAGTGCTATGGTTGCAGATTCTTTCATTACCGTACCTAAGTTACCCGTCATGGTCATACTACCTTTTCCTTTAGATAGTATGGATTCTATAAACAGGATATCGCCACCAACAGTAGTCCATGCCAATCCCGTTACTACACCTGCTACATCGTTATTTTCGTACTTATCGCGTTCCATTTTTGGTGCTCCAAGTGCTTCAATAATATCAGCATCGGTAACTTTAATATTGTATTCTTCCTCCATTGCTATTGCTTTTGCAATAGAGCGTACCATTTTAGCCAATTGTTTTTCGAGACCACGAACACCTGATTCGCGTGTGTAGCCTACTATTATTTTTTCAAGCTGCCTTTTACCAATACTAATATCTTTAGTGGTAAGCCCATGCTCTTTTATTTGTTTTGGTAAGAGGTGCTTTCTGGCTATTTCTACTTTCTCCTCTATGGTATACCCCGTCATTTTAATAATCTCCATTCTGTCGCGAAGTGCAGGCTGAATGCTTGACATGTTATTGGACGTAGCAATAAACATTACCTTAGAGAGGTCGAAACCTAACTCTAAGAAATTATCGTAAAACTCGGAGTTTTGCTCAGGGTCCAGTACCTCTAATAATGCTGATGAAGGATCGCCATTATGCCCGCTGGATAGTTTATCTATCTCATCCAGTACAAAAACAGGGTTTGATGTGCCTGCCTTTTTTATGCTCTGTATAATTCTACCTGGCATAGCTCCTATATAGGTTTTTCGGTGCCCGCGTATTTCTGCCTCGTCACGAAGCCCACCTAACGATATACGGATATATTCTCTGCCTAATGCCTCGGCTACCGATTTACCTATGGATGTTTTACCAACCCCTGGAGGTCCGTACAAGCACAGTATAGGCGATTTCATATCGTTACGTAGTTTGAGTACAGCCAAGTACTCTATAATACGACGCTTTACGTCTTCCAGACCATAATGGTCGCGGTTTAGTATTTTTTCGGCACGTTTTAAATCAAATTTATCTTTAGAGAATGTTCCCCAAGGCAAATCGAGCATTAGCTCCAAATAGTTACGTTGTGTAGCATATTCTGCTACTTGCGGATTCATACGTTGTAATTTGGCAATTTCTTTATTAAAATGCGCTTTGGTTTTTTCGTTCCATTTTTTAGCTTTCCCTTTTTTACGCATTTCATCAATTTCCTGATCGTGCGATACCCCTCCAAGTTCTTCCTGGATGGTTTTCATTTGCTGATGCAGGAAATATTCACGCTGTTGTTGGTCGAGGTCAGAACGTACTTTGCTCTGTATATCGTTTTTGAGTTCCAACTTCTGCAACTCAACATTCATGTGTCGCAGTGTTTCTAACGCACGCTCCTTAAGGTCGTTTTTTGTAAGTAAGCTTTGTTTTTCATCTACTGTAAGGTTCATGTTAGATGATACAAAATTGACTAAAAACGATTCGCTTTCTATATTTTTAATCGCAAAAGTAGCCTCTGTAGGAATGTTTGGGCTTTCTTTTATAATTTGTATGGCTAAATCTTTTATGGACTCTATTATAGTAGCAAACTCTGCATCTCCCTTTTCGGGTTTTGTTTCGCTCACCTCTTTAATAGTAGCCATTAGGTAGGGCTGTTCTGTTGTTACGGTATCTATTTCAAAACGCTTTTTACCTTGTATAATAACAGTAGTATTACCATCGGGCATTTTTAGTACTCTTAGTATGCGGGCTACCGTACCTACCGTATTAATATCTTCTGCTGTAGGCTCTTCAACAGTTTCATCTTTTTGCGATACCACACCAATTATTTTTCCTGCTGCATTGGCATCGTTTATTAATTTTATAGATTTATCTCGCCCTGCTGTAATGGGTATTACAACGCCTGGAAATAAAACCATGTTACGCAATGGTAGTATGGGTAATGCTTCTGGCAGTACCTCATTGTTCATTTCTTCTTCATCCTCTGGCGTCATTAACGGAATTAATTCTGCATCAGTATCAATTTCTTGAAGTGACAGACTGTCAATATTTAATATTTTTTGATCAGACATGATATTTTAAAGTCATTTTGTCATTAAACATTTGTAGGACATTATATAAACATTTGTTTAATGTTTGTATTACCTACTTATACATCAGTAATAAAGGGGCATTACTGTATTTTTACTAGTAGTATTTGACAATGATTATGCCAATAAAAAAATCCGCCTGTAGGCGGATTTTGCGTGTATATATTTGCCACTAAGGTAGCTCAATGTCGAAGTCTCCGTTTGTAATTTCAATAATTTCACTTTCGTCTTCTGCTTTATAAGCCGAAAATGCAAAAGTTCCTTTCACAGAGTTACCATCATTGCTTATAATAGTTAATTGACCTGATTGAACAACATACAGTACTAAGCCCTCAGAATACAATCCTGTTACTCCATTATTAAATCCTCCATCTTCAGTAATATCATATGTGCCAGGTGTTATATCTGCATCCATTATTAATTGTATTTGTTTTGGAGGAGCTACATTTTGACCACTTACTGTTAGATAATTTCCTGATACTACAGCGATTGCTATTATAAAATTCGTCTCAGCACCATCTACATCTGCGGTAATATAATCTTCATCTGATCCTGGATTTGGATTGTTATTATTATCTACATAAGGAACATTTGTAAAAACTCCATTTGTAAGTTCTACTGCTTCTATTTCATCGTCACTATTGCTCCAATATCCTGTAAAGCTAAATGTACCTGAAATAGTTTGATTAACCGTATCAATATTCGTTATGGTAAATGCTCCTTCATAAATATTATCAGGAATTTCACCTCCTATTACAAGATCAGGATCATAATTTATATAACCGAGGTCATCATCATTTGTTTCGGGTTGGTATATCATTAATACATCTGATGGTGCATATGCTCCAATACTTAAAGTTGTACCTTCTAAAACAATACTTATATTTTTCCCGTTGCTTCCTACACCTTGTATGCCGATTAAGCCTTGACCGATTGAAGCATTTGAAGTGGTAGCCTGAAAAAGTTCGCCATCAATGGTAACCTCAAACGAACTTGGCTGTTCTGAATCAGGTACAAAATCTAAAAACACAGGATCTACAGGCTCAGTATCACATGATACGAATCCTAAAGTCATTATTAATACTAATAGTAATGATGTTAATTTTACTTGCTTCATGGTGGAAAATTATTTTTAAGTGCCAAATATAAAAAATTAAAAAACCTTAAACATAATTCGTTTAAGGTTTTTTAATTTTCCTAAATATCTCGTATTTACTCTAAGATAATACCTTTAATTACTATAATTCGATATTAAATTCACCATTTGTTATTTCAACAACATTATCATCCGCATCGAGTGCACTAAATGTAAATTCTCCTTTTATAAATCCATCCGCATTACTAATTACAGTCAATTCACCCGTAGTTATTGTAAGCGTCTCTCCATTATCAGAATATATAGCAAATGTATCTGTACCGTCCTCTAGCGCGTATGTACCTGGTGTAATATCGATAGGCATTAATAACTGAATTTGGTTTGCTGGCTCAATAATTTGTCCACTAAGTGTAACCGATTCTCCTGATTGTAGTGATAGTATAACACCATAATTTTTTTCGTCTCCATCTATTGTAGCTCTAAAATACTCATCATCTGGATCAGGATCAGGGTCAGTAAGTGAACCTGTATAAGGTATATTGGTAAACGTACCATTATTAAGTTCAACAGGCTCTCTTTCTTCACTATCATCAGACCAATATCCTACGTATTGGAATGTACCTGATATGGTATTATTTTGTGTATTTATAGCTGTTATTGTAACACCACCTGTATTATTAAAATCTGGATCGATATTCCAATATCCGAAATCGGACTCATCTGATGGATTGTAGGTTAATAATGCTTCTGGATACGACCCTACAGTAGTACCAGCTACAGTAACGCTAACAAATTCGCCATTTGTTCCTCTTTGCCCAACAATAGTAATAATACCATCGGCTACAGCTGCTTGGGTAGCATTGGCAGTAAACAGTTCACCATCTATAGTAACTTTAAAGGATGCTGGTTCTTCGGTATCAGGTACAAAGTCTAAAAACACAGGATCTACAGGCTCAGTATCACACGATACAAAACCCAAAGCTGCAATTAAAACAAAGAATGCCGATAGAATATTTATTCTTTTCATAACTATTTAATTATATTTTCAACCAAATATAATAGAATAATTTTAATATGCTTATTTTTTTAACACCCTTCGCAGAAGGAAGATACCTATTACGAAAAATAATGTAAGAAATATAACGGAATAGCGCATGCTACCAAATATCTGGTCAATAGCACCGTATAGCATCATTCCTATTACAATGCCTATTTTTTCGGTTACATCGTAAAAACTGAAAAAAGAAGCAGTGTCTTTAGTTTCTGGTAAAAATTTGGAGTATGTAGAGCGGGATAATGATTGTATACCTCCCATAACGAGCCCTACAAATCCTGCTGTAACGTAAAAGTGTACGGGCAAGGTTACAAAAAAGGCACAAACACAAATAACAGCCCAAATAATGTTAATACCTATAAGTGTTTTTATATTACCGTATTTTGCCGACAAACGAGATGTAACGGTTGCTCCTACTACGGCAACCAACTGTATTAGTAATATACTTACTATAAGCCCCATTTGTTTTGCACCATCATCCTCTCCCCATGCTATTTCTTCGGCACCAAAATAAGTAGCAACAAGCATAACGGTTTGTACTGCCATGCTGTATACAAAAAAGGCACCTAAATACCGTTTAAGTGTAATATTATTTTTTAGTTGCCCCCAAACTTTGCGTAACTCTCTAAATCCATTCAAAAGCACATCGCGGGTTACTTTTTGTTTTTTATTTCCTTTTGGTAAATAATAATAGGTGTACTGGCTAAAAAGTATCCACCATACTCCTACTGATACAAACGAATAGCGCATGGCACGTATAGCAGGTGCTTCTACACCCTCTATCTCCTTAATACCAAAAGCATCTGGAAACATAACCATTGCTAAATTGAATATGAGTAAAAATACACTGCCTATATACCCCATAGAGTAGCCTTTTGCACTAATGGCATCTTGTTGTTTTGGAAAAGCAATGTCGGGCAGGTAAGAATTATAAAAAACCAGACTACCCCAAAAACCTACCAGTCCAAAAAAGTAGCAGACTAAGCTCCAGTAAATATTTTCGAGACTAAACCAGTATAAACCAATACACGATAGTGCACCTAGATAGCAAAACAGCTTTAAGAATATTTTTTTGTTGCCTGAATAATCAGCAACACCCGATAGTAATGGCGATATAAAGGCTACAAATAAAAAGGCAAAAGCGGTAACAAAACTTATTAATGCAGTACTTTTTATGGAAGTCCCAAAAACAGCTATATATTTTTGCCCCTCTGGAAAAATAGCATTATAAAAAATAGGAAAAACTGCCGAGGCAATTACAAGGCTGTATACTGAGTTAGCCCAATCGTAAAACGCCCATGCGTTTAAAAGTTTCTTACTCCCTTTTTCCAGTTGTGGCATAGTAAATTTTTTAATAAAAAAACTGCTCTTATGTAGAGCAGCTAATATATGTATAATTATTAAAAGTAATACTTTACTATTATAAAGTATACCTAAATTTAAAACGTTACGCCAAATTTTGCCGCTTCGGCTTTAGCTTTAGGTATTTGATTTTTTATGTTTCTTATTCTGGTATTGCTTGATGGGTGAGTACTTAAAAATTCTGGGGGAGCACCGCCACCTGCATTGGCCGCCATACGTTGCCAAAATGCTGTTGCATTTTCTGGATTATAACCTGCTATTGCCATTAATATTAATCCAACATCATCGGCTTCATTTTCATGTTTTCTACTAAAAGGAAGCATAGCGCCATATTGGGTAGTAATACCATAGGCTTGCTGGTATATTTGTTGGGCTGTTTGGCTTTGCCCTGATGTGGCTACTGCCACACCTGCAGAGCCAAGCTGTTGTAGTGTGCTTGCACTCATTCGTTGTGCTCCGTGGTTTACTAATGCATGGGCAACCTCGTGCCCCATAACAGTTGCAAGCCCAGCTTCATCTTGCGCTATAGGCATAATACCTGTATATATTACAATTTTTCCGCCTGGCATGCACCAAGCGTTTACAGCAGGATCTTCAACTAAATTATACTCCCATGCGTAACCATCCAAATAACCTTTATACCCGTTGGCATTAAGGTATTTTTCGGCTGCCATTTTTATTTTCTGTCCTACCTTTTTTACCATAGCGGACTGTGAAGTACCAGTTATTACTTTGTGTTGACTCAAAAATTGGTCGTACTGCTGAAAGGCAGTAGGAAAAAGTTGCGCATTAGAAACAAAATTGAGATTCTTTTTTCCTGTAAATGGATTTGTAGAACAAGACATCATTAGCAGGAATAATGTACCTGAAAGAACTAGTATACTTTTCTTCATAAAGGTGTTTTATTAAATTTTATTCAAAATTACTAAATTCGTGTGATATCCAATTCCGAAAAATTCTTAATAATAGTTAAAAAATTGTAAATATATAGTATAGGAGTTATTAGTTTAAATTCTGAATTTATTCTTACATAATAACAAAACATCTTTTTACTATGCTTGCATATATTTAACTTTTATCGTAACTGGTTGTACTTTATTTGGATTACCTTTATATCGTATAAGTTAAACTCAAAAACGGTAGTACACATTACTGATATAAGCTATAAAAAATGTCAAGAAAAGTAAAGAAAAAAAAGCAATCAATGGCAGTACCAAAATCTATTTTAACCACTGCAAAAGTTTTACAAAAACTATCCAATAAGTTAGCAGCAAAATTTACTATGAAACTTTTTATTACTCCCGTTAAGTTTAAACTTCCAAAAAGGGAGGAAAAAATGGAACGTGAAAGTAGACAAGAGTATTTGGACATTCCTAAGCTGAACAAAAAAATATGCTTGTACCATTTAGGCAATAATGCTAAAAAAGTGTTAATTGTACATGGCTGGAGCGGTCGGGGTACACAGCTTTGGTCTATAGCCGATAGTTTAGTAAAAAATGGATACAGTACCCTTAGTTTTGATGCACCTGCTCATGGAAAATCGACAGGAAGAACAAGCGACATGATGGAATTTATTGCTTGCATTCAGGAGCTTGACAAAAAATACGGTCCTTTTGAATACGGTGTTGGACACTCGCTTGGTGGTATGGCATTGCTTAACGCAATAAAGCGCGGTACTACAGTTAAAAAAGCGGTTACTATTGGCAGTGGCGATTTAATATCGGATATTATGGATGACTTTACGCAAAAGTTAGGCATGGATATTGAAACAAATAAAACAATGATTAAATTATTCGAAAAGCAATTTGGAATAACCATTAACAGTTATGCTACGTATATAGCAGCAAAAGAGTTAACTATTCCAGTACTTGTTGTTCATGATACGGAAGATGAGGATGTACCCGTATCAGCTGCCTATCATATACATAAGCATTTACAAGATGGCGAGTTAATAATAACAGAAGGTTTAGGACACCGTAAAATTCTTGGAGATAGCAATGTCATTAATAAAATAACCAAATTTTTAACCTAATGAAAAAAGTATTAATATTATTTATTCTGTTTTCTTTAACCGCGTGTAAAGG
>NZ_CP080429.1:2482500-2725095 GCF_019613795.1 Flavobacterium litorale
CGCGGTTTGCACCGGCAGTCTTGTTAGAGTTCCCGACTTTACTCGATGGCAACTAACAACAGGGGTTGCGCTCGTTATAGGACTTAACCTGACACCTCACGGCACGAGCTGACGACAACCATGCAGCACCTTGTAAAGTGTCCGAAGAAAAATCTGTTTCCAAATCTGTCACTCTACATTTAAGCCCTGGTAAGGTTCCTCGCGTATCATCGAATTAAACCACATGCTCCACCGCTTGTGCGGGCCCCCGTCAATTCCTTTGAGTTTCAAACTTGCGTTCGTACTCCCCAGGTGGGATACTTATCACTTTCGCTTAGCCACTCAGTATTGCTACCGAACAGCTAGTATCCATCGTTTACGGCGTGGACTACCAGGGTATCTAATCCTGTTCGCTACCCACGCTTTCGTCCATCAGCGTCAATATATTATTAGTAACCTGCCTTCGCAATTGGTATTCCATGTAATCTCTAAGCATTTCACCGCTACACTACATATTCTAGTTACTTCATAATAATTCAAGTTCTACAGTATCAATGGCAGTTCGACAGTTGAGCTGCCGGATTTCACCACTGACTTATAAAACCGCCTACGGACCCTTTAAACCCAATGATTCCGGATAACGCTTGGATCCTCCGTATTACCGCGGCTGCTGGCACGGAGTTAGCCGATCCTTATTCGTACAGTACCGTCAAACTGGCTCACGAGCCAGGGTTTCTTCCTGTATAAAAGCAGTTTACAATCCATAGGACCGTCATCCTGCACGCGGCATGGCTGGATCAGGCTTGCGCCCATTGTCCAATATTCCTCACTGCTGCCTCCCGTAGGAGTCTGGTCCGTGTCTCAGTACCAGTGTGGGGGATCTCCCTCTCAGGACCCCTACCCATCATTGCCTTGGTATGCCGTTACCATACCAACTAGCTAATGGGACGCATGCTCATCTTGTACTGATGAATCTTTAATATAGTAGTGATGCCACTGCTATATACTATGGGGTATTAATCCAAATTTCTCTGGGCTATCCCCCTGTACAAGGTAGATTGCATACGCGTTACGCACCCGTGCGCCGGTCTCTAAGTTAGCAAGCTAACTTATACCCCTCGACTTGCATGTGTTAGGCCTGCCGCTAGCGTTCATCCTGAGCCAGGATCAAACTCTTCATCGTATATTTTAATGTTTTACGACTTTTTTGCTAGGTTTTTTCGCTTCTAAGCGAGTTCTTACTCTCTCTTTTTTGCTGTCAATTCAATATGTCTATGAACGTGTCTTCTCTTGTTTTTTGCTCTCAACTTCATCGCTGTTGTTGTAAGCGGGTGCAAATGTACGCCTTTTTTTTTCTCTGACAAGGGTTCTGAAAATTTTTTTTGCTTTTTTTTCGGAACGCTTTCGTTACTTGGCTTTGCTGATTTCCTATCTTTATAACAGGGCAGCAAAGGTAATTGCTTTTTTTAGCTTTTCAAAGGGTTTTTTTTCCTTTTTTATTACTAATCCTCGTCTTCAATTTGTGTCTGTACGGCGCTGTATTGCGGGTGCAAATGTAGTACTCTTTTCTAATCTCGCAAAATCTTTTTCACCCTTTTTCTTAACTTTTTTGTAACTTTTTTGTAACTTTCTGGTTAACTAATATTTACACAAAAGAGATGTTGGACTTGCGAGGGTTGAGTAAACTATTCATTCTTTTTTGCTAAAATAATTTCATAAATGTGATATACCAAAATTTAGCACAGTGTGCAGTTAATTAAAGAATACTTTGTAAAATATATTACTACAATAAAATAAAGGAATAAAAAAGCCCCTTAGTATTTAACTAAGGGGCTTGAAAGGGTGAATGAGGGGTCTCGAACCCCCGACCTTCGGAACCACAATCCGACGCTCTAACCAACTGAGCTACAATCACCATTTGTTTTGCGAGTGCAAAGCTACATTATTTAGCGGTTTTTGCAAAGAAAAAATATTATTTTTTACTTTAAATCTGCTAAACTGTTCACTGCCAAATATCTTTCTACTGTAAAACCTTCGGCATACTCACTATTAATTAATCTTCCTAAGTCCTGTGCCCTATAATGTATGCTTTCTTTGAAATTTTTTGTTGCTATAGGTGTAACGGGTTCGTTACTGGATGGATCGTAAAATTGAGATTTATATGCCATGAGCGATGCTACTTTAGTATCCATAAAACCTGTAACATCTACTACAAAATCGGGTGCTAAGTTTTTCCATTGTATATAATGATATACTACATTAGGACGCCATGCTGATTGTTGTACTCCGTTTATTGTAGTTTCTATTTTGCGTAATCCTGAAAGAAAACAGGCGTTTGAAACTAATTTACTCCCTTTACCATGGTCAATATGGCGGTCGTCTGTTGCATTACAGATTACAATATTGGGCTGGTACTTGCGTATCATTTTTATAACTTCGAGCTGATGCGCTTCGTCATTTGTGAAAAACCCGTCACGAAACCGAAGATTTTCTCTTACAGTTACTCCTAATATATTGGCTGCTTCGGCTGCTTCTTCATCGCGTATTTCAGCGGTACCTCGTGTACCCAACTCTCCCCTAGTTAAATCTACAATACCTACTTTTTTACCTAGGGAGACTTCTTTGGCTACTGTTGCACCACAGCTTAATTCTACATCGTCGGGGTGTGCGCCAAAGGCTAGTATATCTAATTTCATATAATTTAAATGTTGTATGGTTTGTTACGACAAAGTGTTATTATAATACTTTGCGCATTGTTATGCTTTTATTTACTGTTTCAAAAAACTCTTTTTCTGGATCACTATCTTTAGTTATACCGCAACCTATATATAGCTGCACTCCACTGCTCGTTAGCTTCATACAGCGTAAATTCACAAATAGGTTTGTTTTATTTTGGGCATCTAACGTAAAATCATGATTAATTTCGCCTAAATATCCTGAATAGTATTCGCGGTTATACATTTCGTTATCTAATAAAAACTGCATTGCTGTTTCCTTAGGTAATCCGCATACGGCTGGTGTTGGGTGTAGCTTATTTATTATGTTCTCCAAAAGGGTAGCTTCTTCTAATTTTGCTTTGATATCTGTTTTTATGTGTATTATATTTCCTGCCCTAAAAGTATGGGGTTTGGTAACATTAATGGTGTTGCTGTATTGTTTTAGTGAACTTACTATATAATTGGTTACTATTTGTTGCTCTTCTTGCTCCTTGCTTTCCCAAACGGCTTTTTCTCCTTCTTTATATAATTGTGTTCCTGCTAAAGCCACTGTTTGTAAAATATCATCTTTTACTTTTAATAACTGCTCGGGCGTAGCTCCCATCCATAAGCCTGTATCGGGTGTATAAAAGCAATACCGAAAAGCATTAGGGTATGCGTGCAACAAACGTTGATAGGTTTCAGCTACATTCGTATCTACGGCAATATGCTCGGTTCGGGAGGTAACCAATTTATTAAATTTCCCTGTTTTAATAACTGCTATACTTTGGGCTACGAGTTGCTCAAAGTTGTGTTTTGCTTGTTGGTTAATACTTGGCTCGGTATAACTCTCATCCTTTTGCACTACATCTTTAGTTATTTTAGTAGTAACTATGGCAGATGCCTTTGCTGGAATAAACGCTTTTTTAGTTCCTGTAAAAGGAGCAAATACAAAACCTTTATCTAAAAAATTTTCCAAATAGTATTGTTTGGATTCTTTTTGGAAGAGTGCTGTTATAGTATCCGATTCTGGCTTGCAATAGACCACGAAGGGTTTTTTGGCATCCAGTTGTAATTGTATTTTCGATAAGATATCAGTATTCGTCATTATATATAAAAGTGCTTATCGTTTTCTGGGCAATACCATGTTGGTTATTTTGCAAAGCGATATTAGTTTGCCTGCTTCGTCGGTAACTTTCACTTCCCATAAGTGTAAACTTCTACCTTGGTGTACTATTCGTGCCGTACCTGTTACAATACCATTACGTTTACTACGCAAATGATTAGCCGAAATTTCGATACCGCGTACTTCTTGCAATTCTGGATTTACAAATAATAACGAGGCAGCACTACCCACACTTTCAGCTAGTGCTACTGTTGCCCCACCATGCAATAGGCCCATAGGCTGGTGTACTCTTGGGTTTACGGGCATTTTGGCTTCCAAAAACCCTTCGCCTGCATCGGTATACACAATTTCTAAAGTTTGCATTAAGGTATTATCAGAATAACGATTGCACATTTCGAGCGCTTTTTCTTTATCAAAAGCCATATTTGAAAATTTGGAATGTAAAAATACAAAAAAAGCAACCACAATAGTATTTTGGCATCTAATACTAAAGCTTATACTTTATGTACTATGGTAAACTAAAAGCAACAAACATGCGTTTACATTACAATGGCTTTTAAAAATTTCAAATTAATAGCTACTTTTACCAAAAATTGTTATTGCTATGCGCAACTGTTTATTATTACTTATTGGCGGATTTGTATTATTGCTTACCTCGTGCCGAAACGACTTTGAGTTTGAGCCTAGCTCGGGAAATTTAGGTTTTTCGCGCGATACGGTTTACTTAGATACTGTTTTTACCAATATAGGCTCTAGTACTTACACACTTAAAGTGTACAACCGCAGCGATAACGATATTAGCATACCAAGTTTGCGTTTGGGCGAAGGAGAACAATCAAAATACCGCCTTATGGTAGACGGAATGCCTGGAAAGGTATTTAATGATGTAGAGCTACTGGCAAAGGATAGTATGTTTATTTTTATTGAAACGACTATAGATTATGACGAGTATATTAATGAAGATACTAACTTTTTATACACCGATAGGATAGAATTTGATAGTGGTGCAAACTTCCAGAAAGTAGAGTTGGTAACGTTAGTACAAGATGCTATTTTTATAAAACCCGATCGCCCGTTACCTACTGATATGAAGGAAACTCTTACCATAAGTGGTGAACCATCGGACATACAGGGGCACGAATTGGCTACCCCAGAGGAATTAAACTGGACGAATGAGAAGCCCTACGTGGTGTACGGTTACGCTTTTGTACCCAATGGTAGTACGCTAACCATAGATGCAGGTGCTCGCGTTCACTTTCATGCCGAATCAGGTTTAATTGTCGACAATACTGGTAAAATGGTTATTAACGGTGAGCAATCGGTTACCGAAGCTATGGAAAATGAGGTAATTTTTGAAGGTGATAGGCTCGAACCACAATTTGCCGAAATTGCAGGACAATGGAATGGTATATTCCTCCTTTCGGGAGAAGATAACGTAGTAAATCATCTAACCTTAAAAAATGCTACCGTAGGTATTTTAATCGATCGACTTTTTGACGATACTGTACCACGATTAACACTCAATAACAGCCAAATATACAACTGTGCCAATTTTGGTATGCTTGCCAGAGGCACAAACTTAACAGCAACTAACGTAGTAATGAATAATGCTGGAGAAGCAGCATTGGTGTGTACACTAGGGGGTACGTACAACTTTACGCACTGTACTTTTGGTAACTACTTTAATAGTTTTAACCAAGTGCCTGTAGCATTAAACGATTACCAAATACAAGAAGATGTATTGTTTATTGGTAATATGGATGCAACGTTTAACAACTGCATTATATATGGTTCGGGTAACTTTGGGCTTTCAATGGAAAGACTAGCAAATGACGAAGTAGCTTTTAACTGCACTTTTAACAATTGTTTGATTAAGCTACGTGATTTTAGCAATCGATTAGAGAACGAACCTTTATACCCTTTTAATGGTAACAACCCCACATTGGCATTGTATAATAATTGTATTATTTCGGAAAGTACAAGCATCAATCCTGAGTTTGTTGCTCCGAATGATAATGACCTAAATCTTACCGAAGAGTCTGATGCTATTGATGTTGCAGCCGATTTGGGTAATAGTATCGACTTAAACGGTAACCCAAGACCAAATCCAAATACTGGAATTCCAGACATAGGGGCTTACGAGTATTATTCAGAATAAAACTTGAAAACTTAGCTAAATTCGCATTATTTTTTTCATAAATTTACAGCAACAAACACTAAACAAGATTATTATGAAAAAAATTTATCTAAGCCTTGCTGTAGTAGCATTGGTATTTGCTTCGTGTAAAAAAGAAGAAAAAATGGATCCCGAGGCAGAAAACGAAACAATGACCGATACGATTGTTGAGGAAGAAGTAATGCCAGAAGAACCTATGGACTCTATTGCCATGCAAGAAGCATGGGGTAAATACATGACACCAAGCGATACGCATAAAATGTTAGCCGAAGAAGTAGGTACTTGGAATAACGAAATGAAGTTTTGGATGGGACCTGGAGCTCCAGCACAAGAAGTATCCTCTACTTGCGAAATAAAAATGATTTTAGGCGGTCGTTACCAAGAAGCCAAATACTCTGGTGAAATGTGGGGGGAGCCGTTTAATGGTAAAAGCACATTAGCTTATGATAATGCCGCTGAGGAGTTTATATCTACTTGGATAGATAATATGGGAACGGGTATGCTAGTCCTTAAAGGCAAGCATGACGAAGGTACTAACACAACAAAAATGACAGGAGAAATGGTTGACCCAATGACGGGGAAAATGATGCCAGTTCGTGAAGTATATACTATTGTTGACGAAAACACCCGTAAAATGGAAATGTTTTACGGTAGTGGCGACAACGAATATAAAAGTATGGAAATTATAATGACACGTGCGTAACACGCTATTAGTATAAAACCAATATAAAATCCAGCCTTTATGGCTGGATTTTCTGTTTTTTTATAAACCTTAATCGTATTAAAAAAACAGACAAACAAACAATTTCCAAATAAGCAAATTAATACCTAATTTTGCGGTTTCAACAACATAACTACATAACTAGATGATTCACTTCTTCGGAAACCAAACCAATACAGTTTTTGCGGTACAAACGCAAAACGAACTTTCGGCAGACGATACCGCAAAATTAAACTGGCTTTTTGGCAACGCACATAAAATAGAAAAATCCGTACTAACGGATTTTTTTGTTGGTCCACGCGCAGCCATGATAACACCTTGGAGTACCAACGCTGTTGAGATTACACAAAACATGTGTATATCGGGTATTATCCGCATAGAAGAATTTATCAAATCAACAGAAAAAATTACGGATTTCGACCCAATGCTATTCCAGAAATACGATGGGTTACATCAGGATATTTTTACTGTAAATACAAAACCCGAAGCAATACAAGAGGTTACCGATATTGCAGCCTACAACCAACAAGAGGGTTTGGCATTAAGTGATGATGAGATAGACTACCTTTGCGAACTTTGCGATAAACTGGGGCGTAATCTTACCGACTCGGAGGTATTCGGCTTCTCACAAGTAAATTCAGAGCATTGCCGTCATAAAATATTCAATGGCACCTTTGTAATCGATGGCGAAGAAAAACCATCTTCATTATTCAAACTCATAAAGAAAACATCTCAGGAAAACCCGAACGATATTGTTTCGGCATATAAAGATAACGTAGCCTTTATTAAAGGACCACGCGTAACGCAATTTGCACCTAAAAGTGCCGATAAGCCTGATTATTACGAAACCAAAGAATTTGATTCTGTTATTTCGCTTAAAGCAGAAACACACAACTTTCCTACTACTGTAGAGCCTTTTAATGGTGCCGCTACAGGTGCAGGTGGCGAAATTAGAGATAGGCTTGCAGGCGGGCAAGGCTCGTTACCCTTAGCAGGTACTGCGGTATACATGACATCGTATTCGCGTTTAGAAGATAACCGTAATTGGGAAAATGGTATGCAGGAACGTAAATGGTTGTACCAAACACCTATGGATATTTTAATAAAGGCATCCAACGGAGCTTCCGATTTTGGAAACAAATTTGGGCAACCTCTTATTTCAGGTTCGGTACTAACTTTTGAACACGAAGAAGCCCCCTCTAACTCCCCCGAAGGAGAAGAAATAAAATATAGAAAGCTAGGCTTCGATAAAGTAATAATGCTGGCAGGTGGTATTGGTTACGGTAAAGAAAACCAAAGCATAAAACAAAAACCAAAAACAGGCGATAAAGTAGTAATACTAGGTGGCGAAAACTACCGTATTGGTATGGGAGGTGCAGCAGTATCCTCTGCCGATACGGGAGAGTTTAGCAGTGGTATAGAGCTTAATGCAGTACAACGTAGTAACCCCGAAATGCAAAAGCGTGTTGCCAATACCGTTCGTGGTATGGTAGAGCGCGAGCAAAACCCAATAATATCAATACACGATCATGGTGCGGGCGGGCATTTAAACTGCCTTAGTGAATTGGTAGAAGAAACAGGTGGTAAAATAGATCTTGATAAATTGCCTGTTGGCGACCCTACACTTTCTGCCAAAGAAATTATTGGAAATGAAAGCCAAGAGCGCATGGGGCTTGTTATAGGCGATAAGGATATTAGTGTTCTAGAACGTGTTGCTATGCGCGAACGTTCGCCCATGTACACTGTAGGTAACGTTACAGGCGACGACCGTTTTACATTTGAATCTGGAACCAAAGGTGATAAACCAATGGATTTTGCATTGGAAGATATGTTTGGTTCATCGCCAAAAACAATAATGAACGACACTGCTGTAGCTGCTAATTATAGCGCCCCAGAGTACAACGAAAATAAAATACACGACTACCTTAACGCTGTGCTTCAGTTGGAAGCCGTAGCCTGTAAGGACTGGCTTACCAATAAAGTAGACCGTTGCGTGGGTGGTAAAGTAGCGAAGCAACAATGTGCAGGACCATTACAATTACCCCTAAACAATATGGGCGTTATGGCGTTGGACTATAATGGTAAAGAAGGTATTGCTACCTCCATAGGGCACTCCCCCATCTCTGCATTAGTAAGCCCAGTAGCAGGTAGCCGTAACTCTATTGGAGAATCATTAAGTAATATTGTATTTGCTCCGTTAAAAGATGGGCTCAAAAGTGTATCGCTTTCTGCCAACTGGATGTGGGCATGTAAAAATAAAGGTGAAGATGCCCGATTGTACGAAGCCGTACAAGGCTGTAGTGATTTTGCCATTGAGCTAGGAATTAATATCCCTACAGGTAAAGATTCGCTTAGTATGAAGCAGAAATACCCTGATGGCGATGTAATTGCTCCGGGTACTGTAATTATATCGGCAGCAGGCAACTGTAACGATATTACTAAAGTAGTAGAGCCTGTGCTAAAACGCAACGGCGGTAGCATTTATTACATTAACCTAAGTAACGATAATTTTAAGCTAGGCGGTTCATCCTTCGCACAAATATTAAATAAAGTGGGTAACGAAGTACCTACCATTACCGACTCAGTTAAATTTAAAACTGCTTTTAATACCATACAAGATTTAATAAAAGAAGGTAAAATTGCCGCAGGACACGATATAGGTAGTGGTGGTTTAATTACTACCCTACTGGAAATGAGTTTTGCCGAAGTTAATTTAGGTGCTGAATATGATTTAAGCGGACTTAATGAAACAGATATTGTAAAAGCGTTATTCTCTGAAAATATAGCACTTGTAATACAAGCTGATGCGGGTATAGAGGCAGAACTTGAAGCAAACGGTATTAACTTTACAAAAATTGGAGCGCCTAAACAAGGTAATACAGTAACTATTAATAACGGTACTACTAAGCTTTCGTTTGATGTAGCCAAAACACGCGATACTTGGTTTAAAACGTCTTACTTACTCGATAAAAAACAAAGTGGTTCGGAAAAAGCTAAAGAGCGTTACAACAATTATAAAGCACAACCACTACGCTACACCTTCCCTACCCAATTTAATGGTAAAAAGGTAGCTATAGATACGACCAAGCCAAAACCTAAGGCAGCTATTATTCGCGAAAAAGGAAGTAACTCCGAACGTGAAATGGCAAACGCTATGTATTTGGCTGGTTTTGATGTTAAAGATGTGCACATGACCGACCTTATTAGTGGTCGGGAAACATTAGAAGATATCCAGTTTATAGGAGCCGTAGGCGGTTTCTCTAACAGCGATGTGTTGGGGTCTGCCAAAGGTTGGGCAGGTGCTTTCCTGTACAATGATACCGCAAATGAAGCTTTAAAGAACTTTTTTGCACGCCCCGATACACTTTCGGTAGGTATTTGTAACGGTTGCCAATTGTTTATCGAGTTAGGGCTTATAAATCCCGACCATGAACAAAAACCAAAAATGCTGCATAACGATAGTAACAAACACGAAAGCAATTTTACATCGGTTACCATACAAAAAAATAACTCGGTAATGCTTAACACGCTTGCAGGTAGTACGCTTGGCGTTTGGATAAGCCATGGCGAGGGTAAATTTAATTTACCTTACGAGGAAAGCAAGTACAACATTGTTGCCAAGTATGCTTATAGCGGATACCCTGCAAACCCTAATGGATCGGATTACGATGTAGCCATGATGAGTTGTAACGAAGGACGCCATTTGGTAATGATGCCACATATAGAACGCTCTATATTCCAATGGAATTGGGCATACTACCCAGAAAGTAGAAAAGATGAGGTTTCACCTTGGCATGAAGCTTTTGTGAATGCTCGTAAATGGATTGAGAAGAGATAATTGGATATTCAAGATATTACCAAAAATGCCTCCATGATGGAGGCATTTTTTATTTATTCTTCTAATTTTAAGCTATCGTCCATCACATCATAAACCGTTCGGCGTTCGGGAGCAATAATTACTCGTAATTGCTCACGGTTTGCCCTGCGCATAGATGTATATAACTCTTCATTTTCCCAATATAATTTCTTAAAAAGTTTAAATGTACCGTAAATTATGTCAATACCCTCATTAACAGAATTAAATTTAGTGCTTTTAATATTGTCTTTTAGCCATTTCTCTAATTGACTTTTATCACTTTGGTCTATATCTATATAGGCTTTACGTTCTACTTCATCCAATAGTCTCAAATTAGTCGAAATAATTCTCAATCCTTTTTTATACTGAATATATGTCTCTGACTTTGTCATTTCCACATAAGCCTCAACAGCTTTTTTAAATTCTGTTTCCGAAAGATCTTTTTTTACTGGAATAAGCAAAGAATCTTTAGTTATTGAATGTTGTGCATTAGAGTCTATAAAAATCAATAATAGTAATATTAATAATCTATACATAAAATTATATATTAACAAACAGCTATACACTGATTGAGTTGTAACGTTATACTTTCATACTGGAAGTTATATGATTGATTTGCATCAAATGTAGCTTGAAAATAAAGACTTACATTCTCAAACGCATACTGATTTGCTATCTCAATAGATTCTGAAAGAATTTCGTCAATTAAATCAAGGGCACTATCACACCAATCTATACAACTATCTACACAGGAGTTCGTAACATCAGGGTATCCTCCTGGGACAGTATCGTTAAATTCAGGTGCTATAATTTGACTTATCTGAATTTTATTGGCTCTCTGCATAAAGTTGTAAAGTTCACTATTGGCATTAACCATTATTTCAAGTTTATGAATCGAAGTATCATATATTGTTTCAAATTGAGCAATACTTTTAAACGAAGTATTGAATATATTATTTCTCATCCAATTCATCCATTCCACTTTAGTTCCAAACGAAACATTATTTGCTGCACCCAATTTATTATTAAAGCTTTTAATCGAGTTTTTATAATCAATGTATTCCTGAGTTCCCATCATATGTATATAAAGCTGCTTGGCTTTATCCACATCAATAGTAGTTAGGCTTTTCAACTGAAATATTGCGCTATTGATAGTAGCATTTTCTGCAGTAGCTATATCATCGTTTTCTGTTGAACAAGAAAAAAAGGATAGCGTTAGTACACACAAAACTGTAGGTAATATAAATTTCTTCATAATGTCTATAATTTTAAAGTTTGGATATCAAATATATTTAAAAAATAATTCAAAAAAACAAATTATAATCGAAATTAACTATTTGATAATATGATAAAAAAATTAAACAAAATAATTTAAAAGATGATTTTACGTTATCAATCTAAATACTACCATGTACACAAAAACAGTTTACACATTATTAATAATTGGATGCTATTTAAGTTTATTAAGTTATAACAATACAGACAAAGAAATTCCTCAAATTAATATTGCGAATACCGATGTTGTTACAAAAACCAAAGAACCAGATGTTACTACAACATACGATACAATTACCAAAACCATACACGTTTTTGTAGCCTTATGCGATAATAAATACCAAGGTATAGTGCCTGTACCTGCTAGTATTGGCAATGGGCAAGACTGTAAAAATAACTTATACTGGGGCTGTGGTTATGGTATTCGTACCTACTTTAAGAAAAGTCCTGACTGGAAGTTAATTAAAATACTACCCAAAGATGGCAATATACTAGAAAGACTAATATTTAAGCATACCAGTAAGCAGAACCAATACTTGGTAGCCGATGCCTATGATGGACAGTACATAAAACAATGTACCAAAGATTTTTTACGTTGTAGTGCTGGGCAACAAAAAAGTACACTAAAGGTAAATAATGTTACTATTGGCATTGGCGGTAATGCACAACTACTAGCCTATATAGGACATAATGGGCTTATGGATTTTAGCATTGGGGAATCGTATAAAAATACCGATGGCAAAAAAAGAGATGTAATTATTTTAGCGTGCTACAGCAAAATGTATTTCGAACCGCATTTAAAAGCGGCTAATGTAAACCCGTTGGTATGGACAAGTCATTTAATGTGCCCAGAAGCCTATACGATACACGACGCTATTACAGGTTACCTTAAAAATGAGAGTAACGAAGCAATACGGTTGAGAGCTGCCAAGGCATATGCCAAGTACCAAAAATGTAGCGAAAAAGCAGCTCGAAACCTGTTAATAACAAATTAGTCAGAATTATACTTATAATTTCAAAAAATACGTTATAAAAGTTATTGTATTATCCAGATAAAGATTCAATTTCGATGATTTTTGTTACTATATTCCATATTTTCTGAAAAAAATAGGTATTTTTTTCATAATTTGCATATTCTAAATCGCACAAAAATTATGGATAATATTACCCGTCTGTTTGATTTTCCTTATTATCAGCTTGAAAAACACAACCTAGAGGAAGCATTAGTTACTAAATACGGAAACGAATGGATAAAAACCTCTACTAAAGAATATATTGATAAAGCAAACGCTTTTTCGAGAGGTCTTTTACGATTAGGCATCAACAAAAATGACAATATTGCGGTTATATCATCTAACAACCGAACGGAATGGAACATTGTAGATATAGGTATATTACAAACAGGGGCACAAAACGTACCTGTATATCCCACAATTACAGAGGAAGATTACGAATACATACTCAACCATTGTGAAGCCGTATATTGTATTGTATCTGACCAAGAGTTATTCGATAAGATATCTAGTATTCGCAGTAAAATACCTAGATTAAAAGAGGTGTATTCGTTTGATGCCATACAGGGATGCAGGAGTTGGAACGAGATACTAGAACTTGGTAAAGATGAAAGTAACCAAAATGAGGTAGAAGCGCGTAAAGAGAGTATAAAAGAAGATGATTTGGCTACTATAATATATACATCGGGTACTACAGGGCGACCAAAAGGCGTAATGCTATCGCATAAAAACATAGTGTCGGACGTATTAATGAGTTCTAAAAGAGTACCATTTGCAGCAGGCGAATACAAAGCGCTAAGCTTTTTACCAATCTGCCACATATACGAACGCATGATTTTATATTTATACCAGTATTACGGAGTATCGATATACTTTGCAGAATCGATAGAAAAGGTAAGTGATAATATTAAAGAGGTTGCTCCTAACGTTATTACAGCAGTACCTCGATTGTTGGAAAAAGTATACGATAAAATTATTACAAAAGGCTCTGAATTGTCAGGTATTAAAAAAATGCTGTTCTTTTGGGCAGTAGATGTAGGATTAAAATATGAGCCTTATGGGGCTAACGGAGCAGCATACGATGCAAAGCTGTGGCTTGCCCGAAAATTAATTTTTAGTAAATGGAAAGCAGGTCTTGGTGGTAAATTGGGGCTAATGGTTTCGGGTAGTGCGGCAATACAACCTCGTTTAGCTAGGGTTTTTGCTGCTGCCGAAATACCAGTAATGGAAGGTTACGGATTAACGGAAACCTCTCCTGTTATATCGGTAAACGATGAGCGTAATGGAGGATTTAGGATTGGTACCGTAGGTAAACCACTTGATGGTGTTGAGGTTAAAATTGCCGAAGATGGCGAAATACTCTGCAAAGGACCCAATGTAATGTTAGGGTACTTTAAAGATGAAGAAAAAACAAAAGAAGTAATTGTAGATGGTTATTTCCATACTGGAGATATTGGAGAAATTGACAGTGATGGTTTCCTTAAAATAACCGACAGGAAAAAGGAAATGTTTAAAACATCGGGAGGTAAATACATAGCACCACAACTTATTGAGAATGCCATGAAACAATCGCGTTTTATAGAGCAAATAATGGTTATTGGCGATGGCGAAAAAATGCCTGCCGCCCTTATACAGCCCGAATTTGAATTTTTAAGGCACTGGGCAGAGCGTAAAGGTATTAAACACAATGTTAGTAACGAGGAGCTAATTAAAGATGAACACGTTATTAGCCGTATACAGGAAGAATTAGATACAATAAATAAAAAATTTGGAAATTGGGAACAAATAAAGCGATTTGAGCTTACTCCCGAATTATGGTCGGTAGATGGTGGAGAAATGACACCAACATTAAAATTAAAACGTAAAGCAATAAAGCAAAAATATATAAAACTGTATGACAAGATATACCGCACTTAATGCATAAATAAAAAGACGAATAGTCGCTACAGTTCTATCATATTAAAAAATACACACACATCTAAAAAAAATTGAAAAATATGATACAATGGTTATCCCGTTTATTACAACCAAGGGATAAAGTCGCTATTGCAGAATGGCGAACGAAATACTCTATTTACAGAGATATTAAAGTTAATGTAGATGATACTGGCAAGTTACCTGAAGAATATACATTACCTGACGATGTAAAGATTGCTATAAACGAAAGAAAGAAGAAAAAAGCATCAATATATGATGTCGTATTTGAGTTTGGACAAGAAGAGTCCATTCTTGAGGACGTACGCGAACTTGCAAAAAAGTTAGAACATATATCGATTACTGGCGATAAAAAAACTGCTGCCGAGTTTTATGGTATGGTAACACAATATAAAGATGTTATCAACCTCATCGATCCGTTTTTGGAAGAAATATCAAACTACTCCTTAGTAATAGAGCCACATCTGTTTGCCTTTGCAAATGATATGGCATTAAATACAGGACACAAAAATTGTGTAAAGTTTGGAATAGCTATTTTGGGGCTATGCCAAAACCAAGTAACTATAGAGAAGTTAAAAACAATAGGTTTACACGAAGAATTTACATTGTATGTAGTTATCGCATTACTCAACCTACGTGAAAATCCAGAGAAAGATTTACTCGAGCTCGGGCAACAAGTAACAGGTTGGGGCAAAATACAATTAGTTGATAGGTTAGCACGGATAGGTAAAACCAAAGCATTAAAACAGTGGCTGCTAACGGACGGATATAAAAACGATATCCACAACCAACATTTAGCATGCACTTGCGCTGTATATGGTGAGTTAAGCACTAAAATGGCTACACAAAGTATTGATGCCGAGCTTTATATAGCAGCTTCAGAAATATTTGACGTCCTCCTATCCCCTGGTCCTTGCTGCGAAAACATATCGTGCTACGAAGATGCTCCAAAGGCATTATCAGCATTTATAAAACACTCCTACCAACATGCCAATCATATAAAAGACTTTATTTTATTGCACAAAATAAAAGAGTACTTGTGGGATATATTATTAGATACCAAGAGAGATAACCTATGGACGGATCGTAAAATTACAGATGCACTACTAACCATATCCAAAATAACCGATTGCGATACTTGGAAAGTAATTGTTACCAACATACTTGTAAACCCATACGATAAAAATTATCCCGAAGCACGCGAAGCTGCTGCATTAATGGGCCTAACTGCTATATAAAAACTACACTATAATAACAATATTGGCGCTAATTATATTTTATTATAATTTAGCGCCAATATTATTTAATCCAACCATACAATGAAATTAAAATTATCGTTAGTGCTTTTAGCACTAACATCAATACTAGTGTTACAAGGATGCGGCTCTAATACCGAAACGTTTGCAAACAATGCTATAGATAAGGATTTAAGAGCAACAATACACGCTAAAAACGATAGTCTGTTATCGGCACTATCCAATAGCGACATGAAAACGTTTAAAAAATTGGGTTCTCCCGATTTTTTAAAACACCTACAAGGTAGGATAGAAAATGCAGTTTGGGCGTTTAGAAAAGGAATACTAAAAACAGATTATAAAATATACCACGAATATTACAACAAGCATAATAAAGCCTACGATAATGCTAAAATAGAATCGGAAAACGGGCAATATTCATTACAGTATACGCATAAAAATAAGGAAACTTATGTATCATTACTAACAACATCGTATGCAGACATTACCGATTATCTTGTAACTATTATATACGAGAAAATAGATGGAGCATGGAAATTAGACTACATACATCTTGATGCTTTTGGACAATATGGTAAAAATGCACAGGATTATTACAAACTAGCTCAGCAAAAACACAAAGCTGGTTTTATACTCGATGCATTTTTTTATTGCACCGTTGCAGAAAGTTGTTTAAATCCTGCCGAAAATAAACTTACTTATAATGAGGAAGAACGTATTACCTTTTATCAAAAAAGATGGCAAGAAGAAGTTGATAAAGAGTATAAATTTCCGCAACCACTTCACAACATAAATAGTGTACCCAACGTAGCAAGTATATCCCCTATTAACAATCCAGAAGGTATGTTTGCTGTATTTACTTACGAAACAAAAGTACCTGTTGCCGATACTGAAACGTTAAAGATGGAATTTGAAGAAGTAAAACGAGAAATAAAAAGAATATATACAGGACTGGACTTTGATAAAAAATACATTTATTATAGAGCATTCAACCCTGGTAGGTATGATAATTACTACGAATTTAAAGAAGTAAAAAAGTAAAAACAAACACTATAAACTCCCTATTAGTAGGGAGTTTTTTTATATATAAACATTTCACGATTATTGGTTATATTTACATGTAATGCAAATAGGTAAAAGTACCAGCATTTATTATTTTAAGATTAAACCACATAAATTACTAACAATACAGCAGCTAAGCAACCAATAATTTAAAGTAACATTTATTATTTTATTAACATTAAAATTATTTAATTTAATATGCATGCATATTAAATTTTTGTATATTTGAAAATAATTCTGCTATGAAAGACCAAACAATAGACTATATACTAAGGGCAACTTGGCAAGCTGTAGCCAGAATGTATAATGAAGAAGCATCTAAATACGGCGCAACAATGTCTATCGGGTTTGCCCTATTATCTATCGATAAAGAAAACGGCATCCCCTCTACCGCATTAGGACCACAAATGGGCATGGAGCCAACAAGTTTAACACGTACATTAAAATCGATGGAAGAAAAAGGGTTAATAGTACGCAAAAAAAACCCTGTAGATGGCAGAGGTGTTATTATACACTTAACTAAGTTAGGACTTGAAAAAAGAGAGTTATCTAAAACTACGGTGCTAAAATTTAACGACATCGTTAAAGACCATCTATCGCAGGAAAAGTTAGATCACTTTGCCGAAGTTGCCGAAGTTATAAATGGATTAATTGCCGAAAAGCAAATTTATCATACTGAAAATGAAGCAGAGGAAAGTGCTAAAAATTAATACAATCATTATTACGACCAATATAAAAATTTATATAAAAAATGAAACGCACTATTAAAAAGGCAGCCGTTATCGGTTCGGGTATTATGGGCTCAGGCATAGCCTGCCATTTTGCCAATATAGGTGTAGAAGTTCTTTTGTTGGACATTGCCCCTAAAGAACTTACAGAGGCAGAAGAAAAAAAGGGACTTACCCTACAGGATAAAGTGGTTAAAAACCGAATTGTTAACCACCACCTTACTACATCATTAAAATCCAAGCCCTCCCCTATTTACCATCAAAAATTTGCGTCACGCATTACAACAGGAAATCTGGACGATGATTTAGCTAAAATAGCCGATGTAGATTGGATTATTGAGGTAGTAGTAGAACGACTTGATATTAAGAAAAAAGTATTTGAACAAATTGAAGAATACCGCAAGCCTGGTACGCTTATAACATCAAATACATCAGGTATTCCAATCCAGTTTATGAGTGAAGGGCGAAGTGACGATTTCCAACAGCACTTTTGCGGAACACACTTTTTTAACCCACCACGTTACTTAAAACTTTTCGAAATTATACCAGGTCCTAAAACCTCGCAAGAAGTTTTGGACTTTTTAAATGGTTACGGCGAAAAATTCTTAGGTAAAACATCGGTAGTAGCTAAAGATACCCCTGCTTTTATAGGTAACCGTATAGGTATATACGGTATTATGAGCCTATTCCATCAAGTAAAAGAGATGGGGCTTACTGTAGAAGAAGTAGATAAACTAACAGGTCCAGTAATTGGTCGCCCAAAATCGGCAACCTTCCGTACGGTAGATGTAGTAGGGTTAGACACTTTAGTACACGTTGCTAACGGTATTTACGACAATTGTCCTGACGATGAGGCACACGAACTGTTTAAAGTCCCCGATTTTGTAAATACAATGATGGAAAAAAAATGGTTGGGTAGTAAAACAGGACAAGGTTTTTACAAAAAAGAAGGCAAAGAAATTACATCGTTAGACCTTGATAGCCTAGAATATCGACCAAAACAAAAAGCATCGTTTGCAACTTTAGAGCTTACTAAAAGTATAGACCGACCTATTGACCGATTTAAAGTATTGGTAAAAGGCAGCGATAAAGCAGGCGAATTCTACCGTAAAAACTTTACAGGAATGTTTGCTTATGTAGCAAACCGTATTCCTGAAATTGCCTACGACCTATATAAGATAGATGATGCAATGAAAGCTGGTTTCGGTTGGGAAAACGGTCCATTTGAAATTTGGGATGCTATAGGAGTACAAAAAGGTATCGAACTAATGAAAGCAGAAGGGCTTACTCCTGCTGCTTGGGTAAACGATATGCTAGCATCGGGTAGTACTAGTTTTTATACCGTTAAAGAAGGAAATACCTATTACTACGATGTAGCATCTAAATCCTATAAAAAAGTACCTGGGCAAGATGCATTTATTATACTAAACAACATTCGCGAAAGCAAAAAAGTATGGAGCAATAGCGAAGCCATTATACAAGATTTAGGCGATGGAATTTTAAACTTAGAATTCCAAAGCAAAATGAATACTATTGGTGGCGGGGTGCTACAAGGCATCAATAAAGCAATAGACCTTGCTGAGAAAGAGTATGATGGACTCGTTATAGGCAACCAAGCAGCGAATTTCTCTGTAGGTGCAAATATCGGTATGATATTTATGATGGCTGTAGAGCAGGAATACGACGAGCTGAATATGGCTATAAAAATGTTTCAGGACACCATGATGCGGGTACGCTATTCCTCTGCTCCAGTAGTAGTAGCACCACACGGTATGACGTTAGGTGGTGGATGTGAAATGAGCATGCACGCCGACAAAGTGGTAGCTGCCGCCGAAACCTATATTGGTTTAGTAGAGTTTGGTGTAGGTGTTATCCCTGGTGGTGGAGGCTCTAAAGAAATGGCACTACGTGCTGCCGATACCTTCCGTAAAAACGATGTGGAGCTTAATGTACTACAAGAATATTTCTTAGCTGTGGCTATGGCAAAAGTATCAACCTCAGCCTACGAAGCTTTTGATACTGGCATATTACAAAAAGGGAAAGACGTTATTGTAGTAAATAAAGACAGGCAGTTGGCAGAAGCTAAAAAGCACGCCAAACTACTTGCCGAAGCAGGTTATACACAACCCGTAAAACGTAACGATGTAAAAGTACTCGGTAAACAAGCCTTAGGTATGTTTTTAGTAGGTACTGATAGTATGGAAGCAGGTAACTACATAAGCGAACACGACAAGAAAATAGCCAATAAACTAGCTTACGTTATGGCGGGTGGCGATTTGAGTGAAGCCACATTAGTAAGTGAACAATACTTATTAGACTTAGAACGCGAAGCATTCCTATCGTTATGTACTGAACGTAAAACGTTAGAAAGAATACAACATATGCTAACCAAAGGGAAGCCACTACGTAATTAGTATTGAGATTTAAGATAATAGAATTGAGATAGTATGCATAAGGTAAATGAGTTAAAAATATGGCAAAAATCAATCGAACTTGTAAAACAAGTTTATAAGGTAGTTGCTGATTTACCAAATGATGAAAAATTTGGTTTAACATCTCAAATAAAAAGAGCTGCCGTTTCAATACCATCCAATATAGCCGAAGGTGCTGGAAGAAACTCAAAAAAGGAATTTAAATATTTTTTGAGTATTGCGAATGGTTCAAGTTACGAATTACATACACAATTAATCATTACTCATGAACTTGGTTTAATTGAAGAACAAAAAATTGAAGAAACACTAAACTTAATTACTGAAATACAAAAAATGAATTATTCATTTCAAAAAAGCATTGGGGAAGTCTAAATTCTCAATACTAAAATCTAAAAGCTAGCGCATGAAAACAGCATATATAGTAAAAGCATACAGAACAGCAGTAGGTAAAGCACCTAAAGGCGTGTTCCGATTTAAACGACCTGATGAACTGGCAGCAGAAACGATTGAACACATCATGAAAGAACTGCCTGATTTTGATAAAACCCGTATAGACGATGTTATTGTTGGTAATGCAATGCCAGAGGCTGAGCAAGGCTTAAACTTTGCACGCCTTATATCGTTAATGGGGCTTAAAGTAGAAGATGTACCTGGTGTAACAGTAAACAGATATTGTGCATCAGGATTGGAAACCATTGCTATGGCGACAGCTAAAATACAAAGCGGAATGGCGGACTGTATTATAGCAGGAGGTGCCGAGAGCATGAGCTATATACCTATGGGTGGTTACAAACCCGTACCCGATTATAAAGCAGCCAAAGCAGGTAATGAAGATTATTATTGGGGCATGGGACTAACTGCCGAAGCAGTAGCAAAAAAATACAACGTAAGCCGTGAAGACCAAGATAAATTTGCCTACGAATCGCACCAAAAGGCATTAAAAGCGCAAGCCGAAGGCAAATTCGATAACCAGATAGTACCTATAACCGTAGAACAGGTATATATAGATGAAAACGGTAAAAAAGCAACCAAAAGCTATACTGTAACCAAGGACGAAGGACCTCGTGCTGACACTTCCGTAGAGGCATTGGCAAAATTACGCCCTGTTTTTGCTGCTGATGGTAGTGTTACGGCAGGTACATCTTCTCAAATGAGCGACGGTGCAGCTTTTGCAATGGTAATGAGTGAGGACATGGTTAAAGAATTAAATCTTGAACCTATTGCAAGATTAGTAAGCTATGCAGCAGCAGGTGTTGAACCGAGAATAATGGGTATAGGGCCTGTAAAAGCTATACCAAAAGCATTACAACAAGCCAATTTAAAATTAAACGACATAGAACTTATAGAACTTAATGAAGCCTTTGCGTCGCAGTCGTTAGCCGTAGTTAGAGAACTTGGTATTAATACCGATATTCTTAATGTAAACGGAGGTGCCATTGCACTAGGGCATCCATTAGGATGTACAGGCGCAAAACTATCGGTGCAATTATTCGACGAGATGAAACGCCGTGGTAATAAATATGGTATGGTAACTATGTGTGTGGGTACAGGACAAGGTGCAGCAGGAATTTATGAAATATTGTAACTATAAAAAGATATAAAGATAATAGATTCTTATGAGCGAGTTTAAAAGACACAACTTTAAAAAAATGAAAATTTGGCAATGTGGTATGGAACTAGCAAAATCGATTTTAGATATTACAGCTACTTTTCCAACGCATGAAAAGTTTGGTTTAAAAACTCAAATGAACAGATGCTCAGTTTCAATACCTTCAAATATAGCAGAAGGATCTAGTAGAACTAATAAATCTTTCAGGCATTTTATAGATATTTCGTTGGGATCATCCTTTGAACTACAAACGCAATTACTATTAGCCTACCACAATAAATATATTACAGAAGTAACAACAAGAGAAATCGAAAATAAAATAGAAGAATTCCAACGGATGACCATGAGTTTTCAGAACACTTTAGGCAGTAATTAAAGTCTATCATCTTTTATCTATTATCAAAAAATCTAATTTATGAACACAGAAGAGCAAAAAATAGCAAGAGGAGGACAATTCCTTGTAACAGAAACTAAATGTGAAGATATATTCACGCCCGAAGATTTCTCAGAAGAGCAAATCATGATGCGCGACTCTGTTCAAGAGTTTATTGACCGTGAGATATGGCCAAACAAAGAACGTTTTGAGAAAAAAGATTATGCTTTTACTGAGGAAACGATGCGAAAAGCGGGAGAACTTGGCTTTTTAGGGGTAGCGGTACCAGAAGAGTACAACGGTATGGGCATGGGCTTTGTTTCTACTATGTTGGTATGCGATTATATATCGGGTGCTACAGGCTCATTCTCTACTGCCTTTGGGGCGCACACGGGTATTGGTACTATGCCAATAACACTGTATGGCACCGAAGAGCAGAAACAAAAATACGTACCCAAACTAGCCACAGGCGAATGGTTTGGCGCCTACTGCCTTACTGAACCTGGAGCGGGTAGCGATGCTAACTCGGGTAAAACAAAGGCAGTACTATCTGAAGATGGGACGCATTACAAAATTACAGGACAGAAAATGTGGATCTCTAATGCAGGCTTTTGTAATGTATTTATTGTATTTGCCCGTATAGAAGATGATAAATATATTACAGGTTTTATTGTAGAAAACGACCCTGACAATGGAATCTCTATGGGGGAAGAGGAACATAAACTCGGTATTAGAGCCTCCTCTACACGGCAAGTGTTTTTTAACGAAACAAAAGTTCCTGTAGAAAATATGCTATCAGAACGTGGCAACGGCTTTAAGATAGCTATGAATGCACTTAATGTAGGGCGTATAAAACTTGCTGCTGCTTGTTTGGATGCACAACGCAGAACGATAGAAAACTCTGTAAAATATGCTAACGAGCGCGTTCAGTTTAAAACCCCTATAGCCAACTTTGGTGCTATTCGTGCTAAACTTGCCGAAATGGCAACAAGCTGCTATGCAGGCGAAAGCGCAAGTTACAGGGCTGCTAAGAACATTGAAGATCGTATTAATGCACGTATAGCAAAAGGCGAAAGCCATCAAGATGCTGAGCTTAAAGGTGTAGAAGAGTTCGCCATAGAATGCTCTATCCTTAAGGTAGCGGTATCCGAAGATATACAAAACTGTTCGGATGAAGGTATCCAGATATTTGGTGGTATGGGCTTCTCTGAAGATACACCTATGGAAAGTGCTTGGCGCGATGCACGTATTGCACGTATATACGAGGGTACTAATGAAATTAACCGTATGCTATGCGTAGGTATGCTAATTAAAAAAGCGATGAAAGGTCATGTAGATCTTTTAGGTCCTGCCACAAAAGTAGGCGAAGAATTAATGGGAATTCCATCGTTTGACGTACCTGATTATTCGGAGCTGTTTGCCGAAGAAAAAGAAATGATTGTAAAACTGAAAAAAGCTTTCCTGATGGTAGCGGGCAGTGCCGTACAAAAATATGGCCCTGATTTAGAGGAACACCAGCAATTATTAATGGCTGCTGCCGATATATTAATCGAAATATACATGGCAGAATCTACAATACTCCGTACAGAAAAACTAGCAAAGAATAAAGGAGAAGAAAATGTAAAAGAGCAAATTGCCATGGCAAAACTTTACTTATACAAAGCTGTTGATATTGTAAATGATAAAGGTAAAGAAGGTATTGCATCGTTTGCAGAAGGCGATGAGCAACGCATGATGCTAATGGGGCTTAAACGTTTTACCAAATATACTAACCTACCTAACGTAATAGCATTGCGCGAAACTATCGCCGCTAAAATAGTAACCGAAAACGACTATCCTTTTTAAGGTATAGTTTATGTTAAATTAAAAAATCCGCTGGACAATCGTCCAGCGGATTTTTTAATTTATGGTTTTAACTGTTATTACCCTTTACGCTTAATTAGTCCAAGCACTATCATAACAATAGCTATTATTAACAATAAGTGAATTAAAGCACTAGCAATATGATAGACAAAGCTCCCAACTATCCAGCCTACTATAAGGAGTAGCGCAATTACAAATAACAGTTTTTTCATGATTTAAAATTTTGGTTACTCTTTATCTTCAAGTTTTTCCTGAATATTTTTGGCTTTCTCAAGGTGCATTTTAATATCAGACAACGCATCCGATGCCCACATTTTAATATCCTGATTTTTAGCATCTTCTGATGCTTCTTCCATCTCATCAATAATATCTTCGTGTTTGCTTACCATCATATCAATATACTCTTTATCCAACTCCAAACCTGCTTTTTCTCTCAACTTTTCTATGGCATCTTTAGTAGCTGCACCTGTTGCAGTAGGCAATGTTACGTGTAGTCTACCTGCAAGTTCTTCAATTTTTTTAGTTGCATCACCATGCTTTTCTGCCATCATCTTAGCAAAATCTTTAACGTCCTGATGCGTAGCTTTTTCCTGAACCACCTTACCGAGTTCTACCTGCATCATATTGGCTTCGGCAGCATCTACCAGATACTCCGAATCTTCCTCCATAACCTCATTATCATCAAATTTCTCTTCGTTCTGTTCCTCTGCAACCTCTGCTGGATCATTTTTTTCGTCTTTACACGATACCACACCTAATGATAACATTACTGTAGCTGCACCAAGTAACATTTTACTAAATACGTTAGTTTTTTTCATAATTGAATAATTTTGTGTTTTAAATTGTTTAAGCGAAAATAGTGTACTTATGGATTAGTGTCTGTTAGCGTATTCATAATTCTTGTTATGGAAATATTAAATCCTAATTTATAATTTGATGATACATTACAAAAAAGTATAATTTTGTACTACAACCTCAACAATTATGATTAACCCCTCAACAAGCGGCTGGATTAATAAATATTTTGCTAAGCTAAATGGCAAACTGCCTACAGATATTAGTACCCACGATTTTTATGAATTGATACGAAACACAGGCTTTGTATACGGTCATGTTTGGTGTGTAAATCATTTAAAAGAAACGGATAGCCAGGGATGGACGGCAGAGGAAACAACTAAAGCAGCATTACTAAATACACTTTATGAGGTTTTTAGAAAATACACCAAACAGGAAGATTCTAACGTTTTTATAGAGCAAGCAGTGCTATTTTATAAGCAAATGACTCCTGAGGGTTATGGTTTTTTGAAAAGAGTACTCCCAAAATCGTCGAGTAGTAACGTATTGGAAGGTATTATTGACCAAAGGGTACGTACTAACGATAATATTATTAGCCGTAATTTTTCGCACATACTTACTAATGCACTGCTTTTTATGGATGTAGTTGCATTTAGGCAATATCTTGTTAACAATGAGCTATCCTATACTTACCTTAAAAAATTAGAGGAAACTGTGGTTAGTTTAGCATCGTTAGCATTGAATAAAAAAGCAGAAAAAACGGAGTATGACGATTTACTGATAAAATTATTCGAATCGTCCGTACGATATACAAAACTAAACAAGGTAACTCCTGATAACTTAGAGAAATTAGAGTTAACTTATTTTGAATCGGAATTAGAACGTTATTATTTATTGGATATAGCGGGCATGGCAATATGGAGTGATGGGGCTATAGAAAAAAACGAAATTACATTTTTGTACAACCTAGCAGCACAGTTACACATACAGGAAGCCTACGTAGTAGAAAGTATTACTTACTTTGATACGTTTATAAAAACTAATAAAAATAGTATACCTTACTTTAAATACTCCAACCCTGTAAAGCATTTTTACGACCACGCCTCGCAAAATGTAATACGGTTGATTAAGAGGAATAAAAACCGATTGGGTAAAGAGTTATCCAATAACGGGGAGTTAATGGTATTGTTATCGCAATCTACTTTAAGGAGTTTGGATAGTACCGAGAAGAAAAAGGTAAAAAAACAGTTGTTAGAAATTTGTAAAACAGTACCGTCGTTAACTATTTTTTTGCTACCAGGTGGTAGTTTGCTATTGCCTTTACTTATTAAGTTTATACCGCAATTACTCCCTAAAGTGTTTAATGAAAATTTAAATGACGAATAATAAAAAACCTCATAGTTATATGAGGTTTTTTATTGGGTATTAAAATCGTAATCTGTCTACTTTATCCAATTCATGATTATCGCAAAAATTAACCGATAAATCTTTTACAATACCTGTATCCAATCCGTATACCCAGCCATGAATATGAAGTTGCTGTCCGTTTTTCCATGCCCCTTGTACTATGGATGTCTTGGCAAGGTCAAATACCTGCTCTTTTACATTTAACTCTACAAAAGCATCAAATCGGGCTGTTTCATCTACTATAGAGTCCAAGTAAGCCCTATGATGCCTGTAAACATCTTTAATGTGCCTTACCCAGTTATCTATAATACCTATAGATTGGTTACCCATAGCTGCCTTAACACCACCACAACCATAGTGCCCGCATACTATTACGTGCTTTACTTTTAGTACATTAACAGCATAATCCAACACGCTAAGCATGTTCATATCAGAGTGTACTACCATATTGGCAATATTACGGTGTACAAACACCTCACCAGGTTGGGCTCCAATAATTTCGTTGGCAGGTACACGGCTATCCGAGCACCCTATCCACAACAATGGTGGCTCCTGCCCTTGCGCTAATTTTTTAAAATATTCAGGGTCTTCTGCTAATTTAGTATCCGACCACGTCTTATTGTTCTCTATTATTTTTTTATAAAACTCTACACTCATACTATTTAGTTTTAGGGGGTGCTTTTAATAAATATCTTGTTTATCTTTTCTGTCTTTTCCATTATCGTCATTGTGCGTAACAAAAACGTTGTTCTTCTCAGCGTTTTGTAACTGATAGCTTGTTTTAAAGCCAATAAGTGTTACATTTATGTTTTCCTCTTTTGCCTTTACGGTAACAAATTCCTCAATAAGGTCAATAACATCATGTGCAATATATACGGTGTCCGATGCGTCTATAACTACGCTAGAGTTTTGCGGTAAGCTATTTAATGTTGTTTTTATGGCTGCTTTGTTTAAAAAAGAAACTTCTTGCGCCAAATCAACATGTATTACATCGCCCTCATGATACTCTTGTTTCCTAAAATTATAAGCTCTTTTTAGGTTCCCTCTTAGTATAAATATAATACTAATAATCATACCTAGTGCAACACCTTTTAGCAAATCGGTTAATACTACGGCTAACAATGTAGCAATAAACGGTATAAACTGGTACAACCCTTTTTGCCAAAAATGTATGAGTTTACTCGGTTTTGCTAACTTATACCCTACCACTAGTAATACTGCTGCTAGTGTAGCCAACGGTATTTTGTTAAGTACCACAGGAATTGCCAATACACAAATTAGTAATAATAAACCATGTATAATAGCCGACATTTTGGTTTGCGCTCCTGCACTAGCATTGGCGGACGAGCGCACAACAACCGACGTCATAGGTAAGCCTCCTAATAACGAGCTAATCATGTTACCAATACCTTGTGCCCTAAGCTCCCTGTTAGTATCAGTGTATCGTTTGTGCTCATCCATCCTATCGGATGCTTCAATACACAATAACGTTTCTATAGAGGCTACTACGGTAATTGTAATGGCAGTTATCCATACTTCTGTATTAGTAATTCCTGAAAAATCTGGGGTAACAATTATGCCTTTTAATTCTGCTAAAGATTCTGGTACAGGTAAGTTTACAAGGTGTTCGCTACCAATAGCAAAATCGCTGCCCGATAGTATAAAAACCTGATTTAGTGCTACTCCTGCTATTACGGCAACTAAAGCACCTGGTACTAATTTAAGGTTTCGTAAAAACGGAACTTTATCCCATACTATAAGTATGAATAACGATACAACGGTTATAATAACAGCCCCTAGTTGTAAATAATCTAAGGCACCGATTAATGAGGTAAATGTGTTACCGCCATCGGGCTCCAGAAAAGACTGGTCGCCTTCAAAATCACTATCATAGCCAACAGCATGAGGAATTTGTTTTAATATTATTATTACACCAATACCCGCTAACATCCCCTCTATTACATTGGTAGGGAAATAATTGGAAATACTACCTGCACGTATAAAACCAAGCAATAACTGGAAGGCTCCTGCTAGTAAAACCGTAAGTAGAAAAAGCTCGAAAGAGCCTAACGAAGCTATAGCTGTAAGTACTATAGCTGTAAGCCCAGCAGCAGGACCCGAAACACTAATGTGTGAATTGCTTAATGAGCCTACTACTATACCCCCTACTATACCCGCTATAATACCCGATAATGGCGGAGCACCTGATGCAAGGGCAATACCCAAACATAAGGGTAAGGCTACTAAAAATACTACAAGACCCGAAGGAAAATCTGCCTTTAAATGGGCAAAGAGATTAATCTTTTTTGTCATGACCGAAAAAATAATATGCTATAAATGTATTGTAAAACACACAATGATGTTTATAAATAATGCCCAAAGATGAGCTTAAAGGTACTACGCTATAGCAATTAGCTCGGGTGGTGTATAAAAAATAGCCCCAAAAACATTTTTGTGCTTTTGGAGCTCATTTATAGTTATTTTATCTAATTCTTTTATGGGTGGTAAAAAGCAGAACATAAAGGTATTTAAATCTGCTTCTATTTCCTGTAATTCATTATCTACTTCTTCCTCATTAAGGCTGTATGTTATAGATACGTCATTACCATCATCTAACAGACTGATAACTGTAGGTGCTGCTAAAAATGATAAAAACAGAATAATTACTATGCCAACCAATGCCTTCATTGGGGCGAATATAGCAATTATTATTTAATAATAAACGGGTTAATGATTATAAACCAAGGAGCCTATTAAATAGACTCTTCGCTCCAAGCTTTCATCATCCACATGGTTTTTTCTTGCTCAGTAATAAAGTCACTCATCATGGCATTAGTACCTTCATCATTTATTTTGTCAGCACCTTCAAGTATAACTCTTTCAATTTTAAGTATATCCGATAACGACGTCATTATTAACTGTACCGCTTCTTCATCTACAGATACGTTTTTACCTATTTTAAGCTCGTTATGTTTTAAATAATCTTCGTACGTATGTAGGGGTGTACTTCCTAGTGTTAATATACGCTCTGCAATCATGTCAATTTTTAACTGAGCGTCGTTATATAACTCTTCAAACTTTACGTGAAGATCAAAAAATCGTTTACCACGAATGTTCCAATGAATACCTCTTAAATTTTGATAATATACCTGAAAATTAGAGAGCAGCTTGTTTAGTTGATCAGCAATAAGTGCTGAGTCTTTTACTGGTAATCCTAAGATATTAGTTTCTGCTGCGTTTTTATTGTTTTTCATAAATATAAATTTTGTTTTTGTAAGTATTTTATAGCATAAATGTATAACAAATTTAACCATAATAAGAATAGGTATTATCAATAGATTTTATAATTTTATCATAAAAATTTATAGATGACCATTACTCAATTACAATATGTACTAGCTGTTGCCGAACATAAAAACTTTACGCTAGCAGCCGAGAAAAGTTTTGTTACACAACCTACTTTAAGTATGCAAATCCAAAAACTTGAAGAGGAGTTGGATGTACTAATTTTTGACCGTAGCAAAAAACCCATTCAGCTTACCGATGTTGGTGAACAAATTGTGGAGCAGGCAAAAAACATTGTTAATGAGTCGGGTAGAATTAAAGATATTGTAGAGCAACAAAAGGGTTATATAGGTGGCGATTTTAAAGTGGGTATTATACCTACTATTATGCCTACATTACTACCTATGTTTATGAATAACTTTATTAAAAAGTATCCTAAAGTAAATCTTATTATTGAGGAGCGCACTACTGAGGAAATTATACGGATGGTTAAAAGCGGACAGCTTGATGCTGCCATAGCTGCTACACCACTGAACGAAGATACCATTAAGGAGATAGTGTTATACTATGAGCCTTTTGTTGCTTATGTTCCTGAAAATATAGCTGCTTTTAATAAAAAGGAGTTTGATGTAAAAGATTTAGAAGCTAACCTTAATAGTGTACTACTATTACAGGATGGGCATTGTTTTAGGCATAATATACTTAATTTATGTAAAGCCAAAGGAATGGACGCAGATAGTCATTTTCAGATTGAGAGTGGTAGTTTTGAAACCTTGGTAAAGTTGGTTAATGAGGGGTTGGGGATGACACTGCTCCCCTATTTGCATACGCTTGATATGAATGAAAAATCGAAAGAGAAACTACGCTATTTTAAAGACCCTAAGCCATCACGTGAGGTAAGTTTAATTTACTCTAAAAAGGATTTAAAACTGCATA
The DNA here is from genome assembly GCF_019613795.1 of Flavobacterium litorale. NCBI lineage: Bacteria > Pseudomonadati > Bacteroidota > Flavobacteriia > Flavobacteriales > Flavobacteriaceae > Flavobacterium > Flavobacterium litorale. The sequence continues at coordinate 2,513,024 of NZ_CP080429.1, forward strand.
TGATAGAAGCTTTACGAAATAGTATTACAGGTGTAATAAAGGGTGCAATTGCTTTTCAGGATGTAGCAATTACAAGCCCTTTAGAGCGAACTAAAAAAAGGGGATAAGGGGATAAATAGAAAAAGAAGCCCTTTAGGCTTCTTTTTATTATTGTTCAACATATGCCAGACAGGCTTTTAATTCAGGCTTTTCTGTGATAAAAGTTTGAAGCCAGTCTATCAGTTGTTCGATTTCATACGGCAGCAACGTTTTTACTGCTTTTTCAACTTCTTTACAAAACAATTTTTGGTCAAAACTTACACTTACCAGTATTTGTTTTGTATAGCTAATCATACTTCTAGGCATAATTCTTTTACAAATTATAAATTGGTTATTCGGTTATAAGAACGTTAGCAAATATACCAATTTTTTAAACACGATAGCACGAAAAATTCAACATTTAACGGTTGACTGTTTTCAATTTAATATTTTTTTAACAAGTAATTATAACTTTACTGCGCGTAACATTTCTCGTTTTCCAGGTGGTCCAGGTAATTTTTCGGTTGTAAAACCTGCCTCTTCCATAGCTTTTTTAATACTTGTTCGGCAAGCGTAAGTAACTAGTATTCCGCCACTTTTAAGTGCAGTAAACATTTTTTTAAAAATAGCAGTACTCCATAATTCAGGTTGGGCATGATACCCAAAAGCATCAAAATAAATTAGGTCGTAACTGTTAACACTAACTACATCTTCAAAGCGTTGTTGTTGTTTGCATAACGTAAATATAGCACTTACGTTAACTTCCTGCTCCCATTTACAATTGTGCAATTGCTCAAAAGCGGCACGTTCATGCTCAGCATTGAGTTCTGTAATGTAGTTAAGCTGTAAAATTTCGTTTTTAGGTATAGGATAAGCCTCTATTCCCGTATACTTTATTTGCTGATTGTTTTTTTTAGATTCTAAGTACGTTATAAAAGCATTGAGCCCCGTACCAAAACCTATCTCTAAAATAGCAACAGGCTCGCTTTCGGTTAAAGCGAGCCCATTTTTTATAAATACATGATATGCTTCTTGTATTGCACCAAACCTAGAGTGATAGGTTTCCTTAATTTCGGGTAAGTATATGGTAACCGAACCGTCGGAAGTGGTTATAATCTCTCTTTTCACTATTTAATGTACAATTTTTTAATTCGTGGTATTGGTCCACCGCATTTTTGTTCGTGGCACCGTACACAGGCAGAAATTGCGTCGTTAAAATGTGCTTTAGCGTTTACCGAATCTTTATAAATAAGTTCCTGAGCTTTTAAAAACGTAGCAGCCTGATCTTTAAAAAAGGCATCATTATCCGTTTCATCTGTCATTACAGATTCGTGTATTTTTAAAAAATGATTCGGAAAGTTGCCTATGGTATCACCATCAACAATACGTTGTTTCAACCGTTCGTTATCAACATACATTTGCTCCATTAAAAGTGCCATTTCAGACATTTCGTACATCTCAAATTCCTTTTGTGGAACGGTATCTATTACTTTAGCGGCGGTTGTTTGCTCAGTAGTGCTATCGTTGTTGTTACCACAGCTATATAATAGTACTACTACAGATGTTACCAATAATAAGGTTTTCTTCATTTATTTAGCAATTAAAACTCCATCTGCCATAAAGCCATAAGTAACTTCTGGTTCAGTAATTTGGTCTATTTCCTCTTGCGATTTCCCACCATCTTTAGCGTAATGCTTCAATTCAGCAACCGATATTTCGCTAACAAATGCTTTACCGTTTACTACGGCTTCTTGCTCGCCTGCATTTAAAGGTACAAAAAAGGCATAATCTTTAAATTTAACGAAAGATTCTTTTTCGTCATCCAGTTTCATAGACATCCAGCAACCTTTCTTTTGACACACTTCTTTTATAGACGATTTAAATTTAACATCTATCGTATCGCCAGGTTTAAGGCTCATATATTTTTTTAGCATTTCTGCTTTATCAAGTGCATTATCTGCTACTATTTCATCACCAAAATTCTCATATGTTGCTGTGTTATCTACTTCAGTAATTTCGGCTACAGTTTCAGCATCTTCAACCTTATTCTCTTTATTGCCTTGGCAACTCATCATTACTACAGCTACAGCTGTAAGCATTACTATTCTTTTCATGTTTAAATCTTTTTAATTTGTTGCAACAAATTTATGCAAAAAGTACAAATATAACGTCAGTTATGTAGGGGTATTGTAAACAATATATAATGTTTAGGGTAATACAGGCATCTTAAAATCGCGCTAAAAAAGCTCACAAAGCCGCTTTTTTTTGTAAATTTGCACGCAATATAAATTTTTCATCTCCACCACAAACCTAACCTTGTAATGAGCAATAACGCTAACGATAATATCATTATTAAAAAATCTGAAACCTCTAAAATTGACTCTGTAGATTTCGAGAATCTTAGTTTTGGAAACGTTTTTACCGATCATATGCTAATTTGCGATTATAAACAAGGGATTTGGGAAAAGCCTGTTATACAACCGTATGAGCCTTTTCTTATCGATCCGTCGGCGAAGGTTTTCCATTACGGGCAGGCTATTTTTGAGGGCATGAAAGCCTATAAAGATGGTAATGATGATGTATGGCTTTTTAGGCCTGACCAAAATTACGAGCGTTTTAATAAATCGGCAAAAAGACTTGCCATGCCCGAAGTGCCTGAAGCTGTTTTTATGGAGGGCATGAAAAAGTTGATTGAATTAGACAAACAGTGGGTTAAAAACGAGGTGGGAAGCTCGTTATACATACGTCCGTTTATGATTGCTACAGGACCTGGTGTTGTTGCTGCTCCTGCACAATTTTATCGTTTTATGATTATATTATCGCCTGCAAAAGCGTATTACTCTGGTGAAGTTAAAGTAATTGTTGCAGAGCATTATAGCAGAGCTGCTAATGGTGGTATTGGTGCTGCAAAAGCAGCAGGTAATTACTCGGCACAATTTTATCCTACCAAGTTAGCTAACGAAATGGGGTACCAACAAATTATCTGGACGGATGATGCTACGCACACTCGATTGGAAGAAGCGGGTACTATGAACGTATTTTTTAGAATAAACGATACGTTATATACTGCTCCTACTAGCGAGAGAATATTGGATGGTGTTACCAGAAAAAGCCTTATAGCCATTGCAGAACGCGAGAACATTAAAGTAGATGTACGCCCTATATTGGTTGAAGAACTTATTGCAGCAGCCGAAAACGGTACGCTACAAGAAATATTTGGTTCGGGTACTGCTGCCGTAGTCAACCCTATTGTAGGTTTTAGTTACAAAGAGAAGTATTACGAGCTACCAAAACAAGAAAACAGCTTGGCACTACAGCTTAAAGCAATGCTAAACAACATACAATACAAACTAGCTGAAGATACTTTTGGCTGGACAGTAAAAATATAATGTACATAACAGGTACGCATAAAAAAAGCGACAGTAATTTTATTACTGCCGCTTTTTTTATTACTCGTTTAGTATAGTTGCAAAATCAGGCTTAAAATAATTTGGTCCTTTCATTACTTTACCATCTTCACGGTATATGGGTTTACCATCAGCACCTAATTTGCTCATATTACTGCGTTGTATCTCATCAAATACAGCCTCTATTTTATGTTGCAGTCCATGCTCCAATATTGTGCCGCAAAGTATGTACAACATATCGCCAAGTGCATCGGCAATTTCAGTAATATCATCATTTTCTACCGCTTCTAAATACTCCTCATTTTCTTCTTTCATAAGGTTATAACGGAGCGTATTAACATTATCGGATAACGAGCCTTTTGGAACGTTGCTAACCCCTAGTCCAAAAGCATTGTGGAATGTTTTAACTGCTTCAAGTTGTTTTTTCATACATCTATATATTTAATGGCTTAAAAATACCCCAAAATAAAAGTTGTTGTTGTAATTTTGTAAAAAAGATATCAATATGTTTACAACAGGTCAGTTATGGTTTGCAGGTTTTTTTGTAGTTGTTTTTGTTGCTGCCATGATTTACGTATACCGTAAGGATATAAACTTGCATAAAAAATACTACAAAGGTGCCTACAAAGTATTACTTGCTTTTTTAGGCTTTATTGTACTTTTATTTTTCATTAAAATTTATTTAAAAGAGTAATCTTTTTTTACTATTTATAAAAAATCCCCATATATGGGGATTTTTTATAAATAGTAAAAACTGATATTTGCTTTCTAAATCTTAAAATACATAATTATCATGAAAACTTACAATTGTTTTGGTTACCACCACCCAAATCACACAGCTAATTTAGAAATTTCAATACCTAATGGTAATTACGATTACGAGCTTTGTAACGTATCTACCAATGGCTGGAACGGACTGGTAGTTAATTTGATGCTGAGAAACAACGACCCTGGACATGGGCTGCAAAATCCGAATATGGATTTTGAAACAGTACAAATTGATTTATCTAAAGTAGATAAGATAGGTGCTGAAAACGTAAATGATTTTGATTATACAAAACCTATTATTGTATTTACACACCATACTAAAGATACCAATGCCTACGCCAGTCATAATGAGTATTGCTATACAGAGCTTAAAAACAGAAACGTGCTAGATGCTTCGATATTAGAAGGTATATGCAATAGTGTTGCCGGACCTGCAAAATCGGGGTATGGCACGCTTAAAAAAATCTAAATGAGGTATATTGTTCATAACATAGTCGTGCTAATGCTTTTAGCATTTAGCACGGCTTTTTCTCAAAATTCCGACCAACTCCTTAAATTACAAGAAAAACTATATTCTGGCAATTACGAAGAATTCCAATCAGCATCAAAAAAAATAGATAGTACTTCGTTATCAACTCAAGATAAAGCATTATACTATTATTTAAATGCCAGAGCTTTAGAACTTAACAATGAGGAGGGAAAGGCGTACGAATACTTGAGAGCTTCTAGGAAACTATACCTGTCTATAGATAGTGTGAGCAAGGCAATGGATATTAACCTTGATATCGCCTACTTACTGCAAGCCCAAGAGGGGAATACAATACCATACAAGTTTTACATTGAAGAGTATCTTAGTTATGCAGAAAAAATACAGGATACGCTAAAAATGGTTAAAGGGTATGGTAATATGGCAATGTGCCATGCCGCTAACAACAACTACGATATTAGCATTGATTATTATAAAAAAGGACTGAACCTTTTGGATTATACGGATTTTAAAACCGTAAAATCTTCTTTTTATAATAATCTTGCCAACCTGTATAACGAAAAATTAAACCAGCCCGATGCTGGAATTTATTATCTTAAAAAAGACATAGAGATATTAAAAGAAATTAATGCACCTGCCGAAGATTACTTCCACAACTATGTAAACTTAGCATCGTCATATCGGCATAAAAAAGACTTTATTACTGCAAACAAATACTTGCGTTTAGCAGATAGTTTACCATTACAAAACTATGAGATAAAATCGAAGCTAATTATATACGATAATTTCCAAGAAAATTATGCCGAATTAAGTAATTATAAAGAAGCATACAAGTATTTGTTACTAACCCGAAAATATACCAATAGTATAAATACTACCGAGCAAAATATTGCAATAAACGACATACATACTAAATATAAAACAAAGGAAAAAGAGCTTGAAAACGAAATTTTGAAACAAGATGCCAAAACAAGTAAAATTTTCCTTTATATTATTGTTGGTGTGTTGGTGGTAGCACTTGTAATTGGTTTTCTTATTATTAAAAATGCACGTAGGAAAGAAAAAATTTCGCATCAAGAAAAACTTATTGAAAAACAAAAGCTGGAAAAAGCATTAAAAGATTATGAGTTAAGCACTATAGATGTAATGCTTGAAGGACAGGAGAAGGAACGACAACGTATTGCTAACGAACTTCATGATAATCTTGGCAGTATGCTGGCAACATTAAAAATAAACTTCGAGAATCTTAAATTGAGAAAAACTGAAGCTAAAGATGTTGAGGATAAACTTTATAAAAAAACTGACGACCTTATTGAGGAGGCATACCAAAAGGTACGACGCTTGGCACACGCTAAAAATGCAGGTGTATTTGCACGCGAGGGGCTTATACCTAACGTAAAAAAACTAACTGAAAAAATATCGATTCCTAAAAAAATAAAATTCGATTTTATTGCCTATGGTTTTGATGAAAGGCTTGATAATAGCTTAGAAATTGCTATATTTAGAATTGTTCAGGAACTGGCAACCAATATAATAAAGCACGCACAAGCTACAGAAGCATCGATACAATTAACACAGCATGATGATGTAATAAACATTATTATAGAAGATAACGGTGTTGGTTTTGATGCTGATAACGTAAATTCTGTAGACGGAATGGGTATTGCATCCATACGGAAAAAAACAGAGCAACTTGGTGGTAGTTTCACTATAGATTCTACTACTGGAAAAGGTACAACCATACTAATAGATTTACCGATATGATAAACCTTATAATAGCTGAAGACCATCAATCATTAATAGATGGGATTAAAGTATTTTTAGAATACGAAGAGGATATTTGTGTTGTAGGCGAAGCCAACGACGGCGAAAGGTTATTAGAGCTAGTGTACAGTAAAAAACCAGATGTAGTACTTACTGATATACGTATGCCTAAAATAGATGGCATTACCGCTACAAGACTCATAAAAAAAAGACTACCCTCGTGCCATGTGGTAGCTTTTAGTATGTTTGAGCAAGATGAAGCCGTATTGCAAATGGAAGAGGCAGGCGCATCGGGCTACGTAACTAAAAATGCAGCATTAACAACAGTAGCAACTGTTATTAGAGGCGTAATGAATGGCAAAACATTTTTTGACCCCTCTATAAAAAGGCAAGAGGATAAACAAACCAGTAAAAAAGCTACTTTAAGCAAAAGAGAAATTGAAATTATGAAACTGGTAGGACAAGGAAAAACATCGCAAGAAATTGCCGATTTGCTTTTTATTGGCAAAACCACAGTTGATACCCACCGAAAAAACATCCTGAAAAAATTGAATTTACAAGGCAAAAGCGAGTTGCTACGCTACGCTATGGAATGCAAATACGATTTTTAAACCACACTTATATAAGTAAAGAAAAATACCCACTAATGGGTATTTTTTAGCATCGGTAATCTACCGACTTTTGTAAAAGAAAGTTAAATGCTTACCGCTACTATGGCATCCATCCAGCCTAAAACAATTCTTCTTTCAATTATGTAGTTTCTTAGTTAATTTATTTTTGAGTAGTTGGTTTAGCTAAAAAATATCCCTTACAGGGATATTTTTTTTAGTATTAACTGTACAAAAAAATTCTATTGGCATGTAATTTGTAAGAAACCAGAGTTAAGGTGTTAAAATATTTAATACCTTTAAATTATTAATCAACAAAATATTTATTATGAAATCAGGATCTTTGTACCTATCGTTATTATTTGCTTTATCGCTCACACTAACCAACTGCTCTACACGTAAAGTGCAACGTGTTAACGAAAATATGGTAACTGACCTTAGCGGACGTTGGAATGAAACCGATTCGAGACTTACAGCCGAAGAAATTACCGCCGAACTTATGGAACATGCTTGGTACAGCACATACGCATCTGAAAATAGCGGAAAAAAGCCAGTGCTTATTGTGGGGATGATTACCAACAAATCGCATGAGCATATTGCTATAGAAACATTCTCTAAAGACATTGAAAAAGCAATTATTAACTCGGGTAGAATGAAACTAGTACAAGCAGGTAATATGCGCGAAGAAATAAGAGCAGAGCGTGCCGATCAGCAAAATTTCGCATCACAATCTACAATGAAAAAGTTTGGTCTGGAAAACGGAGCCGATTTTATGTTACAAGGTACAGTTAACTCTATTGTAGATCAATACTCTAAAGAGAAAACAGTATACTACCAAGTAGATTTGGAGCTTACCAACATACAAACAAATGAAAAAGTTTGGATAGGCGATAAAAAAATCAAAAAATATATTGGTAAAAAATTGTAAGTAAAGCCACACCTAAACATTTATGAAAGCACTTAAAAGCAAACGTACCGTTGCCAAAACGTTACTACTACTGTTGTTAATAGGCTTTCAATCCTGCGGCACCTACAACACCAAAACCTCAGAAATTGAAAGCGACCTCTTTAACGGCAATTTTGATAAAGCTATTGCTGGTATAGAGGGTAATAAATTCCTCAAGAAAAAGAGGAACAAGCTTTTATACCTAATGGAAAAGGGTAAAGTAGAGCACCTACGTGGTAATTATAAGGCTAGTAATGCCTTACTAGAGCAAGCGTATATAATGATTGAAGATAGGATTAAAACAAACGTTGGGCAAGGTGTTGCATCAAAGTTTACCAATCCTATGGCTTTGCCTTATAAAGGGGAAGATTTTGAAAAAGTTACCATTCATTATTACAAAGCACTCAATTATTTTATGATGGGTATGCCCAATGAGGCACTTGTAGAGGCAAAAAGGATAAATTTAAAGCTGTATCAGCTTAACGAAAAATACAAAGAGAATAAAAATAAGTATAGCGAAGATGCTTTTTCGCAAATACTACAAGGTATAATTTACGAATCGGTAGGCGATATAAACAATGCTTTTATTGCCTACCGTAATGCCGAAGTAATATATACCAAACAGGGCGGTAGTTTTTTTGGTGTACCTATGCCCGAGCAACTTAAAAAGGACTTGTTACGTACATCGCACCAAATGGGTTTTACACAGGAGTATAACGACTACCGTGCTAAATTTAAAATTCTGGTTGAGGATGCTCCACAAAAAACAAGTGCAACAGATTATCAAGCACAATCAAAAGGTGAAGCCGTTATTTTTTGGGAAAACGGTATTGGTCCCGCCAAAGACCAAATAATAATAACAGCATCCGCTAGCGGAGGGATATTTTACGGGAGTTATATGGATGGCGACATACTGGAAGAAATAATTATTCCCGTACCCGTAGGTTCTAACATTGGTAATATAAATGCCATAGCCATTCCTAAATATCACAATAGAGGTAGCTACTACGAAAAAGCTGAGATTTTAGCGGATGGTAAAGCGCAGGAACTTAATTTGGCACAGGATTTTTACCCCATAGCAAAACAATCTTTAAAAGATAGAATGCTACGCGAAACTGTAGACCTTATTACTCGCTTTGCAGCTAAAAAGGCTGCTAGTGCTGGGCTTGGCGAAATAGGCAAACAATTGCTTGGCGACACTGGTGGCGAACTTATACAACTGGGTGCCGATGTAGCAGGTGTTGCTACCGAGAAAGCAGATACAAGAAACTGGCAATCACTACCCGCTACAATATCGTACACGCGTGTGCCATTGCACGAAGGAGAAAACGAGTTTGTAATTCGTAAATATGGCGAAATGGGTATAGATACCGATACCATACGCATCCCTTACAAAAGAGGTTTACAAATTGTAAGCTATTTTGATATTGGTCGTACACAAGTAATACCAATAACAACCACAAACAAGGCACTTACCAAAAGTAATTCAAACAACAAGTTGCAGCAAAACAGTTTTGCATTGCAAAAAGGACAGACTAGCCAAAATAAATTAGCAGTGCCACCCACTACTAAAACCATAAAAATAAATGGAGCCATATTGGATAAATACAATACTTGGATGGATGGCGGCGATGGTATTTTTTACAAAGTAATACCAAATCAAGTAGATAAAGACGGTAGAAAGGTATATGCAAAAAAAATCATTTTCAAATCGTATAACGCGAGTACCAAAACAGTAACTTTTACTGTAACTGAAGTACCTTTTGAAGACAGTTTTACAGAGGTTGATAAAGACGAGTATTATAAAAATGCGTCAAACTCAAAAAATGCAAAACAATATTTTAAAATTACCGAAAGTGTAAAACCAGAGGAAGAAATTGAGATAGCTACGGTTTACCAAACCGACCCTGATTTTTATATAACACTATTTAATGTTGAATAATTATGAAAAAGATATTTATGCTATTTTTTCTGTTAGGAAGTATTGGAGTAGCGCAAGCCCAACAACAAACAGATAATGGCTGGCAAAAATGGGAACAGACCAATTGTTATAGTAAAATAGCTTTTAGGCTAAAATACGTGAGACAAAATGGGACGCAACACCATTGGCAAGTACAATTTAGAAACGAATACCCAGAGCTTGTATCGTTTAATTATCATGTAACCGATAAACTCCAAAAATATAATATTACAACGCATAGGAAAACACTTTATGCCAATAGAATGAGTGATGTAATAGATGTATACACCAAAGAAGAAGATATTTTTTTACTGGTCGATAAATTAAGCCTATCGCCCTATCCTAAAAACTTTTTAGAGTGCGACCATTAAAATAAAAGCCCGTATAAACGGGCTTTTATTGTATTAGCTAATTGTTTTGTTGTAAATATTCCTATTTTTACAATACTCTTAAGCAGTCAATCCATGAAAATTGCAAAATACATTTTCTTACTCTTATTCCTCACGGGCATTGCTTTTACCGTATTTGTAGCTACCCAAGATGGTAATTATAGTGTTAAAGAAGATAAAATAATAGATGCCCCAAAAATAGTAGTATACAATTATGTTAACGACTATTCTAATTGGGAAGATATAAATATACTTACCGATACTAGTACGGTATATACACTTACAAGTGCCGAAACATCGGGTAAAGGAACAACAGCATCATGGAAATCAAATACTGCAGAGGGCAAATTACAAACTGTAGCAACTACGCAGGATAATATAAAACAATATGCCTATACCGAAAATGAAAAGCAAGAAATAACGTGGACGTTTAAAGATACCCTCGATAAAACCAAAGTAAGTATTAATATTAAGGGAAAGCTTAGTTTTACCGAAAAAGCTTATGCAGTATTACAAGGTGGCATTAAGAACGAGATTAGTGGTGAATTACAAAACGGACTCAACGGAATAAACCATACTATTACAGAACAAATTAACCATTATACTATTACAGTAATAGGAAAAACGGAGCGTGCAGCAACCAACTACATTGGCAAAGTAATGGTAGGAAACGTTAGTACTATTCCTGATACTAGAAACGATATTGTAACGAGATTATCTGATTTTATAGAAGATAATAACCTTACTCCAAACGGTAAGCCTTTTATATTATATAACAGATATAAATTTGACACCGATACCATAAGCTACACCATAGCGATTCCAATTATAGAAGATATTATTAACGAAGAGGGTAGCGAATTTGTAAGTGGAACATTAGTAGCATCGAGCGTTTTAAAAACAACATTAAACGGCAACCATTCGCAACTCGAAAAGGCTTGGAGAGCAGCAAAAAAATATACCGCTGAAAAAGAATTAAAAATTGACCGCACCCGAACCTACATGGAAGTTTACAGGCGTGGTAAGAAAAAATCCAGAAACCCATCGAGTTGGATTACAGATATTTATTTTCCTATTGCTACCCAACCTGATGTTATTGATAAGCCAAAATACGTACCACCACCGCCACCCGATCCAATAATAGAAGAAGTAACACCTGAAATGAATACAGTAGAACCAGTTTACGAGGAAGTTGAAGAAATGTTGCATATATACGAACGAGAAGCAGAATAACGCTTTACCTATTTAGGATGTATTTTATAGCAGTTTCGGCAGCATGTAACCCAAACAAACCTGGTATCCAACTATTAGTACCGTAAAAAGACTTTTTAAAGTTTTTACCATCGGTTACCTTTACACTTGTTTCATCAGGTACTTCTGTAGAAAACACCACCTTTATTCCTTTGGATATCCCTTCTTTCTTTAAGCGTTTTCGCATATTTTTAGCCAATGGGCAGTAACTTGTTTTACTTATATCGGTTACTTTAACTTTAGATGCTTCGTATTTTCCGCCTGCCCCCATATTACTTACCAATTTTACCTTTTTGCGCTTTGCAGCCATCATAAGGTTTAGTTTAGGAGTAATACTGTCAATACAGTCCAATACATAATCATATTCATCAGTAACCAGCTCATAAGCGCGCTCTGGCGATAAAAATTCTTTAATACGGGTTAACTTTAACTCAGGATTAATATCCATAAGCCTATCACCCACTACATCTACTTTAGGTTTCCCTACGGTACTGTGCAATGCGGGTAATTGCCTGTTAATATTGGTAGTATCTACCACATCACCATCTATAATAGTCATGCTTCCTACACCTGCTCTGGCAATAAATTCGGCAGCAAACGAGCCTACGCCGCCCATTCCTACTACCATTATATGCGCATTCTGTAATTTTTTAAGTCCTTCCTGTTTAAATAAGAGCTCGGCACGCTCCGTCCATTCAGCCATGCTTAAAAACCGTTTTAAAATTATTGGTTATTATATTCTTTAAATCTTCTACTTCAATAGTTCTAGCTATTGCTGCTTTCGTGTATACTTCCTGTAAACTTTCCTCAATAGTATCAGTTTCCAAAAAAAATTGATTATCGGGTACTTGTGCAAATACTGACGATAATTCGGGGTTACGCAATAGGTGTTTGCCAAACGAAAGGTAAAACCCTCTATCAAGCAATTGTTTAGCTACCTGACTATTTTTAGAAAAACCGTGTACTACCATAGGCACATTAGGTTGTATTCTGGCAGTAATTTCGAGTAATTCCTGAAAAGCTGCAACCAAGTGTAATACTACAGGTTTATTGTACTTTTTTGCTAAGCGCAATTGTTTTTCAAAAATAGCTTGTTGTACCTCAATTGGTATTTCAATACGTTTGTCCAAACCGCACTCGCCTAGTGCTAAACAATTGTCCATTTGTAAACGTTGTTCTATTATTGCTAAATGCTCCTCTACCCTACCCTCATCAATATGCCAAGGGTGTATTCCTGTAGAAAAATACGGTACATCTATTGCCTCGTAGGGATAACGATTGACTACCTCAAAAATAGTAGCATCATTAGAATAGTTGTGTGTATGGAGATTGTAAAGCATCTGTACAAATTTACTAAAGCGGAAAGTTTATGATATTACTCCACTACCCAAAAGTTCGTCATCGTTATACCAAGCAGCAAATTGCCCTTCAGTTATGGCACTTTGCGGTTCGGTAAAAGCAATGTACATACCATTATCAAACTGGTGTAACGTTGCTTTTTGCAGGGGTTGGCGGTAGCGTATGCGTACCATTACCTCCATAGTTTCGCCATCTTTTAAGGCTAAATCCTCACGTATCCAGTGCACTTCGCTTTGTTGTATAAACAATGCTTTACGGAATAATCCTGGGTGGGTGTTTCCTTGCCCAGTGTATATTGCGTTGCTATCTACATCGGTAGCTATAATAAACAATGCCTCTTTTGTACCGCCTACGTTTAGCCCTTTGCGCTGCCCTATAGTAAAATAATGCGCCCCTTGGTGCTTACCAACAGGTTTGCCCATATTGGGGGTATAGTTGGTATTTTTAGCTTCGTAGGCTAGTTGCTCTTTTATTGATGCAAACTGCGGTACTGATGCTTTATACGTATCGGCATCAGCATCAATTTCGTATATAGTGCCCTCTTTGGGTTGTAGTTGTTGCTGTAAAAAATCGGGCAGGCGTACTTTACCGATGAAACAAAGCCCTTGCGAATCTTTTTTCTCGGCAGTAATCAATTCCATTTTAGTTGCTATTTCGCGTACTTGTGGCTTAGTGAGTTCGCCTATAGGGAATAGGGCTTTGCTTAATTGTTGCTGTGATAATTGGCATAAGAAGTACGATTGGTCTTTATTACGATCTACACCTGCTAATAGTTGATGTATTTGTTGTCCATCTTTGGTTATGGTAGCTTTACGGCAATAGTGCCCTGTAGCCACGTAATCGGCACCAAGACTTAGTGCGATTTTCATGAATACATCAAACTTAATTTCTCTGTTACAAAGTACATCAGGGTTGGGTGTTCTGCCCTTTTCGTACTCGTTAAACATATAATCTACAATACGCTCTTTGTACTGCTCGCTTAAATCTACTGTTTGGAAAGGTATGCCTAGTTTTTCGGCAACCAAAAGGGCGTCGTTACTATCTTCAAGCCACGGGCATTCATCGGATATGGTAACCGAATCGTCATGCCAGTTTTTCATAAACAAGCCAATAACCTCGTAACCTTGCTCCTTTAGCAAGTAGGCTGCCACACTTGAATCTACTCCGCCAGATAATCCTACTACTACACGCTTCATTATTATTCTTTCTAAAAATTGCTGCAAAGATAAAGCAATTTTCACTATTTACTCTCTTATGCGCTCTAGCTCTATTTTTAGGTTGGTTTTATCTTCTTCTTTTACGAGTTTACCATTTTCAAAATATTGCCAGATGCCTGTTTTTATATCATTTTTAAATTCGCCTTTACTGGATATTTCGCCCGTAGCATCTCTAAAAATAACCATACCGTGTAACTTGTCATTTTTGTATATGGATTCTTCTAATAGTATGCCTTCTTCTGTATATTTTTTGTACGCGCCATTTTTCATACCGTTCTGGTACTGCGCTTCTTCGGCAATTTCGCCATTGGTAAAATATACTTTCCGCGTACCTGTAAGTTTGCCTTTGCTGTAATGCTCTACCGATAGTACTTTTTTTGTACCGGGATAGTAAAAATACCATTTGCCATCTCGCAGTCTATTCACTTCTGAGCCCTCGCTCAATACATTCCCTTTATCGTCGTAAAAGGTAGTACGCGATACACCATCGCCCGATGAAAAATCGCGGGTTGCTACCAGGGTACTGTTTTTATCGTTTTTAAAAAATTTAAATACTCCAACCTCTTTACCGTGTTTAAATTCGCCGTCATAACGGGGTAATTGCGTGTTTTTATACACCCCTTCCCACTTACCATGACGTTTGCCGTTGGCATCGAATGCATTACTTTGTGCAACAAGGGTAGTGCTTAGTACGAATAAAACGAGTATTGCTATAAATTTTATATTCATTTTAAAAAACATCTGTTTTATGTTAACCTCAAATATCGTTTTTTTATTGCAATGCAAAATGCATTCGTTATAAAAAAAGCACTCCGAAGAGTGCTTTTGGTTTTTATTTTTTGATTTGCTTGTTTTTTTGCTGCTCTTGTGCTTGCTCCATCATAGCTTGCATACGCTGCTGAAACTTACCTTGTTTTTTCGGTTTCGCTTTGTGCTCTTGTATCATGGCATGTACTTTATCTTCTTTTACGATGTAATTTTTAATTACAAACATAATTCCTATAGTAATAAGGTTAGAGATGAAATAATATAAACTTAAACCCGATGCATA
Source organism: Flavobacterium litorale (assembly GCF_019613795.1). Taxonomy (NCBI): domain Bacteria; kingdom Pseudomonadati; phylum Bacteroidota; class Flavobacteriia; order Flavobacteriales; family Flavobacteriaceae; genus Flavobacterium; species Flavobacterium litorale. Next base: position 2,528,249 of record NZ_CP080429.1, read on the forward strand.
GTTGTTAAAGAATATAAGCATCATTACTGGCGAGATGTATATCATTACTTTCATAATCTTGCCCATATCAGGCATACCCTCTTGTGGTGGTTGTGCCATACTTTGGTCGCCCGTTGTCATTTTCATATAAAAGAAAATGGCTAACGATGCTAGTATTGGAAATAAACTTACGTGGTTACCATAAAATGGGATATAAAATGGTAGGTGTGCGATAGAATCGTACGACGATAGGTCGTCTGCCCAAAGGAAACTTTTTTGCCTTAAATCAAAATACGACGGAAAGAACTGGAAAAGTGCATAAAAAACGGGTATTTGCATTAGGGCGGGTAAACATCCTGCCATAGGGCTAACACCTGCTTTGTTATACAGCTTCATGGTTTCCTGCTGCTTCTTCATTGGGTCTTTTTTGTACTTCTCGTTAAGCTCAGCAATTTCAGGACGAATTACTTTCATTTTGGCTTGCGATAGGTACGACTTATAGGTAATAGGCGACATTACAAGCCTTACCAATATGGTAAAGATTATAATGGCAATACCGTAAGGAATAAAGCTACTTAACGCACCAAATAATGGGATGAATATGTAACGGTTTATCCAACCGAAGATGCCCCAGCCTAGTGGCATAACCTCATCTAAATTTCTGTCGTAGCTATTTAATATTTTATAATCCGACGGACCGTAGTACCAATTCATGTTATAACTCAATTCGCCACCTTTAAACGCTAATGGTACTTTGGCTACAAAGTTTTTAGTAAATGTGGTATCTATCTCCTCATCCTTTACTAGATTTTCCGATTTTAAATCAGCTGTTTTAAAAGGGGTATCCGTTAATAGTATAGAAGTAAAGAAATGTTGTTTGTAGGCAATATAGGTAACATCTTCGGCTATTTCGGCATCTGCACTACCTTGCCCTAAATAATCGTCTTTGCCATCTTCGTATTCGTAAACAAGTTCGGTATAACGGTTTTCATAGGTTACACTTTTAGCATTTCTGTATCCTTTAAGTTGCCACTCTAAATCAATAGGTTTGGATGTATTTACAACATTTGAAAGCCCTTGTGTACGGATAGAAAAATCCATCATGTACTCGTTAGGCTTTACTACGTAACGATACTCCAAATACTGTTCTGCTCCTGCTTTTAGGCGCATGGTAAGTACCTGATTATCGCCATCTTTACTCAATACAGGTTCAAAATGTAAATCTTGTGTATTTAGTATGCGATTATCTTTGGTTTGGAATTGCAGGTTTAAATTAGCGTTATTATCGTGTATTAGCTTTACTGGTTTACCCGAACCTTCGTGTATTTGCTCGAAGTTGTTTAGCCTAGCCGATGTAATATATCCACCTTTGTTAGCTATTTTTAAGGTTAATAGACCGTTGGTTATCTCGGTAGCCTCTGTTGCTTTTGCCGATGGTAGCGTAGCACTGTACGCAAATGCACCTAAAGCATTTTTGTATTCTGCTGCGCTTACCTCTGGAGTGGTAGCTGTACTATCGTTAGCAACTGGGGTATCGTTTTCATTTTCTGTTAACTGCTGTTGCTTTTCGCTTTCTACCTGCTCTTTCTTTTCTTGCTCTAATCGTTGTGCTTCGGCATCGGATGATTGATTGTATAACATCCATATTAGGAGTAGCATTATTAAACCAAACCCAACTAACGTTTTAACGTCAAATTTCTTTTCTTCCATTTATTCTAAATTGTTTCTCTTATCTAGTTTTGCTGCCACAGCAATAATATAATTAGTTTTTGCCTGATACGGCTGCTTGTACAAAATGTACAAACAACGGGTGCGGATTGGCTACGGTACTTTTGTACTCTGGGTGATATTGTACGCCTACAAAAAACGGATGTTTTTCTAACTCTACTACTTCTACCAGCCCCGTATCTGGGTTAATACCCGATGTTTTTAAACCTGCTTGCTCCAATGCCTCTTTGTAAGCACTGTTAAACTCGTAACGGTGGCGGTGCCTTTCTTCTATTTCGCTACTCGCGTATATTTTACTCGCTAACGAGCCTTCTTGTAAACTACATTTCCAAGCTCCTAAACGCATTGTACCTCCCTTATCCGTTACACTTTTTTGTGCTTCCATAATATTAATAACAGGGTTGTTGGTACTTGCATTCATCTCTGTAGAGTTGGCATCTTTTAAGCCCATTACATTTCTAGAGTACTCTATAACCGCCATTTGCATCCCTAAACATATCCCTAAAAACGGTATATTGTTTTCTCTGGCATAACGTACTGTTTCTATTTTTCCCTCTATGCCACGCTCTCCAAAACCAGGCGCTACCACAATACCATGTAGTCCTTTTAATTTCTCGGATACATTATCTTTATCTACGTACTCCGAGTGGATGCTAACTACATTTACTTTGGTCTCATTAATAGAGCCAGCATGTATAAATGCTTCCAATATGGACTTATACGAATCTTGTAACTCTACGTACTTCCCTACCAAACCAATATTTACGGTGTGTTTAGGGTTTTTCAGTTTAAACAAAAACTCGTTCCATTGTTTTAAATCGGGCGTGTTCTTTTTCGGTAAATCTAGCTTTTTTAATGCTACTTTATCCAATCCTTCTTCAAGCATTAAATTAGGCACATCGTATATGGTAGAGGCATCTATCGATTGTATTACTGCCTCACTTTTTACGTTGCAAAACAATGCTAACTTCTGTCTCAAATCGCTAGAAAGCTCATGCTCAGTACGACACACTAAAATATCGGCTTTTATACCGCTTTCCATTAATGTTTTTACCGAGTGTTGCGTTGGCTTTGTTTTTAACTCGCCAGCAGCAGCAAGGAATGGTACTAGGGTTAAATGAATAACAATACCATTGTTCTCGCCCAGTTCCCAAACTAATTGTCTTACTGATTCTATGTACGGTAACGACTCAATATCACCTACTGTACCGCCTATTTCTGTAATTACTATATCATAATCGCCACTATGCCCTAATTGCTGCATGCGGTCTTTAATCTCGTTGGTAATATGTGGCACTACCTGTACCGTTTTACCTAAAAATTCTCCTCGTCGTTCCTTTTCTATAACCGATAGGTATACCCTACCTGTTGTAACATTATTTGCCTGCGACGTAGGTACGTTTAAAAAACGCTCGTAATGCCCCAAATCCAAATCCGTTTCTGCACCATCATCTGTTACGTAGCACTCGCCATGCTCGTAAGGGTTAAGCGTTCCAGGGTCTACGTTAATATACGGATCAAATTTTTGTATCGTTGTTCTGTATCCACGCGCCTGCAATAATTTTGCCAACGAAGCCGCTATAATTCCTTTTCCTAAGGAAGAAGTAACACCTCCTGTAACAAAAATATACTTTGTTTGATTCATTATATTGTTTGTTGTGTTGTTGTAGTTGTAAAAAACGAGGCAAAAGTACGAAAATTAATTGATGTATATTTCAATTAATCCATGTAACAACAGTTTACTATTATAACAAATTATGGGGTGTAATATGTTACGATAGCATTACGGTTTTGGGTATTGTGCTTTAATGGTTCGGACGATACTTTCAAGTCCATTAACTTTCAGTTCGTACACTTGTTGTAGTTGTTGCCCTAATTGTCCTTTTGGAAATCCTTTTGAGTGGTACCACACTACATAATACTCAGGCAAATCTATAAGATATCGTCCTTCGTATTTACCAAAAGGCATTTTAGTGTGCGCCAACTTTATTAAAAAGTCTTTTTGTTTATCTAACGAAAGTTCTTCCAAGCAGTTATAATTATTACCAATTAAACGTTATAACTTTTTCGATATCAGGATGCAAACTTTGGTACACTGGGCAGGCTAAAGCAGTGCGTTCTAATATTATTTTTGCCTTCTCATCGGCATCACACTGCATGGTAATAGTAACTTCTATTTTGGCTATTCGTCGCGGATCAGACTGCATGTGTTTGGTAACCTCAGCAACCGAATCCGTCATGCTAATGCCCATATCGCGTGCTTTTATTCCCATAACGGTTAGTATACAGCTTGCTAGTGCATTGGCAACCGTATCGGTGGGCGAAAATGCTTCGCCTTTGCCATTGTTATCAAGCGGAGCATCAGAAAGTATTTCGCTACCTGATTTTAGGTGTACCGAATTGGTTCTTAAATTGCCAAGGTAGGTTACTTTAGATGTCATGATTATTGGTGTTAGTCTTCTATAAAGAAACGGTTTTCTTCTTCAAATTCTGTTTCCTCTATTTCGGCAGTCGGTAAGGCTACTTGCTTTACGGTAAGATTTTCGTCGAAATGCATAATGTAAATACCCGTATTGCGATATCCGTTATCTTCCATAATATATGAAAACTTATTATCTATCTGCTCCGATTCTACAGTATTCATAACTTTTTCAAAAGGTTCTTCCTGAAATAATCGTAGTATAATATCAAATGTAACATCAAAACCTCTAGTGGCAAATTGGTTGGGCATGCGTCCGTTCTTCTCTCTAAAAGCTTTAGCAAACTGCACTTTCTGAGGCGTATCGCTATCGTTAGTTACCGATGGGTATAGCATTTTAAGTGCAGTAAGCCTTGTTAGTGGTATCTCGGCACTCTCGAATATTGAATTATTTTCGGGTACTGCTAGTTGTATAGGGTACTCCGCTAATAGTTTTGCTAATAATTTTACCGTATTTATAGCTAAACCTGTACGTTCTGTTTCCAGTACCACATAATTTGTTTGGTCTTTAACTAACATTGCCTTAAAAGCAGCTTCGTCAATAGCACCTTTTTCATTCAGCACTACAAGTTTTACGCTAGGATAACGTTCTTTTATATAATTTCGAGAGCTTACTTTTTTGGTATCGGTAATAGCGAGCACGTTACCACCTTGCGCCAATATATAATTGAACAGAATGCGCTTAGCATCGGTAGTAGAGGGTACTGATTGAAAAAGGTTAGGGTATTTTTTTTGATAATCTTTAGAGAGTGGCGATACTACAGGTATATTACCTAATAATGATGCTGTTGTTTCTACATTTTTGGGGAAGAAAGGTCCTATAACTACATCGGTAGTATGCAACTTGCTTTTAATGTTTACAATGTCGCAACTCTTAGTTGTTTCTTTTGTATCCAGTATTTTTACACGAAGTGGTAGTCCTAATGCATCCGCAGAGTCTATAGCCATTAATGCTCCTGCATAAAAATCGAGCGTTAAGTTTAAAAACCTATCATTTCTGAGTAATTGTGCGCGTGCTGTATCTGCTTTAATCCTATCTAAATTAAAAGGCAATAGCAACGCTATTTCTTTGGGCATTTTACGTACTAACGATTTTGTTAAATCGGTAGTTCTGTTATTATTTATTATAGTATTGGGTGTTGTTGTAGCATCTATAACTGCTGATGTGGCTTTTGGCAGTTTTAACTGCATTCCCTCTTTTAGTCCATCCTTAGCTTCGGGGTTTAATGCAAGAATCTCCTCTTTGGTTAAACCTGTTTTTTTACCAAGGTTATAAAACGTTTCTTTTGGTCGTACTACATATATCATATAGTTCGGGTCGGGCACTATTTCTGTAATCGAAATCTGGTTGTTTACTACTTTATTGGTAACCAATTTTAATTTGTAACCTAGCGGTAAAACATCTACAACTTCTGGGTTAAGTTCTTCAATAAGCTGTACCGTCATGTTGTACTCGCGCGCTATAGAGTATTTTGTTTCTCCAGTAACAACAGTATGGTAAATGTAGCCATCTGCATTAGGTTTAGCATCTATTTTTTCTGCTTTTTTAATCTGTGCCGTAATAGGACTTCCTTTTATAGGTATAATAATCTCCTGCCCTATCTGTAAATCGTCTTTGGTTGTAGTGGGGTTAGCTTTCTCAATATCGCCAACAGCTACATTATATTTTTTAGAGAGGCTGTAAAATGTTTCTGAAGGTTGTAATACATGAATGGTATTAACCACTTTACTAGGCTGGGTTTTTAAAGGTTTAACCGTTTGTATTGTACCCGATGTAGGTATGAGTAATACCATATGCTCGGTAATACCATTTTTAGCATCAGGATTTAGCCTGTGTATATCGTAGGGAGTAACTCTATATTTTTTTGCTATTTCTTTTACACTTTCGCCTTTGGTAACCGTATGCTTTTTATAGGTTTGCGAAAAAGCAGTGGTAGCAAAAAGTAGTACTGCAAAAAATAAAAATACTCGTGTTTTCATTATACTCATGTAAAAAATTAAGCCGTTACAAAGTTAACTTTTGTAACGACTTTATAACAAATTTTATTTTTATATTATGAAATTATCTTGCTAATATAAAACATTATATCGTTGGCTATTCAGCCGCACCAGGCATAATGGTTAATTTTTGCCCTGTTTGCAAACCATGCTTTAGCTTACGTTTATTATATTCTTCAATTGCCGCTACAGTGGTGTTGTACTTGCGCGCGAGCCCCATAAGTGTTTCGCCCGACTGTACGTCGTGTACTATGGTGCCTTCCATAGTTTCAGGGGTTGGTCCTGCGGGTATGGTAAGTTCCTGCCCTATTTGTAAACCGTTACGCAATTTAGATGCATTGGCATCGGTTATTGCTTTTATAGTAGTATTATAACGTCTGCTTAACCCTGTTAGTGTTTGCCCCGATGTTACTGTGTGCTTTACTTCAAAAACACCATTTTTGGGTAATTCGGTTGGCTTTGTCGTAATAACTTCAGATGGCTCTATAATTGTTTCTTCTATTGCTACCTCTGGAGCTACTTCTTCAACCTCAACAATTTCAGTTTCAACTACCGTTTCCTTCACTACTTCTTCACTAAGCGGTTTAACTTGCTTAAATGGTATTGGCTCTGCTTTTTCAAGTACGGTAGTAGATTGTGGTTTTGCATCGAGGGGTTTCTTTGCCGTAGTATCTGCATATAATTTAGAGGCTCTTTCCATCTTAGCCCTTAATGCATCACTAACAGGTATTCGCAGCATCATTCCCTGAGCTATACCATCCGAAATACCTGCATTTATAGCATAGATTTCTGACGGACGAACAAGATACTTTTTTGCAATTAGTGCCACTGTTTCTCCAAGCGAAACTTTATGGATAATTATTTCTTCTTGCGCATTCTCTATGGCAGCTTTAGTTGCAGACGATTCCTGAGCAATGGTATTAGTGAGTATGAAACTCATAATTAACAATGCAACTATATTCTTATTCATATATCTAGGATTTAGAATGTTGGTGTTAAAATTTACACACGGGCACTTGCCCAATAAATAGTAACAATAGCTGTATTAAAATTTGATGTATTAAAACGGGGGTGTCGTTGTAAAATCATGCTAACATAAACAATATTTTGCTTACGCTTTTATCTTAAAAAATCATACTTCAAAAATTTTATGGTATCTACAAAGTTATATTTTATTTTTATTATTCCCACTCTATAGTAGCAGGTGGTTTAGAGCTAATATCATATACTACCCTATTTACGCCTTTTACTTTATTAATTATCTCGTTAGATACTTTCATTAAAAAATCGTACGGAAGGTGTACCCAATCAGCAGTCATACCGTCTGTAGATTCTACTGCACGTAAAGCTACCACTTTTTCGTAAGTACGCTCATCGCCCATTACTCCTACGCTGTTTACAGGCAATAATATTGCTCCTGCCTGCCAAACTTTATCGTACAATCCGTTCGATTTTAATCCTTCAATAAATATCGCATCTACATCCTGCAAAATACGTACTTTTTCTGGAGTAATATCGCCTAATATTCGTATTGATAATCCAGGTCCAGGAAATGGATGCCTACCTAGTAATTCAGCATCTATACCTAATGATGCGCCTACACGGCGAACTTCATCTTTAAATAACATACGCAGCGGCTCTACAACTTTTAACTTCATAAAGTCGGGCAAACCACCTACGTTATGATGCGATTTTATAGTTGCTGATGGTCCGTTTACTGAAACCGACTCAATAACGTCTGGGTAAATAGTACCTTGCGCTAACCATTTAACATCGGTAAGTTGGTGTGCCTCATCATCAAACACCTCTATAAATACCCTACCTATAATTTTACGTTTTGTTTCTGGGTCGTCTACACCTTTTAATTGGGATAAGAAACGCTCAGATGCATCTACACCCTTTACGTTAAGCCCCATATCTTTATACTGGTGTAATACACTTTCAAACTCGTTTTTACGGAGTAATCCGTTATTTACAAATATGCAATATAAGTTTTTCCCTATTGCTTTATTTAATAATACTGCTGCCACAGTAGAATCAACCCCTCCTGATAAACCAAGTACTACCTTATCGTCCTGAATTTTCTCTTTTAACTCCTTTACAATGTCATCTACAAAAGTATCAGGTGTAAAGTTTTGCGGTACCTCAGCTATTTTTACCAAAAAGTTTTCTAGCATTTGTTTACCATCGGTAGAGTGGTATACTTCGGGGTGAAATTGTATTGCATAAGTAGTTTCGCCCTCTATTTTATACGCTGCGTTTTCTACATCTTTAGTACTAGCAAGTCGTACGCCGTTTTCTGGCAATTGCTTAATAGTATCACTATGGCTCATCCATACTTGGCTACCAACCGTTACACCTTCAAAAAATGACTCTTGCTCTTTAATATACGATAAATTGGCACGACCGTATTCCCTAATGTTACTCGGTTTAACCTCACCACCATGAAAATGTGCTAAATACTGTGCACCATAACATACTGCTAGCAATGGCATTTTACCTCTAATTTCAGAGAGGTCTGGGTGCGGTGCATCTTCTGCTCTTACAGAGAAAGGACTACCCGAGAGTATTACAGCTTTGTAGGATGATAAATCTTGTGGAGGATTGTTATAAGGAAAAATTTCGCAAAATATATTCAGTTCGCGAACCCTTCTCGCAATTAGTTGTGTGTATTGCGATCCGAAATCTAAAATTAGTACGTTGTGTTGCATGCGCAAAAATAACTATAATATTAATAAATAGAAATGTGATGCTAATTTTTTATTTTTCATTTAATATGAATCAAACAACAAACTACAGTAGCGCATCTTTTATACAATTAATATTGTATTTTTAGTACCTTTAAAAGGTTAATATTCAACGGCATGAAAAAACAGATACTACTACTATTCCTATTTCTTTCTGGACTAATGTACAGTCAAACCCCTGAATTTACCGCACCTGATTACGAATTGATTGAGAAAAATGTAAATACCGAAAAGTCACCCCTTAACTTTGAGACCCTTTTTGAACGCTATACCAAGGCTGATACAACCATGACATTACAAGAGAAGCGGCATTTGTACTACGGCTATTCGTTTCAGGAAGAATATTCGCCCTATAGTAGATCTCCAGCCGAAAAGAAGCTTAGGGAAGTACTCCAAAAAGAAAATGCGGATAAAAGTGACTTAGAAAAAATTATAACATATACCGATACTATTTTAGCCCAATATCCTTTTAGCCTGCGCATGAAAGAATACCGTATGTACTCGTTTAGCGAATTGGGCAAACCCTTAGAATTGGAGAAAGAGAAAGCACAAGCCAGTATTATTATAGATGCTATTTTAAGTACTGGCGATGGTACAACTGAGGAAACTTGTTTTTATGTAATTACTACTGCAAATGAATATGAAATAATAAATTTGTTAGGATTTAGCTTTGGCGGAAGCCAATCGCTTATAGGTGGGCGATACGATTACCTTACAGTAGCCGAAAACCCCTATGAGTTAGGAGGTTTTTATTTTGATATTACTCGTAGTTTACACTCATTAAAATTTTAAAATTATGCATTACACTTGCGAAATTAGTATTAACAGACCTGTAGCCGAAGTTGTTGCCGCTTTTGAGAACCCTGATAATTTAAAATTGTGGATGGACGGTTTACAGCATTTTGAACACATTAGTGGTGAGGTGGGTACAGAGGGTGCAAAAACCTTATTGTAATTTAAAATGGGCAAGCGCGAAATGAAAATGACCGAAACTATACTTAAAAATAATTTACCCCAAGAATACAGAGCAGTATACGAAACAAAAGGGGTGTACAACACCATACGGAACAGTTTTGTACCCGAATCGGAAACCAGTACGCGATACATTGCCGAAAATACTTTTAAATTTGAGGGCTTCATGAAATTTATTGGTTTTACAATGCCTGGGGCTTTTAAAAAACAAAGTATGAAGTACCTTACTAGTTTTAAAAACTTTGTAGAGAAACAGAATACGTAACCAATTAAATAACTCAAAAAAATGACACAAATTAATCCTTACATTGCCTTTAAAGGCAACTGCGAAGAGGCGTTTAACTTTTACAAATCTGTTTTTGGTGGTGAGTTTACCTATATATCGCGTTTTGGCGAAATGCCCGAAAGCGATGGGTATACAGTACCCGAAGCAGAAAAAGCAATGATAATGCACGTTTCGTTACCCATAGGTACAACTACCCTTATGGGAAGCGATACGCCTGTAGCCTACCGAAACAATAGTATTGTTGGTAACAATATATCAGTATCCTTTAACACCAATAGCGAAAAAGAAGCTCATGACGTTTTTAACGGATTAGCAGAAGGCGGCAATGTACTCACGCCACTAGCCAAAACCTTTTGGGCACCGTTATTTGGTATGCTAACCGATAAATTTGGTATTAATTGGATGATTAACTGGGAAGGGTAAAATTGTACGGGAGTACATACTATAGGGCTGCATAGGTCGTTTGGCTTATGCAGCCTTTTCTTTTGCAGTCGTTAGGAGGTATTAGAAAAAGGCGTAAATTCGCAAAATGATGAAAAAAGAAGATATAGAAGCTATAAAAATGCTATTAGCTTCTCCTAAAAAAATTGCAATAACAATGCACCGCAATCCCGATGGCGATGCCATGGGTTCTGCACTAGGGCTATACCATTTTTTAACCCAAAAAGGACACCAAGCTACGGTAATTGCACCTAACGAATTTCCAGAATTTTTACATTGGCTACCTGCCACTAACAGCGTACTTGTTTTTGAAAGAGAAAATGATAAAGCAGTTAAAGCTTTTGAAAAAGCCGATATCGTATTTACATTAGATTTTAATACGCTTAGCCGTACTGGAGACCAACTACAAAAAGTATTAGAAAAGCTAGATACTACGTATATTATGATAGACCACCATCAGAAACCTGATGATTACGCAAAATACACCTTTTCGGATACGCAATATGGCTCCACGTGCGAAATGATATACCATTTTATAACACAATTAGGCGAACGCGAAAGTATTAATAAAACTATGGCTACCTGTTTGTATACTGGTATTGTTACCGATTCTGGCTCGTTCCGTTACCCCTCAACTACAGGCACAACACACCGCGTTGTAGCCGATTTTATTGATTTGGGAATAGACAACAGTAAAATACACAGCCTACTGTTTGATAACAATTCGCAAAACAGAATTCAAATTTTGGCAAGCGCTTTGCATAACATGAAGGTATTGCCAGAGCATAAAACTTCGTACAGCTATTTAAGCCAAGAAGAACTTACAACACTGGGGCATACCAAAGGCGATACCGAAGGAGTAGTAAATTACGGTTTGAGCATGAAAGGTATTATGTTTACTGCCTTTTTTACGGAGAATAAAGACGAAGGCATTATAAAAATATCATTCCGCTCTAAAGAAGGGTTTGATGTTAACCAATATGCACGCACCTATTTTAGTGGTGGTGGGCACATTAATGCCGCAGGAGGTAAATCGGAAGAATCGCTAGAAGCAACAATACAAAAATTTATTGCTACTTTAGCAAACATAAATATTGATGGATAAATGAAGAAGCTATTTTTAATAGTACTGTTTATAACGGGAATTACAATAACAAGCTGCTCACAACAGCAGCAAGCTAGGCGCCCAGTATCGCAATCGTCGGGTGCTGCGTTTATCGATAAATCGGTAGAACGCAACCGAAAACTCGTAGCAAAAGAAGAAGCGATTATAGACTCTATTATTAAAAATAATCCTGATATTAATTACATCGCATCAGATAAAGGCTATTGGTACCATTACGAAATAGAGAATAAAGGTGCTACAATAACACCCAAAAGAGGCGATGTTACTTATTTTGATTATGATGTGAAAGACCTTGAGGGGAACGTAATATATACCAAAGCAGAGCTAAAACCACAAGTATATTATGTAGATAAAGAAAACATAATGATGGGGCTTCGTAGTGGTATTAAACTCATGAAAGAAGGCGAAACAGTTACCTTTTTATTCCCATCCAATATGGGGTATGGTTATCATGGCGATAATAATAAAATTGGTGTAAACCAACCTTTAGTATGTACTGTTACATTAAATAAAATAAAACCCGAAGCTGAAGTAAAAGAAAATAATAATAAACTATAAATGAAACCAATGACAAGTCTTTTTTTAAGTTTAGTTGCTATTCTGTTTTCGTGCAACAATACAGAGAGTCCGCAAAGATACGGCGGACAAATGGATGATGGGCTTTATGCCAAAATAGAAACTAACAAAGGAAATATACTCCTAAAACTAGAACCCGAAAAAGCACCACTTACAGTAGCCAACTTTATTAGTCTTGCCGAAGGCGATAATAAAATGGTTGACGAGGCTTTACAAGGAAAAAAATATTACGATGGACTTAAATTCCACCGTGTTATAAAAAACTTTATGATACAAACAGGCGATCCTAAAGGCGATGGCTCTGGAGGTCCAGGATATAAGTTTGCTGATGAAATTACGGATTTAAAGCACGATAAGCCAGGTACACTATCTATGGCAAATGCAGGACCTGCAACCAACGGTAGCCAGTTTTTTATTACACACAGGGCTACACCACACCTAGATGGCATCCATACCGTATTTGGTTATATTGTAGAAGGAATGGATGTTGTAAACAAAATAGAGCAAGGCGACGAAATGAAATCGGTAAAGATAATCCGTGTAGGTCGTGCCGCTAAAAAGTTTAAAGCCGCTAAAACATTTAAAAAAGGCGTTGAGGAATCCATAAAAGAACAAAAGGAAAAAGAAGAAGCTATTGCAAAAGCAAAAGCCGAAAAAGTAGCCTACTTTAAAGCTGAAAAAGCAAAAAGTGTTACACTCGATTCTGGACTAAAATACACCGTGGTTAAAAAAGGTAATGGTAAAAAACCAGCTATTGGCACTAAGGTAGATATAGAGTATTCTGGATTTTTAGAAAATGGATTTTTATTTGACTCCAGTATACCCGAAGTAGCTAAAACATTTGGTAACTACATACCACAAAAAGATGCCGCAAAGCAATACAAACCCATACCTTTTAAAATAGGCACAAAATCGGGAATGATTCCTGGTTTTATAGAGGGTATAGAGCAGATGAGTATAGGCGATAAAATTATTATATACATTCCATCGCACTTAGGATATGGTGAGCGTGGAAACCCGAGAGGTAAAATACCACCAAATGCACCTATTATATTCGAGCTTGAGATGTTAGAGAAATAACTAACTCGTAATAATACACCGCATAACAATAAAAGGATTTAGCAATAAGTCCTTTTGTTGTTTTTATTAAGATTACATACTAAAATAAAATAGCATATTTTTATTTTTTTGAGCTTATGACATTAACTTTTAAAGATTCTAAAATAAACGCTCACTTTCAAATTATATATGGGAGTGATGGTTTTAATCGCAAATATTTTACCCAAAATAAAAACGACCAACTCCTTACCATAGCTTGGAATAAAGGAGATACACAAAAAGTAGTTGTTGACGAAGTAACATACGATTTTCCTGCAAATGCTATTTTACCATTAGTAGCCAACCAAACATTCCGATTTGAGAATGCCGAAGCTATTGTTGCGTGGCAGTTTAATCGTGACTTTTATTGTATTATCGATCATGACGAAGAAGTAAGCTGCGTTGGGTTCTTGTTTTACGGTTCGTCACAAGCCATGTTTATACTACCCGATAAAAAAGAGGAAGATAAAATAAACATGCTATTGAAAGTTTTTAAAGATGAGTTTGAAACATCGGATGCAATACAGGGCGAAATGCTCAGAATGTTATTGGTACGGCTTATTATTACCATTACTCGACTAGCTAAAAAGCAATACATAGGTACTCAAAATGAAGAAGAAAACACTAAATTCAATCTATATCGGGAATATAATATAATGGTCGAGAAAAATTACCGTACCCACCACGAGGTACAGTATTACGCATCGGCATTAAACAAATCGCCAAAAACATTGGCTAATGTTTTTGCTTTATATGGTAAAAAAACACCTTTACAAATAATTCAGGAACGTTTAGCTAGCGAAGCAAAACGATTGTTGTATTACACCGATAAATCAGTAAAGGAAATTGCTGCCGAAATAGGTTTTGAAGATACTTCTCACTTTAGTCGCTTTTTTAAAAAGCAGACTTCTCTTACCCCTACCGAATTTAAAAATAGCATAAAAAACACGCAATAAGGAAAAATCGACCACACGTCGGGAACTATATCTATTTCTCACAGCTACTGTCTGTCGCATCTTTGTACTGTCAATAATGACAAACAAAATTTTAAAGACATACAGTTATGAAAAATTTCACAGTACCAACAAGAGAAGACGTTTCTGAAAACAACCAAGCTATTTTCGATAACCTTAAAAAAGGTATCGGTATGGTGCCTAACCTTTATGCTTACTTTACTAAAAGTGAAACAGCATTACAGGATTATCTTACCTTACAAAACAGAAAAACATCGTTACGACCAAAAGAGAAAGAGGTAGTTAACCTTGTAGTGAGCCAAGTAAATGCTTGCGACTATTGTTTGGCTGCACATACTACAATTGGTAAAATGAATGGTTTTACAGATGAGGAAATACTAGAAATACGAAAAGGTACGGCAGGTTTTAACAGTAAATTAGATGCATTGGCTAAGTTTACTAAAGATATTGCTGTTAACAGAGGGAGAGCATCGCAAGCAAATACAGAAGCATTACTTGAGGCTGGCTATACTGAAACAAGCCTTGTAGATATTATTTTATTAATTGGCGATAAAACAATATCCAACTTTATTTATGGCGCGGCACAATTTCCTGTTGATTTTCCTGCTGCTCCGGCACTATATGGCGTAGAGGCTGTATAATGGAATACAAAAAAATGAAAACGAAAATAAAAAAGGGTATCGTTATGATACCCTTTTTTATTTATTAACCATTAAATTGCCATTCAAATTCATCATCATCGTTAATAATAGCCCCTAGTTCAACTTTTACTATTTCGTTAAACTCTACTACAAAAATAACCCAGTTATCTTCGTTAAAATAGTGTTCCAAAGTATCTACCGCTTCGTTATCAAATGCTTTAATACCGCTTTCTTTTAACTGAGGTTCTACGTCGTCCCAATTTTTACCGATTACCGAAATACCATTAACGCTTGCTCCAGCGTGCGACACTGACATATAGCCTAATTTAAAATCTTCGTCCTCGT
Source organism: Flavobacterium litorale (assembly GCF_019613795.1). Taxonomy (NCBI): domain Bacteria; kingdom Pseudomonadati; phylum Bacteroidota; class Flavobacteriia; order Flavobacteriales; family Flavobacteriaceae; genus Flavobacterium; species Flavobacterium litorale. The sequence continues at coordinate 2,543,639 of NZ_CP080429.1, forward strand.
AAAACGTAAGGGCTAATTTTTTATCATTATACAAATAAATAATGTTGTCCTCGTCGTCCTCATAAGTTCTGTCAGGTTCACCATACAAGGCTTCTACATCTTTTTGTTTCATTCCAAAAAGCAACTGGTCTACTCCTTTTTTTACATGTAATTTCATAATTGTAATTATTTAATGGTTAAACAATGGATATTAAAAATAAAAATCCGCTATAAAAGCGGATTATAAGTTATTAATAGTTAAAAGTACCATACTCACTTTTAATGGTAAGCTCTTTTTTATCAGAGGCTTCTACCCTACCCACTATTTGGGCAGCTACGTTAAAGGATTCTGATATGGCAATAATATCATTTGCTATGGCTTCGGGTACATACAATTCCATTCGGTGCCCGCAGTTAAATACCTGGTACATCTCTTTCCAATCGGTACTGCTTTGCTCTTGTATGAGCTTGAACAAAGGAGGTATCGGGAAAAGATTATCTTTTATAACATGTACACCCTCTACAAAATGTAATACTTTGGTTTGTGCCCCACCACTACAGTGTACCATACCATGAATATCAGTTGAGGTAAATTTTTCTAAGATTTTTTTAATAATAGGTGCATAGGTACGCGTAGGCGATAGTACGAGTTGCCCTGCATCTATTGGGCTATCTTCAACAGCGTCGGTTAGTTTTACATTACCCGAATACACCAAATCTTCGGGTACAGCAGCATCAAAACTTTCAGGGTATTTTTCGGCTAGGTATTTACTAAAAACATCGTGGCGTGCCGAAGTAAGCCCGTTGCTACCCATACCGCCGTTATAGCTTTTCTCGTAAGTTGCCTGCCCGTACGATGCCAAGCCTACAATAACATCGCCTGCTTTAATATTGGCATTATCTATTACATTGCTACGCTTTATACGTGCTGTAACCGTAGAGTCTACAATTATAGTGCGCACCAAATCGCCAACATCGGCAGTTTCGCCACCTGTTGCGTGTATGGTAACCCCAAAATTTCTTAATTCTTCAATGAGTTCTTCTGTACCGTTTATAATTGCCGATATTACTTCGCCTGGTACTAGGTTTTTATTCCTCCCAATGGTGGATGATAACATAATATTATCGGTAGCTCCCACACAAAGTAGGTCGTCTATATTCATAATCAAAGCATCTTGTGCAATACCTTTCCATACCGATATATCGCCTGTTTCTTTCCAATACATATAGGCTAACGACGATTTTGTTCCTGCGCCATCGGCATGCATAATAAGGCAGTAATCATCATCATTGGTTAAATAATCGGGAACAATTTTACAAAAGGCTTTAGGAAACAGCCCTTTGTCTATATTTTTTATGGCATTGTGCACATCTTCCTTAGAAGCAGAAACGCCTCTTTGACTGTAGCGTTGGCTGGTATCAGAACTCATGTAGTTTTGTTTGTTGTGTTGTAGCCACAAAGATAAGACTAATGTAATAATGTGGCAATGCGATAAGGGAACAATTGAATTAAAGATTGTTTTATCACAATGTTAGAGCGTGTCATTGTAAACGAAATACAATGAAGCGTAGTATTCTACTATATAATTGCTTTTAAAAACACGTTATAACATTCGTAAAATAATGTTTATTATAAGTATACTTTACAGATTGCTTCGTCGTACCTCCTCGCAATGACAGTGCTTGGCAATTTGGTAAATTGCTACATTAAAAGTATTGATATACTATTAAGGATTCTCAACTATTAATACTTCTACCCTACGGTTGGCGGCGCGTTCTTCTTCATTATTTTCAGGTAGTGGGTATATGGGGCTAGTAGTACCAAGTCCTTCAAACGAAGTACGTTCTCTTTCAATACCATTTTGCCTTAAAAACATGGCTACCGCTTTAGCGCGTTGGTACGATAGTTTTCGTGGGTCGCCCTCTATGCAACAAATATGCCCTAATAACTTTATTTTCATTTTAGGATTGGCACGCATAATTTCTAATAACTCAAATAAACGTGGGCGCGATTCTGGTACTATAGCAAACGTATTAAGACGAAAGTTAAGGTTACTTATCTCTAGTTTATCGCCTGATTTGGCAGCACTTACCTTTTGCATAAATACGGTATCAAGTGGTATTTCTTGCCTGCCGCCACGTGGGTCGCGTACTACTATTTTATCGGGAAACTTTATTATAGGCTTCTTTTGTACTACGGGTTTTGTAGGTTCTTTTATGCCCAATACTTCGTTTTCTCTATGTAAATCTTTTTCTGGTAAATAGTATAACGTTACTTTCCGATTTTCGGCTTTTACTGGCGACATTTTATGTAACTCGCCAAAACTGCGGGTTTTAAAATCTTCGCGTGTTTTTACTTTGCCGTTAATTTTACGAAATACGTGGCTTACCCTGCGTTGTGCCAAAGTATCGTTTAAGCCTGTTGTACCATCTTCATCAGTATAACCGTTTATGGCTAATATTTTTGATTTGGCATTGGCTGCCATCCATTTTTCTAACCGTTCGTTTTGGGTTGGGGTAAGTTGGTGCTTATTAGTATCAAAATAAACAGAGAATTGCTCTTGTGCTACCAATACAATAGGAAACAATAATGTAATAAAGTATAGCAGCTTTTTAAAAGTGTGTATCATAAATGTGGCAATGGAATAATGGTAAATGTATAATTTATGCTACTAAACTGCAAACTTAGTGCCTGTTATGCCTTTGTTATCATAATTTCCACTCTTCGATTAGCTTTTCGTTGCCAACTAGTAGATTCTGGTATGGTATGTATTGGTTTGGAGCTTCCTAAGCCTACATACGTCATACGATATGTTTCTACACCATTATCTATCAAATACTTATATACCGTTCGTGCTCTTCGGGCAGATAAATCAGATTGGTCCCACAAACCACAGCAAGTATGCCCTAAAATAACAATATTTATATTTTGTCGCTCTTTCATCAGTTTTAATAACCTCAATAATGAAATATTCGAACTTGGAACGAGCATTGTGGTACCAGGCTCAAAATTAACGTTATCTAACCTTATTTTGTCACCTACTTTTAACTTACGATTTATACTCAAGTTCCTAAGCCGTAACATCATATCTATAGAATCGTCTTCTTCCAACTCACGTTCAATACTTAAGTTGTCAAGTTCGAAGGACATTTCTGTAGATTCAGTTTCGTTTTGTGCCAATACTACTACTGAGCAAAAAACAAATACAATAGTAAATAGTTGTTTCATAACAGTAAGGATTTAATTATCTATAATTTCTATCTCTACACGACGGTTGGCTTTACGCTCTTGTTCATTTTTTTCGGGCAATTTATGTATGGGTTTACTACTGCCAAAACTCTGGTACGAAAGTCTATTTTTTGCAATACCATTGCGTACCAAATAGTTGTAGGTTGCTAATGCCCTGCGCAATGAAACCTGATCTTGTTCTACTTCCTGACAGCAAATATGCCCCTGAATATCTATTTGTAAAGCACTATTTTCCTGTAAGATACGTAAAAGTTTTGCAAGTACAGGTTTTGATTCTGGCAATATAATATCCGAATTATTATAAAAATTAAGATTTGGTATACGCAATACATCACCCTTTTTGGCTTTGTTAACGGCTGTAATAAAAGTATCTTCTTGCTTATCGGGGCTAGTAAAATAAAGTGTTACTTTACGATTAAGGGTATTGTTATCTGATAAATTAAAATTTTCGCCATACGCCTTTAGCACCAAATTTTCGCTAATAGCTACTCCTTTTTGCTGTAATGAATTTAACACATTTTTAGCACGCCTTTCAGAAAGATTAACATTGTACGCATCGGTACCTACAGGGTCGGCATAGCCGTATATTTTAATAATTTGAGCATTTTGGTTTTTTGCTATCCAATTTGATAATTCTTGAGCTGATTTGCTATTTATAGTATCGATATTAAAATCAAAGTAAACAGTAAAGGTATTTTGCGATTGTAATATACTTATTGTAAATAAAAACAGGAGTGTTAGTATTTTTTTCATGGAGTGGTTTTAGTACCTCTTAAACGTTAAAGCCATTCGTTTTAGTATAAAAAAAGCCTACCAAAAATGGTAGGCTTTTTATAGTGGTAGTAACTACTATTTGGTAAATAGTAACTCCCTATATTTTGTAAGTGTCCAAATTTCATCGTCAACCAAGAGCTCTAATTTATCGCAATGATTTCTAATGGTATCAAAATATGGTTTAACGTTATCGCAGTAAGCAATTGCCATTTCTTCGCCTGTTTCTAGCTCATTTGCTTTTTTACGCTCTTCAGTCATTGCTTCAACTTTCATGTTAATACCTGCAATGTGCTCCGAAATTTCTTTAATGAGTTTTATTTGTTGTCTGCCCACCGTTTCGTGGTCCTTACCAAATATATCTTTTAGCCCTTTTACGTTTTCTATAAGTATGTTTTGGTAACGAATAGCTGTTGGCACTACATGGTTACGTGCAATATCGCCAAGTACTCTGCCCTCAATCTGGATTTTTTTAGCGTACTCCTCAAGTTCAATCTCATAACGCGCTTCCATTTCTACATGGTTCATTATTTTAAGATCTTCAAATAATGCTAATGTTTTCTCAGATACTTTAGCTTTAAGTGCTTTTGGCGTAGTTTTGTTGTTACTTAATCCTCGTTTTGCCGCTTCTTGTTCCCACTCTTCGCTATACCCGTCACCTTCAAAAAGTATGGCTTTGGTTTCTTTAATGTATTCTCTAAGTACATTAAAAACGGCATCGTCTTTTTTCATGCCCTTATCAGCAATAAGCGCATCAACTTCTTTTTTAAAGTCTTTAAGCTGTTTTGCAACAATAGCATTAACTATAGTCATTGCATTGGCACAGTTGGCTGTTGAGCCTACTGCCCTAAACTCAAATTTATTTCCTGTAAAGGCAAATGGCGATGTTCTGTTTCTGTCCGTATTATCTAGCAATACATCTGGAATTTTACCTACCACATTTAACTTAAGGTCTGTCTTTTCTTTTGGAGAAAGCTTACCTGACGATACCCCCTCTAATTCCTGTAATACTTTGGTAAGTTGCTCTCCTATAAATACCGATATAATAGCTGGTGGTGCCTCATTAGCACCTAGCCTATGGTCGTTTGATGCTGTTGCAATAGCTGCTCGCATTAATTCCTCGTTATCCTGAACTGCTTTAATAGTATTAATAAAAAAGGTAAGGAATTGTAGGTTGCTCATTGGTGTTTTGCCTGGACCTAAAAGATTTACTCCAGTATCGGTAGCTAACGACCAGTTGTTGTGTTTACCCGAACCGTTTACACCTTTAAAAGGTTTTTCGTGTAATAATACTTTAAAGTAATGACGTTCGGCTATTTTACCCATCACATCCATAAGTAGCGAGTTATGGTCTACCGCAAGGTTAGCTTCCTCAAATATTGGTGCTAACTCAAACTGGTTTGGTGCTACCTCGTTATGGCGTGTTTTTACAGGTATACCCAATAGCATACACTCATTCTCTAAGTCGCGCATGTAGTTAAGTACTCGCGTTGGTATAGAACCAAAATAATGGTCGTCCAACTGCTGCCCTTTTGCCGATGTATGCCCTAAAAGCGTACGCCCTGTAAGCGTAATATCAGGTCTGGAATTAGCTAACGAGGAATCGATTAAAAAATACTCCTGTTCCCACCCTAGTGTAGCAGTAACTTTTTTAACGTTTTTATCAAAATAACGACACACATCTGTTGCAGCAGTGTCTACAGCAGCTAGTGCACGTAATAGTGGCGTTTTATAATCGAGTGCCTCACCTGTATACGATACAAATACGGTAGGCACGCACAATGTTGTACCAAATATAAAAGCTGGCGATGTAGGGTCCCATGCTGTATACCCTCTAGCTTCAAATGTGTTTCGTATTCCTCCATTCGGGAAACTGGATGCATCGGGCTCTTGTTGTACTAACTGACCTCCATCAAACTTCTCAACAGGATCGCTACCATCTGGTGCCGTTTCAAAAAAAGCATCATGCTTCTCGGCAGTAGCTCCTGTTAATGGCTGAAACCAGTGGGTATAATGGGTAACGCCTTTAGAGAGTGCCCACTCTTTCATACCCATAGCAATGTAATCTGCTAACTTACGGTCTATTTTTGTTCCATGCTTTACTGCGTTTGTTACTGCCTTGTATGCTTCTGGCGTTAAAAACTGACGCATTGCTTTATCGTTGAACACGTTACTACCAAAAATAACTGACTTTCTATCAAGTTCTTCAACCTCAACCAACTGTCTGCTGGCGGTTTCTTTTAATGCTTGAAAACGTAATGTTGACATGAAACTATATATTTTAATTAATGCTTATTTGAATACGAAGCAAATATATAAAATATATCATTAAAAAAACACATACCCCTATTTTTTTAGGGGTTATTATAATTCAAAACTTACTTTTAATTAAATAACCCCTTTAAATAATTACGTTTTAACTTGCAAACTAATTGTTTTAACTGTTTTTGCCATGTATATACTGTAACCAGTTGTATTTTTTTGGATGTATGCTTAAACTACTGCAATTACAGATTTGTTAACAAACAGCTTAAAAATGTTAATTAAAAATAAAAATAATCGTAATATAACACAATACGTTAAAGATTATATAATTAAATTGACTTCGGGCTGAAGAATAACTAATTTTACATTGTAATTTTAACTATAAAACAAGTAATTATGAGTAATAAGAAATTAATAGTAGGTATTGCTGCTGGAGCAGCAGCCTTAGCAACGGCAGCCATATTTTTATTTAGAAAGAAAGCTAAAGAACAAGCTTTTGAAGAGCGTGTAGAAGAGGCTAAAGAAAACATGGAGGGTAAACTTAATGAATTGCACAAAAAAGCGGAAAAAGAAGTTAAAAGCACTACTGGCGACGATGTAACTATGAATGTTGCAAAAGAAAGAGCGAATGAGTGGGCTAAAACAGCCAATGCGTAAAACGTACTATTAGCCACAATAAAGCAATACAACTATACAAAAGAAAGGTTCTCTAAAATAGAGAACCTTTCTTTTGTATATAATTTAGTGATAGCTAACTATCGTGTTTCGATAACCTGAACTCCGTTACCCGAAGTGTTTAGTGCATTCATTACAGCATCATAATCGCTTACATCTACACTATTAGAGAAGAATCCTGGAACAATAACTATTCTGAATACTTGATTTAATGAAAAATCCTGTCTTAAAAGCGGATCAAACTCAGCATCAAGGTAAATAGAAACACTATTCCTTGAGAAATCTGTAAAATAATCCAATGTTCCTTCATCTAAAAAATATGTTGTAGGAATTTGTTCCCAAATATCATCACCAAGTGGGTCTGTACCGCTCAATCGGTATACCAATACTACATCAGATGTAAAAATTTGTGGTTCTAGCGGTATTGTTACCGTAAAATCGCCATCGGCAATAAAGTTTACGTTGGGTACTTCAAATACCTCACTTATCGTGTCAGTATCAATGATATCATCATCGTTGTTGCACGATGTAAAAACGAGTGTACTAACTACAGATAAAAGTAAAAATATCCTTTTCATGTTTTAAGATTTTATTGTTTGGTATATGGTTTTCAAAAACTGAACCAAAAAACGTTTTTGTATAAAATTTATTACTTTTTTTTTGAGCTATATTTGTAGTGTATGGAAAAAGAACTCAAATTATATATGGTTTTACTGGGCTGTACGCCCAAAGGTAGGCTTACAGAGCAACACGACATTTTTTTTGGTGTAGCAACCTCTTTAGAGGCACTTATACCCGATATGTATGCTTTTTGGGCAGATAGTGGCACAATACATATAGATGCGTGGCGTGAGGTAACCCAAGTAGGTAACTACAACATTAGTATGGTACCTAAAAATAAATTGGTGCAAAAAGACAAACTCTTTTTTATTAACATGGGAGGTTATAAGCAAGGGGATTTTGAGGAATACCACTACAAAATACTTACCGTTGCTAACACAATGGGCGAGGCAGTAAAGGAGGCTAAAGCATCTGCATTTTATAAACATTACGGTTTTGAAGGTGCTGTATCGCACATTGATGATAAATATGCGCTGGATGCGGACGATTTACATAATGTGCAGGATGTGCTGCCACCCCATATAAAAAAGCAGTACAACATAAAAATTACACCAACTACAGCAGTTGTAGAAGACATACTGCATATTGGTTACCTAAAACTTAAAGAATCTAGGCTTTTTAATTCTTAATAATTTTAAAGGGCTGTACAGTCGTTTGTTGTAATGTAACAATATACATACCTGCTTGCAACTGGCTTACGTTAATAGTGGTATCATTTAAAGCAAGTATGCCACTATAAATAACCTTACCCGTAACATCTGTAATTGTATAATTGGTTTTAGCTTGTAAACCGTTAGGTAACTGTATATGTATAATATCTGTTATAGGGTTGGGATATACCGAAACCGATGCGTTACTAAACAACTCGTCTTTTAAAAGTACGCTCTGCAAATAATCGTCCAAATACTCCGAAAGGTCGTAATAATGCAAACCCTGCTTTACTTCGGGTATGGGTGCTTGGTTAAAATTTTCGTTGCTTACAAAATACTCGTTCCCATTTTGGGTAGTAATACCCTCTATTTGGTTAAATGGTGCTGCTATTAACAATTTTCGTTTGTTGCCGCTAAAAAAGTCCGTTTCATTATAGTCATACAACAAATAAATAAAAGGTTGTAGTGTAACGCTATACCCCGAAAGGGCTATTAGTTTTTCGTCCTCTAAATACGTTGCTCCTGTTATAAGCCCATCAACATCGTAAGTAGCCTCTAGCTCTGCAGTATGGTTTCCAGCAGTTTTAGGTAACTTATAAACACTCGTTTCTTGGCTAACCCACTGCTTGGTAAACAGGTAAATATTATTCTGCCCAACAATAAAAGCCTCACAATCAAAATCGGTACTGTTACCCCCAGTTGCGCTAAAATCAGTTTGATTTTCGTAACTAAAATTAATGTATACTACGTCAGGATTATTATCTAATATACTTTGCTTACTTATTTTAAGTATACTCAAATTGGTTCGGTTACCGTTAGCATTATTCCCAAAGTCACCTATATAAATGTAATCTTCATCTTGTGCTAATTCTTCCCAATCAGTATTTGTTGCACCCGTAATCGCGTGTGTAACTTCTATATTTCCGTTAGTAGTATCAATACCATACAGGTTTATATCATTACTATCATTATGCGTATACACGTAGTCACCCCAATATATAAGCCCCGAGGTTTCGTCAACATCATTTGGTAGCACTAGCAATGATTTGGATGTTATTGTTGTGGAGGCGTATGTACAACTACCATCGTTAATGGTAGCATCAGGATTATAATTTTCAGATAAAGGATCTGTGCAACCTTGTACCTGTGCAGTAACAAAAAATACAGGAAAGATGCAACTAAATAGAATTGTTAAAAAAAGATAATAATGTTTCATATAATGCAATTTAATAGTGTAGTATAAACATGTTTATCTTATAAAGCTACGCATATATTTTATAAAACAATGCTTTTTAAAATACTGTTACGCAAACAACATTGAAGTTGCATATCAGAAAATTCTAAAAATCCAAAAAGCATATTTCCAAATTAATGATTTACCTTTGACCCATAAAAATACACATACTTATGATTTACAAATTCAGAGTTATACTTGATGCAGAAGAGGATATTTTTAGAGATATTGCTATTAGACAAGAGGATACACTGGAAGATTTGCACAATGCTATTGTAAACGCTTTTGGTTTTGACGGACTAGAAATAGCATCGTTTTATACCTGTGACGATGAGTGGACTCAGGAAGACGAAATTCCATTTTTTGATACTGGAGATGTACCTGGCGAACAAAAAACAATGGCAGATTATGTACTAAATAATATTTTAGACAAAGAGAATACGAAAATAATTTACGTGTACGATTTTTTAAACATGTGGACGTTTTTGATTGAGCTTGGTGCTATAGAGGAGCCTGAAAGTGGTGTTAATTACCCCGACTTATTATTCTCGCATGGTGAGATGCCTACCGATGCTCCTAATATGGACTTTAGTGGTGATGAATCTGGCTATTTTGACGAAGAAGATGATTTAGACATGTTAGATGAAGAAGGTTTTGAGGATCTTGGTTTTGAAGAAGGAACTTGGAATTAAAAAGGAACTCTAAGGGTTAAAAAACTAAGCACCTAATTATACAGTAAATAAATGATTAATCTATTTAATACACATATCGAAAACCTATCCATACACAGGGTAGGTAATAAAAGCCGTAACGAAGCAATATTTTTATCGGAGCAGCCGTATGGGCTTAACGACGAAATTGTACCGTTATTAAAAGAGTACTTTTTTAAACCTTTTAGGGATAAAGAAGAAAATTACTTTCAGTTTGTACACGAGGTAGATTTAGATTATCATGATATGTACAAATTGGCAACGGAGTTATTTAATAACCCTAGCGATGCGCACGAAGTATCTAAAAAAATAACAAAACATTTATACGAACAATCCAACCATCCGCACATTAAAAACGGAGAGGTATATGTAGCCTACCTAAGCAATGTTACTATAGATAATAACGTTACTGATGCCATAGGTATTTTTAAAAGCGAAATAAAAACAGATTTTCTTCAATTTGAAGAAAAAGGAAGCAACCTTGAGGTATTATTACAGCAAGGTATTAACCTGAACAAGCTGGATAAAGGCTGCCTTATATTTAATTATAAAAAAGAGGAGGGCTATAAAATATTAACTATAGATAGTAACCGCTACGATGCACGCTATTGGTTGGAGCACTTTTTATCAGTAGATGCCTTTCAGGACGAAAACTTTATGACTAAAAAATACATGAAGTTTGTACAAGATTTTGCTAAGGATGTAGTACTACCCGCCGAGGATAAAAAGGAAGAAGTAATGTTTATGAACCGTTCTGTAAATTACTTTGCAAAGAATGACGATTTTGAAGAAACCAACTTTTTAAACGAAGTATTGGATAATCCTGAGCTAATTCCTGAATTTAAACATTACAAAACAGAAAAAGCCCCTAAGTACAGTATAGAGGACGTTACCAACTTCCCGATTGCCAATGCAGCAGTAAACGATGCACGTAAAAAGATAAAGAATGTAATTAATCTGGATACCAACATCCAAATAAAAATGGATTTTGTAAACCCCAAAAGTGCTGAAAAGTTTGTAGAAAAAGGATGGGACGAGGAAAAGCAAATGTATTATTACCTGGTATACTTTAACAAGGAGCAAAAAGTATAACTAGTATACAACATAAATTTAAAAAGAGGTTTTTATAGCCTCTTTTTTATTAAACGTAATATAAACCTTACTGTAAAGTAGTATATTTAGCATTACTTAGCCATTAAAACTATAATTTTAGCGCAGAACGAAGGAGAATAAAAATGCATAGTAGAATAAAATTGCTGTTAATATTGCTTTTTTTAGCAAACGCCCCTGTTGTTGCACAAAACAAGGATACTAAAAACGACACGGTTAAAAAACAGCAACAACAACAAGCCATGTATAAAGACATAGAGCAATACTCTAAAAAAAGTAAATTTACAAAACTACTACACAAACTACTTTTCAAGTCACCTTCCAGAAGAAAAACAAAAACAACCAGCCATAACAGCCAAGAAGAAATACACCAATTGTACAGAGAGGGCGAGGGCAAAATTATTAGAAATATAAAAATTGTAACACTCGACCCATTTGGTTATTCGGTATCAGACACTACCCGAAAACCAAAAAAGTGGATTGAGCGCACGGGTAATCATGCCCATATAAAAACAAAACAATTTGCAGTAAAAAACAGGCTGCTATTTAAAAAACACCAACGGCTCGATTCGTTACTACTACAGGAATCAGAACGTTTACTTCGTGCTGATAGGTTTGTGCGTAGGGTAGTTATAAAGCCCGTACCCATAGCCAACAGCAAAGACTCTGTAGATGTTTGCGTAAGAGTATTAGACTCTTGGAGTTTAACCCCAAATGGCTCAATATCCAGCTCCAGTACAAATATCGAAATTACTGAACGTAACTTTATGGGCTGGGGACATGAGTTTGAAAACCGTGTAGATACTGATTTTAATACTGGACAAACTGCCTATCTTGCACGCTACCAAGTAGCCAATATTAAAAATACTTATATTGACAGCGAGATTAATTATGCTGTACTAGAAGACGAAAGTTCTTTAAAAAGTATTGGCTTTCAGCGTATATTCTTTTCGCCTGTTACCCGATGGGCAGGGGGTGTTTATGTTGCCGAAGAGTTGGTACGCGACTCGTTACCCGATGCACAAGGTAAATGGGAAATACAAAATCAAAAATCAGTAACACAAGATTATTGGGCAGGGTATGCACATGGCATACCAAACAAAGACGATACAGCCGAACGTACTACCAATTTTGTAACTACACTGGGCTTTTTACAAAAAGATTTTGAGGAGTCGCCTGCCATAGCTTACGACTCCATTAATTACTATAGCAACGAACGAATGTATCTTGCAAGTATAGGGGTTACATCCCGAAAATTTACACAAGATAAATTCCTGTTCAATTATGACATTATAGAAGATATTCCTATAGGCCGCGCATACTCTAGCACCTTTGGTTTACAAGAAAAAAACAACCAGCAAAGGCTGTACCTTAGCGGACGTTATGCCTACGGACACTACTACAATTTTGGCTTTTTTAGTGCCAACGCCCAAATAGGGTCATTTTTCTACAAAGGAAGATCAGCCCAAACCGTATTCCGTCTGGATATGCTATATTTTAGTAACGTAAAACAATTGGGTAATTGGCGTTTTAGGAATTTTATAAAGCCCGTACTGGTAATAGGTAGTAAACGTCAACAAATTATAACCGACCAAATTAATATTAATGAGCAAAACGGTATACAGGGGTTTAATAACAGAACGCTTGTAGGTACAAAAAAGTTCCTGCTTACCATGCAAACACAATCCTACTCCCCTTGGAACCTTTGGGGATTTCGTATTAATCCGTTTGTAAACTTTACCATGGGCATGATTGGCGATAAATTCAACAAACTCTACCAAAGTAAAGCATATACAAAATTTGGCGTCGGATTACTTATTTACAATGATTACCTTGTTTTTAACAGCTTTCAAATTTCTATGGCATTTTACCCTACCATACCGGGTGAAGGGAATAACCTTTTAAAAACGAATACTTTTAAAAACGACGATATTACACTACCTAACTTCCGCATTAGTAAACCTACAATAGTACCTTACGAATAATACTGAACAATAAAAGTTAAAATTTATTGCTGTTTTTAGTAACAATAAAGGTATATTATCGTCAAAATAAGTAACAAACCATAATTCCTTCACATACTGGAAACCATATTAACTATTAATAACCTCGATAAGAGGTATGGGAAAATACACGCTGTTAAAAACGTTTCTTTCGAAATAAAAAAAGGTAACGTATACGGTATATTAGGTCCTAACGGTAGCGGAAAGTCGACTACACTTGGTATTATACTCAACGTTGTAAACAAAACCTCTGGTAGTTACAGTTGGTTTGGAGGTACTAACACTACTCACGCAGCACTAAAAAAGGTAGGTGCAATTATAGAGCGTCCTAACTTTTACCCTTACATGACATCGTACCAAAACTTAAAACTGGTATGCGATATAAAAGGAATTAACTATAGCAAAATAGACGAAAAATTAGAGTTGGTTGGACTACTGGAAAGAAAGCACAGTAAGTTTAAAACCTATTCGTTAGGAATGAAACAACGCCTTGCCATAGCCTCTGCCTTACTTAACGATCCTGAGATATTAATATTAGATGAACCTACTAATGGGCTTGACCCACAGGGTATACGACAAATTAGAGAGATAATCCGAAAAATAGCTACTTTGGGTACTACTATACTGTTAGCATCGCATTTACTGGACGAGGTAGAAAAAGTATGTAGCCACGTTGTAGTATTACGCAAAGGCGAAGTATTATATACGGGTAGCGTTAATGGAATGACGGCTAACGAAGGCTTTTTTGAGCTACAGGCAGAAAACAACAAGCAATTAGAGGAAGCATTATCAGGGCATCCTGCCATAACAAAAACGGAGGTTAACGACGATAAATTGTTTGTATACCTCAATGCTCATTTAAACGGTGGCGATTTAAACCGCTATTTGTTTGAAAAAGGTATTTGTGTTAACCATATGGTATTACGTAAAAACAGCCTAGAGGAGCAATTTATTGAGCTAACTGCTAAAAAAACATCTAACTAATCTCCCCCCTATTTATTATGAAACGTCTTTTAAATATAGAACTCCAAAAATTGTGGAAAAATACATCGAGTAAGGTATTAATAATAAGCTACTTCGTGTTATTATCCTTTATAGCCTTATTAGCGTCGGTAAACTTTAAAATTATTGGTATCGATTTTAGATTGGCAGACCAAGGTATTTTTAACTTCCCGTACATCTGGCATTTTAACACCTACATAGCTGCCATACTAAAATTCTTTTTGGCATTGGTAATTGTTTCCATGATGTCCAACGAATATACCTACGGTACGCTAAAACAAAACCTTATAGATGGGCTTAGTAAACGTGAATTTATACAATCTAAATTTTTAACGGTAATACTATTTGCAGTAGGTTCTACCCTATTCATATTTTTAATGTCCCTTACATTAGGGTACAGCTTTTCATCGTACACAGAAACCGCTATAGTATTCTCAGAAATGGAATACATTGGGGGTTACCTACTAAAACTTATCGCTTTTTTCTCTTTTTGTTTATTTGCAGGTATACTTGTAAAACGTTCGGCATTTGCCATCGGGTTTATATTTGTATGGTACATTATAGAGAAAATTATGCATGGGCTACTGCGTTGGCAAATTGTAAAAGATGATACGATTAGTGAAAATATAGTACAGTTTTTTCCACTAGAATCGATGAGTAACCTAGTTAAAGAACCTGTTACGCGTTTTCAAGCCTATCAAGCACTAGAGAGTATGAACACGGCTGGTGCTGTTAAACCAAAGTTTTACGGAATTCACTGGTATGAGGTTGTTATAGTATTGGCATGGACTGCTTTCTTCATTTTTATGTCATATAAGATACTAAAAAAGAGGGATTTGTAGTACCTTTGCAACCGCTATGAAAATACGGTTATTGCATTATTATACTTTTTTATTGCTGATAGTAACAACATCAGCTTCAGCACAATATATAGAGGTAGACGATACCTACACAGCACAACAAATGGTAGAGGCACTGGTAAGCAATTCGTGTGCATCAGTATCCAATGTATCTGTAAACGGTTGGCAAGATGGTATAAGTTACGGGTATTTTGAACGAGGCACCTCCGATTTCCCGTTTGAAAACGGTATTGTATTAAGTACAGGGTTGGCATCATCGGCACCTGGACCCAACAGCACTTTGCTAAGCGAAGGCGGCACAGACTGGCCTGGCGATGTAGACCTCCAAACAGCGTTGGGGGTAAACAATACCATAAATGCCACTGTACTGGAGTTCGATTTTGTTCCGCTAACCAATGTAATTAGTTTTGACTATATCTTTTCGTCAGAACAATACTTAACCAGTATAACCTCTAATGCGCAATGCAATTTTACCGACGGTTTTGCCTTTTTATTAAAAGAAGTAGACAGCGATACGTACCAAAACTTAGCGGTAATACCCAATACCAATATACCCGTTAGGGTAAATACCGTACGTGGCACAGGTGTATGCCCTGCAGCCAACGAACAATATTTTGATGCATTTAACCCCGTAGAGCATAATACCAACTATAACGGGCAAACCGTAATACTAAAAGCACAGGCAAACGTTACTGCTGGTACTACCTACCATATAAAATTGGTGGTTGCCGACCAAGGTAACAACCTATACGATTCGGCTATATTTTTAGGAGGCGGGAGTTTTACAGCCACTACCGATTTGGGGAATAACAGGCTATTATCGTTAAATAACCCGTTATGTGAGGACGAAACACTACTGCTAGATGCTACTTATCCGTTTGCTACAGGGTACGAATGGTTTAAAGACGGTGCACCTATTAACGAAGCTAATGATAGTGCTACGTACGAAGTTACAGAAGCAGGTACGTATAATGTAGCCGTAGCCATAACCGCCGATTGTTTCTCGTATGGTGAGGTAACCATTGAATATGCTACCAATCCCGAAATAGTAACCCGCACGCTTATACAATGTGATGATAATAACGATGGGCTGACCACGTTTAACCTTAATTTGGCTACGCCATTGGTTACCAACGAAAACCCTAATTTAGGTGTGAATTATTACGAAAGCATCGAGAATGCCGAAAATGGTATTGATGTAATTACCAATACCACACTTTACGAAAATACGGAACCCGACCAAGAAATATATGCAAGGGTACAAAACCAACACGGATGCTACAGCATTAGTACTGTTGTACTGGCAACATCTGCCAATGGTGTTACCACACCTACCCCTATTGCAAGTTGCGACGAG
Source organism: Flavobacterium litorale (assembly GCF_019613795.1). Taxonomy (NCBI): domain Bacteria; kingdom Pseudomonadati; phylum Bacteroidota; class Flavobacteriia; order Flavobacteriales; family Flavobacteriaceae; genus Flavobacterium; species Flavobacterium litorale. Next base: position 2,560,126 of record NZ_CP080429.1, read on the forward strand.
GATGATACGGATGATGGTTTTTTTGCACTCAACTTAAACCAACGAAACGACGAAATATTAGCTGGACTACCCGATAACCTAGAGCTACAATATTATCTTACCGCAGAAGATGCGCTGGAAGCTACAAACCCTATACCCAACCCCGAAAACTTTACCAATACCGTTGCAGGTGGGCAAACCGTATACGCACGTATTTTTGGTGGTAGTGCCTGTTACGGCATTGCGGAGTTGGAACTGATTATATACTCGTTTGGTGAAAACGGAACGGACGAAGAAGTTTACCTGTGCGATAACAATAGCGTAGTACTTAATGCAGGTGCAGGATTTGCATCGTACAAATGGGACACCGAGCTTGAGCAAGATTCGCAATCCATAACAGTAATCGAAACAGGAACATATACCGTTACCATTACCAACAATTTTGGATGCGAAGGCAGTAAAACATTTACCGTATTACAGTCGGGCATTGCAACAGATGCTACTATTACTATAAACGATTTTACAGGCAATAACAACAGTATTACCATAACCCCCGAAGGTTTGGGCAATTACGAATACTCATTAAACGGTATTACATATCAGGATACAAATACCTTTAATAGACTACCATCGGGAGAGTATACGGTTTATATACGAGATAAAAACGGCTGTAACCCCGTATACACCGATAGTGTTTTTGTACTCGATTACCCAAAATTCTTTACGCCAAACGGCGATGGTACAAACGAGACATGGCGTATACCGTTTATGAACAGCCGACCCGAAATACGGGTAACTATTTTTGACCGTTACGGAAAAATAGTTTCAGGCTTTAAAGGGGCTAGCAACGGTTGGGATGGCAATCTTGACGGAAAAAAGCTACCTGCTACCGATTATTGGTTTTTAATAACTCTAGAAAACGGAAAAACTATTCGAGGACATTTTGCCCTAGTGCGCTAATTTTTATATATTTATAAAAAAATTAACGCTATAATTCCGTGAAAAAGATTTTCAGGGTAATATTACTATTCATATTATATTCGTCAGGGCTGTATGCACAAAACGATTGTCCTGATGCTATAGTAGTATGTGGCAACGACGACTATTATGGTCTCGATGCTACAGGCGTAGGCATACAGGAGCTCAACTCCGCCGAAAATGTTTGTAGCAGCCAAGAAAATAACAGTATTTGGCTTAAAATAATTATAAAAGACGGTGGTACGCTTGGCTTTACAATTACACCCGAAGAAATAGACGACCTTGTTGTCGATTTCGATTTTTGGTTATTTGGTCCTAATGTGGAATGTGATGAACTCGACGAAGCCATACGCTGCTCCACAACCAATCCGCTTGCAGCAGGGCAAGACTATAATACTACGGGAATGAACGATACGGAAACAGATGTATCGGAAGGACCTGGACCCGATGGAAACTCGTTTATACAATGGATTGAAGCGGAAGATGGCGATATATATTATTTGATTATAGACCGCCCTCATGGTTCATCTAACTTTTCTATAGAATGGACGGGTACTGCTACCTTTCATGATATTCCTGTTTTTAACAACCCCAATAACATCCCAATCGACCTATCAGAATGTGATGATGGCGAGGTATACGATGGTATAACAACCTTTAACCTAGAGCAGCACGCTGCCATGTTTATTGGCGACCAAACAGGCGTATCGCTCACCTACCACGTAAGCATAAATGATATGATGACGGGCGAAAACCCAATAGAATCGCCAAGTACCTTTCAGAACACCAGTACTACACAAACCATTTACATGAAAATGACGGATGTAGTAACAGGCTGTTTTTCTAACGAAACGTTCGAAATTGTTGTAACACCCCATATAGATGAAGTTGTTAATTTGGTAGCATGCGATAACGATGGTATTAATGACGGAATTACAGCGTTTGATTTAACAGAGAACGAAATTGTATTGGGCAATCCCGACAATATTGAAATTGATTACTATGAAGATAATGACGGTATCCCGCATGAAGACCCTATAACCAATATTGAAAACTATACAAATACAGAAAACCCACAGATAATACACGTAATAGTTACCAATACAGTAACGGGCTGTAGCGCAACAGGTACGTTTAATTTAAGCGTAGTATCGCCTGTTGCAGGCACACCGCAAAACCTGTACGTATGTAGCGGTAATGGCATTGGTATATTCGATTTAACAGAAAATACAGCCGCTATAGCCAACGGTAGTACCGATGCCGTTATTACTTACCATATAAGTGAAGAAGATGCCGAGAGTGGTGAAAATCATATAGGAACTTGGTACCAAAACACCACTCCTTACGAGAGTGACCAGTTGTGGGCACGCCGTGAATTAATGGATGGCGAATGTTACGATGTAGTATCTTTTATTGTAGAGGCACAACCGAATCCTATATTTAATAATCCTGATAGCATTAGTTTAAGCATTACCAAATGTGATAACGATGGTGTGGATGATATGGTGACTACTTTTGATCTTACACAGTACGAAACAATGTTTATTGCTGACCAAACTGATATAGCTATTACTTACCATACATCGTTTAGTGGTGCAGTAAATGGCGAAGATCGTATTGATGAGCCAGAGGCCTACAACAATACATCGGACAGCCAATGGATATACCTGAGAATGACCAACTTGTTAACAGAATGTTTTTCAAGCTGGGCATTTCAAATTACTGTAACACCAGGTATAGGGGTACCCAATGATTTTTCGGTTTGTGATGATGATGGTTTCTTCGAATTCAACCTAGCTAATAATGACGATGTTATAGCCAACACGGCTACTAACGCTAGTATAACCTACTATACTTCGGAAGAAGATGCAGAAAATGCTATTGATGCCGTGGGTTCGTTATACCAAAACCAAACTGCCTATACAAGCGAGCAAATATGGGTTAGAATGGAAAAAGAAAACGAAGAGTGCATTGCTTTTACTTCGTTTACTATTAACGTACACCCCATACCCAGTTTTAATACGCCCAACGGTTTACTACCTGATATGATACGTTGCGATAATGATGGGATAGCGGATGAGTCGATTGAATTTGACTTAACAAGTAACGAGAATTTACTAGCAGGCAGTTCTGAAAATATTATTTTTTACTATTACGAAGATATTGGGGGGCAACCCGCACCCAACCCCCTTGCATCGCCCGAGGCATATAGCAACGTGGGCAACCCACAGCTTATTCATTACAGGACGTTAAATACAATTACGGGGTGCTTTACACTAGGCACATTCACGTTAACCGTTACACCAGGAGCTGGACTACCTGACGATTTGGCAATTTGCGAAGATGAAGACGGTATTGCCACCTTTAATTTGGCGATTAATAATAATTTAGTAGCAAACGGTAACGAAGATACTATAGTAACGTATTACCGCACAGAGGAAGATGCCGAAAATAACGAGAATGATATAGGTTATACGTACCAAAACCAAACACCATATAGTACAGAAACCTTATGGGCACGGTTGGATAAAACAACCGAAAGTTGTACCGATTATGTGAGCTTTACCATAGGTGTATACAACATTCCAACATTTGAAAGTGAGGACAATATGCCTCCTAATATCATATCGTGCGATAACGATGCTATTGATGATGGAATAATTAGCTTTAATCTAACAAGTAACGAAGCAGCAATGCAGGGCAGCCAAGAAAATATGCTATTTACATATTACGAAGATGAGGACGGTACCCCAAAAGATACGCCTATACTAAATCCTGAAAATTATTATAATATAGCGAATCCGCAGGTAATTCATGTAACCATTACCAATTCTGTAACAGGCTGTAGTGCTACTAACACTTTTACACTTGCTGTACTACCTGGTGCAGGAGAACCCGAAAACCTCTACTTATGTAGTGATAATGGTTTTGCTGAATTTGATTTAACGCTAAACAACGAAGCAGTTGCTAATGGAAATGACGATGCTGCAATTACTTATTACCTTACCGAAGATGATGCCCTAAACGGTACAAACGATATTGGAACATTGTACGAAAACACCACCCCCTACGAAAGCGAACAAATATGGGTTCGCACCGATGTACTAAATGATGGCTGTTACGATGTTACATCGTTCACTATAAACATAGTACCCGAACCTACGGTTAACAACCACAACAATATTAATGTAAACCTTACCAAGTGCGATGATGATAATGTAGATGATGGAGTTACAACCTTTAACCTTACGCAACACAGCGCAATGTTTATAGGCACCCAAAACGGTATAACCATTACCTACCATACATCAGCAGAAGATACTGCTAGTGGTGAAAATGCCATTACAAATCCAGAGGAATACCGAAACATAACTATGCCGCAAACAATATATGTTAGAATGAATACTTTGGCAGATTGTTATACCCAAACGCAATTTATTTTAAACATAGATAATACAGTCCAGACAGGTATACCTGAAGATATACTATCGTGCGATTCTGAAGAAAACGGTTACCAATTATTTGATTTGCATAAAAACGACAGCCTTATTAAAAATGGCGAGCCAAATACTGTGGTTACCTATTACGCAAGCGCACAAGATGCCGAAAATGGTACAAACAAACTCAATCGTTTTTACACCAACAACACTCCCTACACCAATCAAACCATATGGGCTAGGCTCGAGTACGCATCGGGTTGTGTTGGCTATGGCATAACATCGTTTACAATAGCAATACTACCCTTACCTGAAATAGAATATACGATAGATGTTACTGATTTTACAGTAGCAAGAAATAGGATAACAGTTAATATTGCTACTAATCCTGGAGATTACGAGTTTTCTATAGATAATGTACTTTTCTCGGAAAATAACGTTTTCGATAATCTAACACCAGGCATATACACTATATATGTACGTGCTAAAAACAATTGTAAAACCATAGAGATTGAAATCCCAATACTAAACTATCCTAAATTTTTTACCCCTAACGGCGATGGTACGAACGAGCTATGGAATGTAAAATACTTATATTACTTTCCAGATGCCCGAGTTTTTATTTTTGACCGTTACGGAAAAGTACTAACAAGCTACGCAGGAAACCAACAAGGATGGGACGGTACATACAATGGGCATAACCTCCCTGCTACAGACTATTGGTTTAAAATAGAGTTTAATAGCGGCAGAACAATTAATGGACATTTTGCAATGGTAAGGTAAAAAAATCCCTATTTTTGGATGCAAATTAACGCTATATGAAACGCTTAATCCCAATTATACTTCTACTATTATCAATAACCGTAACCGCACAGGGTGAAGCTGATAACTGGTTTTTCGGACAAAATGCAGGTATCCAATTTCTTGAAGATGGCTCTGTAATAGCATTATCAGGCAGCGCAATGGATACTAATGAAGGTTGCAGTACAATATCCGACGCCGAAGGAAATTTGTTGTTTTATACGGACGGTAGAAATGTATGGGACAGAAATCATGTTATAATGCCAAACGGAAATTATAGCATAGGAACAGGGCTTCTGGGCGATCCTTCTAGTGCACAATCGGGTATAATAGTTCCTAAAAAGGGCGACCCAAATATATACTATGTATTTACGGTTGATGAACCACACCATCAAAATGCGGCGGTATTTCCTGCACAATTTGCAGGTAATTACGATGGTGACCCTGGACAAACCGTACCACAAGCAGACGACGGTTTTAATAACGGACTTAACTACTCTATAGTAGATCTATCGGTAACAGGTGTAAACGGTAGCATTGGCGATGTTACCACACGTAACGTACATTTAGTAACGTACAATCCCGATAACGAAGATGAAATAAAATACCAATGCTCAGAAAAAATAACAGCCGTAAAAAATGCCTCTGGTAGTGGTTTTTGGATAATAACCCACTTTATAAATAACTTTTATGCCTTTTTTGTGGATGAAAATGGTGTAACCGAAGACCCCGTTATTACAACCATAAACCCTGTTATTACTATTGACGGATACCGACGAAATGCAATTGGATATATAAAAGCATCGCCAAATGGTAGCAAAATTGCTGTTGCACACAACCAAAACGCAACCGTAGAAGGTACTACTCAAATAAACGGAAATGCGTACCTGTACGATTTTGATAACGAAACAGGTATAGTAAGCAATCCTATTACGCTCATGAGTGATAATGTAACAACGTATGGTATTGAATTTTCGGCACAATCCAAGAAATTATATGTTACCGCGCGAAATGCAGCAGATATAAGCGAATTACGACAGTATAACTTGGAGGCTGACGATATACCAGCCTCAGAAACCGTTATATCATCCGTCATAAATAACTCAACAGCACTACAATTAGGTCCTAACGGCAAAATATACCGTTCTGTAATAAGCACAGGATTTCTGGATGTTATTAATAGTCCAGAAGAAGATGGTTTAGCCTGCGATTTTCAACTTAATGCCGTAGCATTGCCTGCTGGAACATTAGCTACTTTTGGGCTACCACCCTTTATTACATCCTTATTCTCTGCAGAAATAATAACTGAAAGTACTTGTTTTGGCGATGCAACCGAATTTGAAATTAATACGATTGTAGGTGAAATTGATAGTATAACATGGAATTTTGGCGACGGTACTGAGTCTACAGAATTAAACCCTACACATAACTATACAGCTCCAGGTGCCTATACCGTAACTGCAGATGTAACAAGCGAAGCCGAAATTTTTAACGTAACCAGTACGGTAACTATTTCTAGCGTTCCCATAGCTAACCAACCTACTACCCTAACAGAATGTGACCCTGATAATGATGGTGTTACAACCTTTAACCTAACCAATAACAATGCTAATGTGTTAGGCGGACAGTTGGATACACAATTTGAAGTACGATACTACGAATCGCAAGAAAATGCAGATAATGATACTAGTGCTGTAAATGCCACAGCATTTACCAACACTACCACTCCGCAAACACTATATGTAAGAATACAAAACAGGAGCAATACGGCTTGTTATGCTACATCGTCTTTTCAAATAAACACATCCAATACTCCAGTGCTAAACGATACCCGCTTTAGTATATGCGATGATGCTATTGATGGTAATGATGCTAACGGTCAGGCTACGTTTAATCTTACAGAAGTTACAACAGCATTGGTACAAGATACTGAAAACTTTACGGCAACCTACTACCGTACAGAGGCTAATGCAGAGGATGAAGATGATGCTTTACCCGAAGAATTTTATAATACTACAGCTAATGAACAGGTTGTTTTTATTCGTGTAGTTAATACTACTTTTGCCGAATGTTTTGCTATAGAACCTATAACACTAATTGTAAACCCATTACCAACATTAATAACTGATGCAGTATTGGTACAATGCGATTTAGGAGTTACCCCTGATGGAATTACACAGTTTAACCTTGAAGAAGCAAACAATTTTTTCACCAATGATAACCCTGATATTTTAGTAACCTACTATGAAAATGATGCAAATGCAACTACAGAAACAAATATTATAACAGGAGTATTTACCAATACAGAGAATCCGCAAATTGTAAGTGCCAAGGTTACAAATACTACAACGGGTTGCTTTAGGATATTACCATTAACGTTAGCGGTAAACACCAATGGGTCTACCCCTATTGTGCTAACCCATTGTGATGATGATGGCACAGAGGATGGCTTATATGCTTTTAACCTTGAGGATGCGGGTTTAGAAAATGAAGTTGATAGTATAGTATACTATGCCAATGCCACCGATGCCTTATTAGAGCAAAATGCTATAGGGTTGGATTATACAAATACAGACCCTTACGAGCAGAGTGTATATGCCCGTGTAGAAAATGATAACGATTGTACACTACTGCAAGAAATTCAACTTGTGGTATATGAGTTACCCGATATTGTTACCGAAGAAGAAGCAATTGTATGTAATAATACAGGAGCATTTATACGGCTTGATAGTGGTGTAACAGGCAATCCAGCAAATACATCCTACCTATGGTCTACAGGAGCAACAACAAGCTCAATATTAGTTAACGAACCTGGAATTTATAGCGTAACCGTAACAAATAGTAATGGGTGCGAAAAAGCACGAACAATAACAGTAGCCGCATCGGACGTTGCGATTATTAATGATGTTATTGTAACCGACCTTGTTGATAACAATACAGTAACCGTATTAACATCGCCTACAGGCGGTGTAAACACTATTTACAAATACAGCCTAGATTTACCAGAAGGTCCTTTTCAAACATCTAATATTTTTGAAAATGTAACGCCTGGATTGCATACGGTATATGTTTACGATACAAATGGTTGCGGAATAGTATCACGAGATATAGCGGTACTATCCATACCCAAATTTTTTACACCCAATGGCGATGGCGTTAACGAAACTTGGCAGATAGTTGGTATCAACAGCGAAATTTATGCTAAAAGCAAAATTTATGTTTACGACCGTTATGGTAAATTAATTACAGGAGTAAGCCCAAGAGGTATAGGCTGGGACGGCTACTATAATGGCGATAAATTACCTGCTACCGATTATTGGTACGTTATACGCTTGGAAGATGGCAGAACTGTAAAAGGGCATTTTAGTTTGGTACGATAAATATTTGATATGCAGATTTAAATATCTAATTTCGCGGCTTTAATTTTTAAAATTTATAGTCTTGAAAAAATTATTTCTCTTAACAATAACCTCTTTGTTAATCTTTGGATGCTCTAGTGATGATGGTAGTACAAATACACAACCTAAAAAGATAGTTCGAAGAAGTTATACTGGAAATCCTAATGAAGTTATACAACGTTATCTATTCTCTAATGGCAAATTAGAATCGATAAAATTTTATAACTCAAGCGATTTTTTTAAAGGAAGTATTAATTACGAATACTTTTCCAATGGGCTATTACATAACATAACAAAGTCTAATGGAGGTTACTTACATTCTTTTATATACGATAATCAAGAGCGAATTATGCATATGAAATATGAAAACAGCCAACTAGACGAAGCGTATTATGTTAATTACACGTACAATAATGACAACACTATTACAGCCGAAAGTTTTGGCACCACCCAAGGCGTAAAAACGTATTACCTTAACAGTAATAACTTAATATACAAAGAAGTTAGTGAAGGTACTACTTACGAAGTTATATTTGATGGATACAATGCCATTTCGGGTAGTTATGGTACGTTTATTAGTAGATCTTTTGAGTATAGTGATACAGATTTACAGTTTAATACTGATTACTTTACGGGCGGATATGCATCAAACGGAGTATTAATGTATAACAGCCTATATGGTAACGAAACTGCATCAGCAAATAAATATTTAATAAAAGAAATTGGTAATGATACTTTTAAACATGAATATACTTTTGATGGTAATGGTAGACCTATTATAAGGCTTGATTACAAAAATGATAATTTAACAGACGAGTTCAAATACGAATATTAGTGAGGTAAGAAATAAGGTTAGCCAAATAATAAAAGCCCTATACTTTCGTATAGGGCTTTTTTAAATCTATCTGTAATACGTAACTAAAGCTTAAGCAATTTTAAAACGCTTTCTATCCGTTTCGTTTAAGTATATTTTACGCAATCTAATACTTTTAGGTGTTACCTCTACGTATTCGTCTTTTTGGATATACTCTAGGGCTTCCTCCAACGAGAATTTAATTGCAGGAATAATTTTGGCTTTGTCATCTGCTCCAGACGAACGTACGTTACTCAACTTTTTAGTTTTAGTTACGTTTACCGTCATATCGTCACCACGAGAGTTCTCGCCAATAACCTGTCCCTCATAAATATCCTCATTAGGATCTACAAAGAATTTACCTCTGTCCTGAAGTTTATCAATAGAATAAGGTATTGCTTTACCATTTTCCATTGAAATTAACGAACCACTAATACGTCCTGGAATGTCGCCTTTAAACGGTTGGTATTCCAAAAAGCGGTGCGTCATTATAGCCTCGCCAGCAGTAGCGGTAAGCAACTGATTTCTCAATCCGATTATACCACGCGATGGGATAAGGAATTTTACTACCATACGTTCGCCCTTTGGCTCCATGCTTAGCATCTCTCCTTTTCGTAAGGTTACAAACTCTACGGCACGCCCCGAAAGGTTTTCTGGTAAATCAATAGTAAGTTCCTCTACAGGCTCACATTTAACGCCATCAATTTCTTTTATAATAACCTGTGGTTGCCCAATTTGTAGCTCATACCCTTCTCTACGCATGGTTTCAATAAGTACAGATAAGTGCAGTACACCGCGACCAAATACCATAAATTTATCGGCACTATCCGTTTCTGCTACCCTAAGTGCAAGGTTTTTTTCAAGCTCTTTAGCTAACCTATCTTTAATGTGGCGTGAGGTAACATATTTACCCTCTTTACCAAAAAATGGCGAATCGTTAATGGTAAACAGCATGCTCATAGTAGGCTCATCTATAGCTATGGATTTAAGTGCTTCTGGGTTTTCAAAATCAGCAATAGTATCGCCAATCTCAAAGCCCTCTAATCCTACCACAGCACAAATATCACCTGCTACAACTTCAGCTACTTTTAAACGACCAAGCCCCTCAAAAGTATGCAACTCTTTTATTTTTGATTTCGTTATTTTGCCATCACGCTTTACTAACGATATATTCATGCCTTCTTTTAATACACCACGTTGTAAACGTCCTATAGCAATACGTCCTGTAAAGCTCGAAAAGTCTAACGATGTAATCAGCATTTGTGGTGTACCTTCTGATACTTTTGGTGCTGGTACGTGCTCTATAACCATATCAAGCAATGGCTCTATGTTTTCTGTTTTGTTACGCCAGTCGGTAGACATCCAGTTTTGTTTTGCTGAACCATAAACTGACGGGAAATCCAACTGCCACTCCTCTGCACCTAGCTCAAACATAAGGTCAAATACTTTTTCATGCACTTCTTCTGGCGTACAGTTTTCTTTATCAACCTTATTAATAACAACACATGGCTTTAAACCAAGGTCTATAGCTTTTTGTAATACAAAACGTGTTTGCGGCATAGGTCCTTCAAAAGCATCAACCAAAAGGCAAACACCATCGGCCATGTTTAATACACGCTCTACTTCTCCTCCAAAATCGGCGTGACCAGGAGTATCAATAATATTAATCTTAGTTCCTTTATACGTTACCGAAACGTTTTTGGAGGTAATGGTAATACCACGCTCACGCTCCAAGTCGTTGTTATCCAAAATAAGATCACCAGTGTTTTCGTTTTCACGGAACAATTGGCAATGGTACATAATTTTGTCAACCAATGTAGTCTTACCGTGGTCAACGTGGGCAATAATCGCAATGTTTCTAATAGACGTCATCTCTGTTTTTTTGAAGCTGCAAAAATACACTTTATTTCGACAAAAAAAACATTAGTTATTAAGGGTTTAGCTTTTATTAACACCAAAACACAATTTAGTAACAAATAAAGGCTTTGATACTAAAAATGATTATAAACAAGGGTTTAGAATGGCAATAATCATAACTTTTTCTAAAAAAAGAAAGCAAGTACAGTTAATTAAATTATATTTGTTTAACCTTTTTAGCAAAACTATGAACAACGTAAAGACAAAGTTTAATATTCGTGACCTAGAAAACCTTTCGGGGATTAAAGCACATACGATACGCATATGGGAGAAAAGATATAATATTCTTGAGCCTATGCGTACTGAAACGAATATCCGCTTCTACGACATAGAAAACTTGCAGAAGTTACTAAATATATCCACATTACACAATTTTGGGTACAAAATATCTGCAATATCCAAAATGCCAGAGGAAAAACTGCCTGTAATGGTAAAAGAGATACTTTCTAACAAAAGTATGTCCAACCATGTGCTAAACAACTTTAAGTTGTCGATGATGAATTTCGATCAGGTACTTTTCCTTAATACCTACAATGCCATACTGCAAGAAAAGTCGTTTAGAGAAATATTTTACGATTTCTTTATACCATTGCTTACAGAAATAGGCGTGTTATGGCAAACAAATACCATAACACCTGCTCATGAGCATTTTATAAGTTTTCTTATCAAACAAAAATTAGCCTCTAACCTTGAGAAGCTACTATTAGATCCTCCTAAAAAAACCGACAGAACCTACATACTGTATTTGCCGCACGGAGAAATACACGATTTGGGACTAATGTTTATTAACTACGAGTTGGCATTAAATGGGTATAAATCTATATTTCTTGGAGAAAGTGTGCCTTTGGACAGTTTAAAGCAAGTAAAAAACTATTTTGATAAGGTAACTTTTGTAACTTACGTTACGGTAGAACCCGCAATGGATCAAATAAATGATTATATTAAGAGTTTAATGACGGAGTTGGTTAACGATGATACCACCAACTTATACATATTTGGGCATAACATTCAATTTATAAAATCAGAATTGCTAAATAATAATGTAACATTATTCCAGTCTATCAGCGATTTCGGGAATTCATTGTAAACCCTACTACCTTGTAATTAAACATGTTTAATTATTTTATATTTTAAATAAACAAATGCGTAAAGAAATAAAAATAATCGGCTCTGGTTTCTCTTCATTAGCAGCAGCATGTTATCTGGCTCAAGATGGGCATAGCGTAACTATATTTGAGAAGAATACTACTGTAGGCGGAAGAGCCCGACAGTACCAAAGAGATGGCTTTACCTTTGATATGGGACCAACTTGGTACTGGATGCCCGATGTTTTTGAGCGCTTTTTTGCCGATTTTGGCAAAACACCACAAGACTATTATAAGTTAACGCAACTATCGCCTGGCTACCGTGTGTATTTTGGCAAGAATGATTATGTTGATATTGATAGCAAATTAGAGGACATAAAAGCAACTTTTGAAACCATTGAGCCTGGCAGTGCAGCCATGTTACAGGAGTTTATAGATGAGGCTAAAAGCAATTATGATATTGCCATAAAAGATTTGGTGTACCGCCCTGGCGAATCGCCTTTGGAGTTGGTAACACCACAAACAGTAAAAAAATTAGGACAGTTTTTTAGCAATATATCACGCGATGTACGCAAAAAATTCAAAAACAATAAATTAATACAAATACTAGAGTTTCCTGTACTGTTTTTAGGCGCAAAACCATCCGATACGCCATCATTCTACAGCTTTATGAATTATGCCGATTTTGGTTTGGGCACATGGCACCCCGAAGGTGGTATGTTTAGTGTAATTAGTGCTATGGAAACCCTTGCACGCAGTTTGGGTGTAACCATACATACCAACGCTGCCATAGAGAAAATAGGTGTAGAAAATGGTACGGCATCGTGGATGTTGGTTAACGGCACTAAAGTTAAAGGTGATATTATTATGAGTGGTGCCGATTACCACCATACCGAAACCTTACTTGATAAAGCCTACAGAGGTTACAGCGAGCAATACTGGGAAAAACGCACTTTTGCACCATCTTCCTTATTGTTTTATGTAGGTTTTGATACAACAATTAAAAACGTAGAGCATCATAATTTATTTTTTGATACTGATTTTGATGCACACGCTATAGCTATTTACGATAATCCTAAGTGGCCTAAAGACCCTCTTTTTTACGTCCGATTCCCGTCTAAATCCGATGGGCACAGTGCCCCTCCAAACATGGAAGCAGGAACGTTTTTAATACCCCTTGCCCCTGGTATAAAAGATACACCAGAGCTGCGTGATGAGTACTTTGAAAAAGTAATACACCGTGTAGAGCAATTAACAGGGCAGGAATTAAAATCGCATATACTGTTTAAAGAATCGTATTGTGTAAACGATTTTATAAAAGATTATAACTCCTACAAAGGTAATGCTTACGGGTTAGCCAATACACTGCTACAAACTGCATTTTTACGTCCAAAACTAAAAAGTGCAAAGGTAAAAAACCTGTATTTTACGGGGCAGTTAACCGTACCAGGACCAGGAGTACCCCCTGCACTTATTTCGGGTAAATTAACCGCAGGATTAATATCAAAACAGTTAAATAAAGCAACAAAAGTAACCGTGTAAAGAAAATAACTATGAAGTCAATTTTCGATCAAATTTCCTACCAATGCAGTCGTAATGTAACCAATGCGTACAGTACCTCTTTTTCTTCTGCAGTAAAAATGCTATCGCCACGCATACGCCAAGATATTTATAATATATACGGTTTTGTTCGTTTTGCGGATGAAATAGTGGATACTTTTCATGATTATGATAAGGAACGACTGTTTACGTTGTTTGAAAACGATATGGACAACGCGTTAAAAGATGGCATCAGTCTTAATCCAGTACTAAATGCTTTCCAGCATACGGTAAACAAATACAACATACCCAAGGAGCTTATTGATAGCTTTATGAAAAGTATGAAAATGGATTTGTATAAAAAAGACTATACAAGTGTTTCGGAATACAACGAATATATTTATGGCTCGGCAGATGTAGTAGGGCTAATGTGTTTAAAGGTATTTACAGGTAATGATGATGCTAAATACGAGGCATTAAAAGCCCCCGCTATGCGATTAGGATCGGCATTGCAAAAAGTAAATTTTTTACGCGACTTGAAAGATGACACGGAAGCACTTGACAGAAACTACTTTCCTGCATTAAATTTGCAAGAAATGGACGATAGCGTTAAAAGACAAATTGTAGCAGAAATAGAAGCAGATTTGGCAGAAGGTTATAAAGGTATTGTACAATTACCTGCCGAGGCTAAGTTTGGTGTATACACCGCCTATGTGTACTATAAAAAGCTTTTAACGAAATTGAAAAAAACACCACCTATGAAGATAAAATCGGCACGTATTCGTGTACCCGATTATCAAAAAGTGGGGCTATTGGCAAAATGTTACATAAACTACAGGTTTAATATTATATAATTTACGCGTTTTATGGCACTTTATATCCATATATTGGTTTTTATACTTACATTTTTCATGATGGAATTTATGGCATGGTTTACACACAAATATGTAATGCACGGTTTTTTATGGAGTTTGCATAAAGACCACCATCGTAAAGACCACGACTCCTGGTTTGAGCGTAACGATGCCTTTTTTATATTTTATGCTGTTGTAAGTATAGGTTTCTTTGTACTATGGCAAAACAACATCTTGGAAATCGGCTTGGCAATTGGCTTGGGTATTTTTGCATACGGGCTAACTTACTTTTTAGTGCATGATATTTTTATACATCAGCGTTTTAAAATGTTTAGGAAAGCCAATAACCGATATGCTAAAGCAGTACGGAGAGCCCACAAAATGCACCACAAACATTTGGGTAAAGACAAAGGCGAATGTTTTGGGATGTTAATTGTACCTTTTAAATATTTCAAGAAATAATCTACTTTTGCATTTAATCATCAAATAAAATAGTCCTAAAAACATAAATGAGGCTATTTTTATGTTACGCCTTTGCACGTTAAAACTATTACGAAAAAATAAGTAAAAAATAACCCTCTAAGAAAATTTCGTTCCTTAGAGGGTTTATCATAATTAACCTTAATATACTATTATTTTTTAATCATGGTTTGGAGCGGCTTTAACTGATCGAGGTTTAAATTACCTTTTTGTATCAGCATCACCATGTCCATAACATTGCCAATATCCATATCGTCGCCCAATAAGCGTACTACGCCAAAACCATTGTTTTGTTGGTGTGCAAAAAGTACAAACTCATCAATAGCATCATCCTCACCTACAGCATATATGGCCACTCCATCTTTGTTAGAGCCAAAACGCATTAGCTGCTCATAACGTTCATCTTTAAGTAAGGTATTTATATTACTACGTTCGGTAGCATACATGCCATTATCTAACGAATCGGTTTTAAAAATCAAGATGTTTAGCTTTTCAAGCGATTGTAATGCTTCCTTTTCACCATCCGTTAACGTTAAACTATCAGTATTCACAAAATTAGGAGCTATATCTAATGCTACAAAGTTTTTGGTTTTGGATTTTTCTACAAAATACTTCTGCAACGATGGTTCGTTGGTACACGATGCCAATAGTAGTAATAATATCCCTGCTGTAAAAAATATCTTTTTCATTATAGTTACTGTTTTTTAGAGGCACTTTTTAACTGGGTACCACCAGGTAAATTCATTTTATCTGTTAGTACTGATAGTTCACTTAAATCAAAATTACCCGTAAGCGTCATTAGTACCGTTTCCTCGTTTCCGCCCTCAATAAACATTAACAGCTCTCTAATTTCCGTTTCTGTTTTACCCGTTTTAACATATATCTTAATGTTTTTACCACTATCGTTAATACGCATTAACTCATCCAACGGATATTTTTTAAGGTAACTCGTCATGGTCGTTTTCATATCAGCTATGGCTTTCTTATCCGAGGTTGTAAACACTCTTAAATTATCTAGCTTTTTAATTAAATCCAAATATTGTTTAGCCTCTGCATTACTCGTATCTACATCTACATTACTCATTAGTGCAAACATTTTCTTGCTCACTATAATGGCAGTTACACCATCTTTCCCATCAAATTTATCAAATGCTGACTGTGCAAAAAACACGGCTGGCATTAGCACTAGTAATAGTGCGGTTACTATCTTTTTCATTTTGTTTTACTTTAAATTGTGTTATTTTGTTTTTTGTTCTTGGTCAAGGTCTATGTTTCCTATAAAAGATATCAATGTTGTATTATTATCTTTTTTGTTCTCAGTAAAAACAAGTAGTTCGTTTATTTCCGACGGATCGGTACCTGCTACCATGTATACTTTTACTTTAGTGCCATCGCTATTCAATGTAACAAGCTCCTCCATGTTGTGTTTTCTTAGGTAGGTAGCTACTGTTTTTTTCATATCCTTAGCATACTTCTTTTCAGATGTTGTAAATATCCTTAAACTCTCTACATCCTTTAAATTTTGTAGGTAGGGTTGTACTTGTTTTGATCCTTGGGATAATTTAATATAATTAAGAATATTAACTACATTTTCGTTAAGAACAATTCCGTCAATACCTTCTTGATCCTGAAATTTATCAAAAGCTGCTTGCGCAAAGGTAATAAACGGCATAGCTGCTAATAGTGCTGTGATTATGAATTTTTTCATTTTTTTGTGTCTTTAAAGATTTTGTTTTTAGATTTTTCGTATTCGCCTAAATAGGCAGCTCCTGATACACCTACGTTTACCTGACTGGAAAGCATATTAAGTGCTTTTTGGGTTTCTTGGAAAGCTACTTCAGGGTCTTCGTAAGTACCCAACTCACCTTGTGGGGTGGTAAAGGATGGTACTAGAATTGCATATAGACCAAGCATTACTACAAAGCTTGCTGCTACCGAGAGCCACACTACATTTCGTTTTCTGGGTTTTAGTGGTACGGTTTTCTCAAACTTCTCTGTTGCCTGTTGGGTAAAATATCCAAACATAGGTCGGTACTGTTCCAAATGGGGCGCCACATCTGGAGCTGAAAAGTAGGCTTTTAGCACATTCTCTTCGGCAGTATTGGTTGCTGCGTCAAAATATTTTTCCAGTAATTTTTCAATTTCTCTTAATTCCATAGCTGTGTTTTTTAATAAGCGCTTCTCTAATTGTTTTTCTGGCTCTAGAAAGGGCTACTCGTACTGCCGTTTCGTTCATGTCCATCATTTTAGCAATTTCTTCAAAATCATACTGCTCTACATCGCGCATTTGTATTATAATCTTTTGTTGTTCTGGCAGGGTATCCATAATTTTCTCAACCCATTTCCAGCTATCGCGGTCTTCCGCCTGTTTATCAACCCCTGCCTGCCCATCAGTAAAATTAGTATGTACTATCCGTAGCTCAGTGGCACGTTTGGATTTTAATTGGTCCAAACAATAATTTTTAGTTATGGTTATTGCTAGTGCCTCTACGCTAGCATACGTTTCTAACTTCTTCCTGTTCTTCCAAAGCCGTACCAATACTTCTTGTGTGGCATCCTCTGCTTCCTCGGTACTTACCAACAGTCGTTTTGCCAACCGAAACATACGGTCTTTAAAAGGGTTCGTTATTTTTATGAACTCAGATTGATTCATTTATTGGGTTTGGTTTTGTTTACCGCTATTAAAATGAAGACGAACAACACATTTTTTTGTTACATATTATATTAAATATATTAAATTTACGTTTTAATAAAACTAACAATTGCCACGAATGAAAAAGATAGGATTATTTCTAACTACTTTGATGGTTACCGCATTAGCTTTCCAAAGTTGTGAAGACATGGATGATAATGCTGTACCTGTTAACGATTTTATATGGAAAGGGCTAAACTTATATTACCTATGGCAGGAAGATGTACCACAACTTGCCGACGACCGCTTTGGCAACCAAGGTGCGCTTAACAGCTATTTGGAAGGTTTTTCGAGTCCAGAATCGCTATTTCAGAGTTTACTTTATGAACCTGGTGTTATAGACCGTTTTAGTGTATTGGTATCTGATTATAGGGTGCTGGAAAACTCCTTACAAGGTGTTACTACTAATAATGGTGTAGAATTTGGACTTGTATATACAGACGATACGCAAACCAACATTTTTGGTTATGTACGTTATATACTGCCTAACTCGGATGCTTCGACAAAAAACATACAACGCGGCGATGTTTTTTATGCCATAAACGGTACGCCGTTAACCGATGATAACTTTAGAGGATTACTAAATAATGAAACGTATACGTTAAACCTTGCTGATTATAACGATGGTACAATTACACCAAATGGCGAGGAAGTTACGCTTACAAAAACGGAATACGCCGAAAACCCCGTATTTAGAACTAATGTTATTACCGAAGACGACCGTACTATAGGCTACCTTATGTACAACGGTTTTTTTAGTAATTATGATGAGGAACTTAATGCTGCTTTTGGGCAATTGGCAGGACAGGGCGTTAACGAACTGGTTTTAGATTTACGTTATAACTCGGGAGGCTCGGTAAGAACCGCAACGTACTTGGCTAGTATGATTACTGGGCAGTTTAATGGGCAGTTGTTTGCACGTGAGCAATGGAATAGTAAACTACAGGATTTTTACGAAAGTAATAACCCCGAAACCTTAAACGATAACTTCCCTACACAGCTATCCAATGGTGCAGCCATAAACTCGTTAAACCTTAACAGCGTATATATTTTAACCACACGCAGTACGGCATCGGCTAGCGAATTAATTATTAACTGTTTACAGCCCTATATTGATGTTACTGTTATAGGCGATGTTACTACGGGTAAAAATGTAGGATCGGTTACGTTATACGATTCACAAAATTTTACTAGAAACAATCGTAGCGGTTCACATACTTATGCCATGCAGCCTATTGTATTGCGCATTGTAAATGTAGATGGTTTTGGTGAGTATGAGCAGGGTATTGCTCCTGATATTGAACTTAGAGAGGATTTTGATGAGCTTGGTGTACTAGGCGATGCTAACGAACCTTTACTGGCAGCAGCTATTGCAGATATAGTAGGGAATGGCAGGTTTAGCCTACCTACAGGTAATAACCACCCGTTTTTTAAAGACTCTAAAAACATACGCCGTTTTGGTACAGAAATGTATGTAGAGGATGTATCCGAAGGTGGTTTTACCTTAATAAAAGAATTACAATAATACTATAAACTTAATAGCATAAAAAAGAGTGGCAATTGCCACTCTTTTTCTTTTACCTGTATGCGGATGTATCATACAGTATAAAACACTTAACAAAACAATTAATCGTTAAAATAAAAACCAGCTGGTATTACACCTACAGTAAATGTTTGTTGTAATGTACCTGTAAGCGAGTAAATGTATATTTTACCATCGGAGTTGTAATCTCCAGCATCGGCTACATAAATAGCATCGTTTTTTACTGCAAGCTCGTAAACACCATACACCTCTTGCGGTGTAGTGGTAAATAAAGGGTTAGCTGGTAACGAGGTATCCGAAGTATTCATAGCATAAATACCATCGTTTATAGTATAATAGGCTGTATTATCCGAAACTACAAAATTACTAGGGTGCGTTGTACCTGTAAACGGATAAATCTCCTCTACGCTATCGTTACTCATATTAATCACGCTTAATTCTCCTGGCGTTTCTGTACCCGACCATGAGGGTAAGCCTTCGCTCAATACATATAAATTATTGCCATCAATTTCTAAACTGTTTGGTACATCGCCCACAGCAATACTTTTTACAACGCTACCATTACTTGCATTAATTACACTCACTGTGTTACCATAACCAAAGCCACCTTTATGTGCTACGTATAGTTTACCGTTATTTTCAACAATAGCTTCAGGTCCCTCTACAACACTAATTTTGTTGGTAACTGCATTGGTAGCCAAATCAATAACCGCTACATAATCATCCTCGGTATCGTTAGGATCGCCCCAGTTGGTAACGTAAGCATCATTACCCGAAAAAGCGATGTAACGCGGATTATCTAAATCGGTAGTAATGGTTGTAATACGTTCAAAAGTAAAACGGTTTACTACTTCTATTTTATGCGAGTTGTTTACTACAATGTAAGCCGTTTCGCCATGCATGCCCATATCTTGCCCCGTATCGCCTAACGTTGCCCCACTATTAATGGTAGCAAAAACATTATTTTCTAAAATATTTTCTTCTGAAAGGAATGATACCGATGCATTACCCGCATTATAACCCCCTTCGTTTAGTATTAGTAAACCATTATCGTAAGCACCTCGTGGCTCATTAGTTGTCGAATCGTCATCGCTACTACAGGAAACAAAAAAGAAGCTTCCTGCTATGGCTGTTAAAATAAGTTTGTTGAGTTTCATTATTATATTAAAATTTAAGGTTAAGATACATCGTGTAATTTCTGCCTGGCATTGGGCGTGTTGCAACGTTTTGGTAAGTAGCATCCCACAAATTGTGTACTTGCATACCTACATCTAGCCCTTGTAGCAATTTAAAATGGTATTCCGTACCAAGTGTAGCAACGTGGTAGGCTTCGATTTCCGAACGGTTATCGGAAGTATAAAATACTTTACCATTGTACAAGTGGCGATAGTATGCCGATATTTTTTTATGCGAGTAGGCTAACGAAGCCGTAGCTTTGTGGAAAGGCACATAAATTAACTGGTTACTGCTCCCATCCCTCTGCGATACGGTATAGGCGTACGTACCATCAAATACAAAACGGTGTTCTCCTATGGTTTTTTGCCAGTTTAGTATAAATTCTATTCCGTAAGTATCCACCTCATCTACATTTTCGGGGCGCCATATAGTGTTAGTAGGTACCCAACGTAACATATCGCGCAGTTTTATGTAATACCCCGTAAGTGTAAAAGTTAGATTTTTGGTAGTAAATTCATTACCAATTTCAGCTTGGTACGATGTTTCAGGATTCAAATTAGGATTTCCGCCATCTTGCCAATACAAATCATTATAGGTAGGTATTCTAAAATTACGCGATGCATTGAGTTTTATTGTATAGAATTTTGCAAGGGCATAACTACCTCCAAAGGAGAACAATACTGGGCTATCGTAGGCATCAGTAACTTCTTTACGTATTCCTAATTCATATTGTAATTCAGGGGTTACAGCGTGTTGCATAAGCAAACTCCCCGCCCCTATTCTGCGTTTCTCGTTCAAAATATCAGAACCATCGCCATCATTAACCGTATATTCTAGTAAAGTGTTTAACTTAATGGCGTTGGTAGCTTTGTAAGCCAAATCGTAACGGGTAAGCCACGTGTTTACTTTGCCAAAGGTATAATTAGGATTGCTGGCACGGGCATAATATTCATAATATTCTGTTAGTAATCCTGCTTTTAATTTGGAAGTGAATTTACCGTATATACCCAACCATTCTAATACATTCCGAGAATTGGTGTCACGGTACTTACTTCTGGAAGGCGCAAACAGCGTACGCGAAAAATGCCTTTCGCCATCGTAGGCAAAACTATAAAGCCTAACTATATTTTTGTTGTTTAATTTATAACTAAAAGCAGCGTTATAGCTTGCATTATAATACTGTCCGTTCTCGTTTACTACATCCGTATCAGGAAATTCATAATCGTTATCCGAGCTATTTCGGCTAATGCTTACATCGGCACTAAACGTGTCTGTAGCTGCTTTTACATTGTAATTCCCATTAAAAGTGTTATAACTACCGTAATTGAGTAATAGTGTATTTTCTAATTTTTTAGCGAATGATAAATCGTTATTCAAATGAATACTCCCGCCAATAGCACTACTACCGTATATAACGCTACCGCCTCCTGCCCTAACGCTAACCGAATTAAAATCGCGCGCATTGAGTATATTAAAATCGGTTTGCCCGTTAAGTTGCGAGTTGATATTGATACCATTCCATACCACAGCCGTTTGTTGTGCAGTAGTACCACGAAACGATGGCGACGAAACCATGCCCAAACCATTCTCTTTAAAATAAATTACGCTATTGTAGGTAAGCAATGCGCCTAATGATGCTGGGTTGCGGGCAATAACCGAATCGTTTAGTTTTAGTACGGATTGCGAATTAGAGAAATCGCGCAACTGTGTGTCGGATATTATTACTTCCTCCAACAGGGTAATAGTATCGTTTTGCGCACAAATGTATTGGCACAACAATAGCGACGTAATGAATAAAAATTGTTTTAAAGTCATATGCACCAGAACCTTTTTTCCCGAAGGCTCGATATTCGTTATACTCAAGGCAGGTCTCCTGGCTCGCGTACTGTTGTTTACCTTCCCATGATTATGTTTCATCACAGTGGCATGCAGTTAACAACAGCCTCTCCTAGTAAAGAGATAAGCATACAGTTGCGGGAACAGCTCAGGCATTAAACCTGATTCCCTTTTAATGTAACGATAGTAAAAAACCGCTACAACCTAAAGTTGGCGCAAATATAGGATTTATATTGAAATATTTAATTTATACATTTGCAACTGTTGAATATTTTTTATGAAGAAATTAAACACGCTATTATTATTTACCATAGTACTTGCCTTTGTTTGCTGTAAACAAGAGGCAAAACAACAAACTACAGCTTCTGCCAAGGTTAACAATACGGTAAAGTATGCCAACGGACTAAAAATATACCGTTACAAGGGCTACTCTGTAGTAAAAGTCACTAACCCGTGGCCCAACGCCGAGGCAGGTTTTACCTATGTATTACAGCAAGAAAATGCAGTTATACCCGATAGTTTACGCAACTATACAACCCTGCAAGTACCTATACAAACGGTAGTAGTAACCTCTACCACGCACATACCCTCGTTAGAAATGTTAGGGGTAGAAAACTCGTTAGTAGGCTTTCCTGGAACACGGTATATATCGTCTGAAAAGACAAGAGCACGAATTGATGCGGGAGAGATACGCGAAGTAGGTGCTAACGAAAAGCTTAACGAGGAGGTTATGATAGATTTATCGCCCGATGCTGTTGTTGGTTTTAGTATTAGTGGCGATAACAACGCTATGACAACCTTAGAAAAAAGTGGTGCTAAAGTGCTGTATAACGGGGACTGGACAGAACAATCGCCGTTAGGCAAAGCGGAATGGATTAAGTTTTTTGGGGAGCTTTACGGATTACAGGAAAAAGCTGATAGTGTTTTTAAGAAAATTGAAACGGATTATAATAGCGTAAAAAGCTTAGCCAAAAATACAACTACGAACCCTACCGTATTAAGCGGAGCCATGTACCAAGACCATTGGTATTTGCCACAAGGTGGTAGCTGGGGTGCTCTGTTTATAAAAGATGCGCACGGTAACTATTTATGGAACGATTCTGATGGAACGGGCAGCCATACCCTATCATACGAAACCGTTTTGGATAAAGCGCAAAATGCAGAGTATTGGATTGGTCCTGCGCAGTTTGCCTCGTTACAGGAAATGACCGATAGCAACCCGCATTACGCACAATTTAAAGCCTTCCAAAATAAAGAAGTTTATTCTTTTGCAAGTAAAACAGGCGCTACAGGTGGCGTAATTTATTACGAATTAGCTCCCAATCGCCCCGACTTGGTTTTAAAAGACCTCGTAAAAATACTTCACCCTGAAATGTTACCTGATTATGAACTTCATTTTTTTGAGCAACTAAAATAAACCCAATTGCACCACACAAAGCAACATAAACTACTATTTCCTGTACTGGCTATTGGCTTGGTTGTGCTTTTTTTAGTCAACCTCAGTTTAGGGTCAGTTAGCATTCCTTTTAACGAGGTAGTAGCGAGCTTAACAGGTGGTAATGTAACAAAAAGCAGTTGGGAGTATATTATACTCAACTACAGGTTACCCAAAGCTATAACAGCAATTATAGTAGGTATGGGTTTGTCGCTTAGTGGTTTATTAATGCAAACCTTATTCAGGAATCCGTTGGCAGGACCTTATGTTTTAGGGTTAAGTTCGGGGGCAAGTTTAGGAGTAGCCTTTATACTACTTGGGGCTGGCATTTTACCTAGTGTTTTAGGTAGCCTTTTTTTATCGTCCTATGGCATAATTATAGCGGCTACGCTTGGTAGTTTTGTGGTATTATTAGCTGTTTTATTGGTTGCACAACGCTTAAAAGACACTATGGCTATACTTATTGTAGGGCTAATGTTTGGCAGCTTTACCAGTGCTATAGTTAGCGTATTAACGTATTTTAGTACGGCGCAACAACTCCAAAAATTTACCTTTTGGGCTATGGGCAGTTTGGGCAGTATATCATGGCAAAACATTAGTATTTTAGGTATAGTTTGCACCATAGGAATTATACTTGCAGCATTGTGCATTAAACCTTTAGATGCTTTACTCTTGGGGGAACGCTATGCTAAGAGCTTGGGTATTAATTTTAACAAAACGAGACTACTTATTATAATAGCCACCAGTATACTAGCAGGTAGTATAACGGCTTTTGCAGGACCTATAGCCTTTATTGGGCTTGCCGTGCCCCATATGGCAAAACTCATTTTTAAAACAGGAAACCATTTTGTGTTATTTTGGGCTACCTTGTTGTGCGGAGCAATAATAGTATTACTATGCGATATTATAACCCAATTACCAGGCAGCGATTTAACGTTGCCTATTAATGCAGTAACATCGGCAATAGGTGCGCCCATAGTTATTTGGCTACTTTTACGAAAAAGAAAGGGAGTGTACCATTAATGTTATGACTATGGAAAAAGAAAAGGTAGTACTATCGGCAAACAAGATAAGCATTGGTTATACTAACAAGCAAAGCGCAACTGTTATTGGTAAAAATGTAACCGTTACATTACAACAAGGACGTTTTGTAGCACTTATTGGTGCAAACGGTATTGGTAAATCTACTCTTTTACGAACGCTTACAGGGATACAACCACTACTAAAGGGAGAAATTCTGCTCAATGACAAAAATATAACACGGTTTAGCAGTAAGGAATTAGCGCAAAACCTAAGCATTGTACTTACGGAAGGCTTACCGCCGAGTAACCTCAGCGTTTACGAGCTTGTAGCATTGGGCAGGCAACCTTATACCAATTGGTTGGGTACATTAGCGCCTGAAGATATTGAGAAAGTAAACGAGGCATTAGCGTTAACGCAGCTAAAGCATTTAGCCGATAAAAAACACTACGAAATTAGCGATGGGCAGTTACAACGGGTACTTATAGCAAGAGCGCTGGCGCAAGATACCCCTGTGATAATATTGGATGAACCTACTACCCATTTGGACTTAGTACACAAAGTAAGTTTACTGCGTTTGTTAAAGGAACTTACTGAAAAAACGGGTAAGAGCATCCTTTACTCTACGCACGATTTGGATCTTGCATTGCAACTTAGTGATGAATTAATTGTTATGACACCCGAAAAAACAGTACAGGGCGAACCTAAAACGCTAATAGCAAACAATACATTTGATACTTTATTTACAGATAGCAGTATTATTTTTGATAAAGAAAAAAATAGTTTTGTAGTGCTGTAGTAACTAAACCCTATTATTATCGGCACGCCAGTTACTTATCTCTTTTTTAATAGCACCCGCAGAAAGTTTTTCTTGTACAGCTTTTGTAGCAAGTGTTTCCAATTCATTATCAGAAGCAAATCGTAAAGCAAAAATTTGAGCTTTAGATAATTCTTCTTCCAAAGGTTCAAAACGGTTTCCCGTAACTACAAAATAACGATAACGCATTTCTTGCATTATAATGCGGTCTTGTAAGGTTAGCGCATAGTGCTGGCGAGTCATAAACGATAGCCATATAATTGCACCTGCAATTAGTGCCATAAACAACCATAGCATTTGATTTTTTTCACTACTCCAAGCATAATAAATTGTACCTGACAATACTGCAAGCATAAACGGGTAAAATACAAAATGGTGGGGTGCGTAAAACCGTAAATGATTTTTATTACTCTGTTGTGCCATGATTTACTGAATTTATAAATTGATACTGCACACTATACAGCCTTAGGCAGTAAAAACGGTAGTACATCTGTTATTTTTTCTATTTCGCTAAAATTATCGTGCTTTACATTGTGGTCTATCATTTCGTGCGCCCATGTAGTATGAAAAGGCACATGGCAGGCATACCCACCAACTTCTAAAACAGGTAAAACATCCGATCGTAATGAATTGCCTATCATAAAAAACTCGTCGGGTTCTATTTCCAAACGTTTTAATAGCTTTTGGTAATCAATGGGTTTCTTATCCGACATTACTTCAATATGATGAAAATAATGCCCCAAACCAGAGTTGTGCAGTTTACGGTGTTGGTCTTTCAAATCGCCTTTCGTGGCAACCACCAACTTATAGTGCCCCTGTAGTGCCTTAAGGGTTTCCTCTACACCATCCAACAAAACAATAGGCTTTTGTATCAACTCTTTACCCAAATCAATAATTTTCTGAATACAACTCAGGCTCAACGTCCCTTGCGAAATATTTATAGCGGCTTCCATCATACTAAGCGTATACCCTTTTATACCATAACCGTACAATGGTAAATTATTTATTTGTGTAGTAAATAACTCCTGCGATATACTCTGGTGCGACAGGTAGCTCTCCATAATACCGCAAAACTTCTTTTCGGTTTCTTCAAAATAGGGTTCGTTTATAAATAAGGTATCATCAGCATCAAACGCTATTACTTTTAGGCTCATAAATTTAAGACTTTATTTACAAATTTAAGAAACAATACTTATAGAGTATTATCTATAATTGTTAATAGATACATAATGTTTTAAAGTATCATGAAAAGCCATGAGCAACTTATCCAAATATTCTGTAGGCTACTAAAACGGGTAACACAATTAATGATAGTATTACTATTCTTTTACCATGTTTTCTATCCCGTTTGGTATAGGTATACACTTTTTCACCGTTGGGTAGTGTTTTATCAGCAGTCCAAATTACATAGCCTGTTATTAAACCTAAAAGCCCACCCATAATAGCAAATGCATACCCTGCAATTATCCAAGCGGTCTGGTCGCTTTCAGGTTTAGCAAGATCTTCAATACGTTTCTTATTTAATGAGTTTATGAGTTCTTCATCAATAGTTTTCCCTCGCTCTTTAAGTAGTCGTATAGCCAGCAAATAATCAAACTCATTCCACTCATCTTTTTTTACTATTACATCAATTAATTCATCATCAGTAAATTCCAGCAAATAATAATCATCAGGGAGCTGGTTAACTTCTTCCTTAGCTAACTCTTCAAGCAGTAATGTCGCTTTTTCAAAATCACGCTGTTTTAACTGTATCTCATATTCCTTTTGCATTTCGCCACCAAAAGCACTACCCAAGCGGGGCGAATTATCAATAAAAAGAGATTCGATATTGTTTTCTTTTAAAAATTGCTCTAACCCTTTAGCTTGCGAAGCATCAGGAAATTTTCTGAAGCTGGTAAAAGTATCGTTCATTAATTTATATTTGAG
Source organism: Flavobacterium litorale (assembly GCF_019613795.1). NCBI lineage: Bacteria > Pseudomonadati > Bacteroidota > Flavobacteriia > Flavobacteriales > Flavobacteriaceae > Flavobacterium > Flavobacterium litorale. The sequence goes on from NZ_CP080429.1 coordinate 2,587,892, forward strand.
TATAGCTCAAATATATAAAAATAGATTTCAAGGTAATACAGGAGTAAGTACAATCCTGACATATTTTACTTATTTTTACCAATACGTAAAATACTTCACCAATGCCCGAAACGATAACATTATTACTTGCCTTTATAATAGCACTTGCTATTGGTATTTTTATTGGAAAAATTATTTTCTCTTCAAAATCAGTAGCTGATAAAAAAGTACTAGAAGAGCGTAACAATAGCCTAATAAACCAAGTAGAACAAGTAAAACAACAGGCTATAACCGAAAAACAGCCTTTAGAGAAACAACTAACACAATTGCAGGGGGAACGCGATAGTTTGCGTACCGAAAAAGATGCACTTGCCATACAGCTTACCAAAAAGGAAACGGACTTTGATAACTTGATGGAACGCGTTAAGGAACAACGGCAGGAAACTGAAGAATTGCGTGAAAAGTTTACGAAAGAGTTTGAAAATCTTGCTAATAAAATACTAGAAGAGAAATCGACCAAGTTTACGGAGCAAAATCGTGAAAACATAAAAAACATACTATCGCCACTACAAGAAAAAATACAACTTTTTGAGCAGAAAGTAGAGAATACGCACAAGGAAAGTATTGACTATCATGCAGCACTACGCCAACAGATACTAGGATTACGTGAGATGAATGAGCAAATGAGTAAGGAAACTATTAACCTTACCAAGGCATTAAAAGGCGATAGTAAAATGCAAGGAAACTGGGGCGAATTAATACTGGAACGTGTATTGGAAAAATCGGGGCTGGAAAAAGACCGCGAATATTTTGTACAGCAAAACCATACTAATGAAGATGGCTTGCGCGTACTGCCAGATGTTGTAATTAATTTACCCGATGGTAAAAAAATGGTGGTAGATAGTAAGGTATCATTAGTAGCCTACGAGCGTTATGTAAACGAGGCGGATACTGCACTACAACCCAATCACTTAAAAGAGCACGTAAACTCTATTAAGAGGCATGTAGAACAGTTGAGTGCCAAAAATTACCATGACTTGTATAAAATGGAAAGTCCTGATTTTGTTTTGTTGTTTGTACCCATAGAGTCGGCTTTTGCAAGTGCTTTAAATGAAGATACCACGTTATACAACAAAGCTTTCGAGAAAAATATTGTTATTGTAACCCCTAGTACCCTACTGGCAACGCTACGCACTATTGATAGTATGTGGACAAACCAAAAACAGCAAGAAAACGCTTACGAGATAGCCCGACAAGCAGGAGCATTATACGATAAGTTTGTTGGCTTTACAGACGACCTTATTATGGTGGGCAAACGCATGGACGAGGGTAAAAAAGCCTACGAAGGCGCTATGAACAAGCTTGTTAGCGGTCGTGGTAATATTATAACAAGTATTGGTAAACTTAAAAAAATGGGTGCTAAGGCAAAAAAAGCGTTACCCGAAAACATTACCAACCGTGCTTTACAAAACGAAACAGAGGATAACACGGATACCTCTTTAAACTAAAAGATTATGGAAACTTACTATAAAAAACTTACGGAATCGCAAATAACAATATCCGAATTAATGCTGCCATCGCATACCAACTTTAGTGGTAAAATACATGGTGGGTATATTTTGAGATTGATGGACCAGATTGCATTTGCATCAGCATCCAAATATTCAGGCAAATACTGCGTTACCGCATCGGTAGATAAAGTAGATTTCCTAAACCCCATAGAAGTTGGCGAACTCGTTACCTTAAAAGCATCAGTTAACTACGTAGGCAATAGCTCTATGGTAGTAGGTATGCGCGTAGAGGCCGAAAACATACAAACAGGAGCCGTAAAACACTGCAACTCCTCCTATTTTACTATGGTAGCTAAAAACGATGTAGGAGTTGGTGTAACTGTACCCCGCCCCATTATAACATCGTTAAAGGAGGCAAGACGTTTTCATAACGCCATAAAACGTATTGATTCGAAAAAGAAACATTATCAAATTAAAGAAGAGTTTGACCATACAACTCCCGAAGCATTTAAGAAACTAGAAAAGTTCGATGTAAAAATTAAGTTTTGATTTTAGCACAAAAGCAAAATAAACGTTAAATTATTTTATATTTGCTATTATTAAAAAACTTTTTTATGAAAAGCACTTTATTAAAGATAGCACTAACGTATATAGTTGTTTTTGGTTTGTACTCCTGCGGTACAGACGATAGTGATGATTATACACCCATAGCCGAAAAAGAATCTCCCGTAGTATTAAATCTGGAAGCGGTGCCTTATACAAACTTATCGGAATACAATTTTTTTGAGGGGGAGCTAAAAAACCTAGAACCTGTTTATAAAGTTTTACCATACGATATAAACAGTAGCCTTTTTACCGATTACGCACTCAAAAAAAGATTTATATGGATGCCAAAAAACACAACTGCAACCTATACTACTGACGGACATATACCCACATTTCCAGTAGGTACAGCACTAATAAAAAACTTTTATTACAATACAGTACTGCCAGATAATAGCACTAAAGTAATGGAAACACGTATAATGATAAAAAAGGCAGAAGGATGGATTTTTGCTGAATATGTGTGGAATGAAGAACAAACTGATGCTGTTTTAACTACTGAAAGACACGTAATTAATATTAGCTGGAACCAAAACGGTACCACAATGAGCACGGGCTACACGACACCAAGTACTATAGATTGTGCCGAGTGCCATACCCTAAATGATAACCATACACCCATTGGAGTAAAGCCACAAAACCTAAACAAAACATATCCGTATGCCAATGGTAGCCAAAACCAGTTGGACAAATGGATAGCAGAGGGCTACCTTAACAGCAAACCCAACACTATAAATACTACTATAGATTGGACGGATACCACCCAACCATTGGAGTTAAGAGTACGATCGTACCTCGATATTAATTGTGCGCACTGCCATAGCGCAGGAACATCGTGCGATTATACGCCTATGGAACTATCTTTCCAAGCCTCAGATGTAGCAGAAAATCTTGGTATTTGTGTGCAACCTATTGATTTTGCAATACGCGGACAAGATTATATTGTGGCAGGGCAAGATGTAAACGAATCATTAATGCATTACAGAATGAGTACCGTTGTAAGAAGCGAGATGATGCCTAATTTAGGGCGTACTGTTGTTGACGAACAAGCAATATTGCTAGTTGAAGATTGGATTAACAGTTTAGAGACTACGTGCCCGTAATGTTATAAAAATGAACGACTTCCCATTTTTAGTGTTAATAATAACTAAACTAAACTTTTTATGTTAAAAAAAATAAAGTTTAGTTTTTTATTTTATATTTGTCATTGATTTAAACAAATTTCTATGATAAGTCCATGAAAAAGCACTATTTTTTACGAAGTATATTTTTTTTAAGCCTTTTTACTTTATTTACGTTTTGCGGATCAGATGACAATGATGATTATACTGATGTACCCGATCCTGCACCAGTATCGCCTGTAGTTATGGATTTGGCTACCGTACCGTATAACAAATTATCGGACTATAAATTTTACGAAGGCGATTTACAAAATATGCAACCTGCATATAAAGTACTCCCGTACGACTTAAATAGTAAACTATTTACTGACTACGCACACAAAAAACGTTTTATATGGATGCCCGAAGGCTCAAAAGCAACATATATAGCAGACGGACAAATATTGGATTTCCCAACAGGTACAGCAATCATAAAAAACTTTTACTATGAAAATGTACTGCCCGATAACAGTACACGAATTATTGAAACCCGATTACTTATAAAAAAAGCTGATGGTTGGATTTTTGCCGAATATGTTTGGAATGACGAACAAACAGAGGCCTATCTAGACCTTGATGGTAGTTATACCGATATAAGCTGGATGGAAAATGGTACAGAAAAAAGTGCCAACTACAGAGTTCCATCAGAAACAGAATGCCTTACATGCCATAAAACAGACGATAACCCTATACCCATTGGTCCGAAACCACAAAACTTAAACAAAATGTTTACGTACACGGATGGTGCTGCTAACCAACTTAGCCGTTGGATAACCGAAGGCTATTTACAAGATAATTTACCCGCTAGTATTAATAGTACCGTAAACTGGGCAGACGCTTCACAACCGTTGGAACTTCGAGTACGCTCATACATGGATATTAACTGTGCGCACTGCCATGCAGAGGGGGCACATTGCGATTATATGCCAATACGATTAGCTTTTACCGAAACTACCAGTGCCACCAATATGGGAGTTTGCGTAGAACCTAATGAGTTTATTAACACCTCATTATCACACATTGTAGCAAAAAAGAACACAGGAAGGTCTACTATGTACTACAGACTTAGTACTACAGACGAATCGGAACGTATGCCAATGCTAGGCAGAAGTCTCGTACATGAAGAAGGATTAGAATTATTTGCAGAATGGATAAATGCTATGGATGAACCTTGTCCGTAAAACATAAAATAAACAACCATTATAAAAACAATCTCTATGAAAAAAATTCTTACTTTATTACTTACAAGCGTCGGCATAATAAGCCTTAACGCGCAAGACACATGTGCTACAGCCGAGGCTGTTACAATAGGAATCAACAATGCATCTTATGCTGATACTAGCGAAGTCCCAACACTCATTTGTACATTAGGCACTAATAACGAACTTACATCAGGTTTGTGGTATACCTACACCTCAGCCACTATAATTAATGTTACTGTAAGTACCAGTTTGGAAGGCTACCCAAATACAGATACACGCGTACACATATACTCAGGAAGCTGTGGCGATTTTAACTGTGTAGCAGGGGATGACGATAGCGGCGATCAGTATACATCGTTAGTAACATTTACCGCACAAGCCAATGAAACATATTATATTGTTTTTGATAATAACTGGACTTCAGATGATTTTGTTTTCGAGGTAAGCGAATCTGAACACACTACTCCTTTCTTCGAAAATGTAAACATAAACGCGAATGGTCCGTACATAATGTGTGTTGTGGATATGAATGGCGATTACTTAGATGATATAGTAATTCCGAATGAAAACAGTATTACTATGCTATACCAAAATACCGATGGTACATTTACAGAAGCAACCCCAACAGCAGGAGCAACCAATTACATGCCTGGATGGAGCCTAGCAGCAGGTGATTATGATGGGAATGGTTTTAACGATTTATTGTATGGATCGGGCAACGGAGCAACAATAATGCTTGCAAACAGCGATGGTACAGCCTATATGCCCATGGTTTCTGACGATTTTATATTTTCGCAGCGTACCAACTTTATAGATATTAATAACGATGGCAACCTAGATGCTTTTGTTTGCCACGATGTAGAGCCTAATGTTTACTTTTTAAACGATGGTAATAGCGGATTTAACTACGTACAGGGAGGTATTGGAGACCACCCAGCAGGCGGTAATTATGGCTCTATATGGGTAGATTACGATAATGATGACGACCCCGATTTATTTATTGCAAAATGTAGAGGTGGTGGTAGCGATGCAGGTATTAATGAGTTACATCGAAACAATGGTGATGGTACATTTACTGATGTAAGTAACGAAGCCGGTATGGCAGATATTATACAAACATGGTCTACAGCTTTTGGCGATTTTGATAACGATGGCGATATGGATGCTATGGTAGGAGCTAACTCTACCTCGCATGGTAGCCATAAACTAATGGTTAATAATAACGATGGTACCTTTACCGATACTACCGAAGGATCGGGTATTGACACCTTTACACCATTAAACAGGGAGCATATTACCCACGATTTTAATAACGATGGTTTCCTCGATGTTATGGGAGGTGGTAACTACATCCTCATTAATAACGGAGACATGACTTTTAGCCCGCTTGATATAGGTGATGCAACAGTTGGGGCTATAGGTGACTTAAATAACGATGGTTTCCTTGACATTTTAAATGGCAATAGAATACGAATGAATACTGGAAACGATAACAACTGGTTAAAAATTAATTTAGAAGGAACAAGTAGCAATAAAAATGGTATTGGTGCACGTATCGAGATTTATAGTAACGAGGCTGGTAGTACTTGGGAGAAACAAATCCGTGATGTACGCAGTGGCGATGGTTTCCGCTATATGAGTTCGTTAAACACCCATTTTGGTCTCGGTCAAACAAGCGAGATTGACCAATTAGTTATAAGATGGCCATCGGGTATTATTGATATTATTAATAATCCTACAATTAACGAAGCATTAATGGTAGTAGAAGGAAGTACTTTAGGACGATTTGATAATAACAGTAATGCATTTACAGTATATCCTAACCCTGTGGGAGATGTATTGCAATTTACTACTAACGAAAACATTACTGCAGATAAGGCTTATGTATACGACCTATCTGGAAGGTTAGTAATGAGCGAAAAACTTACAAATAATAGTATGCCTGTACAACAACTTTCAAAAGGAACTTACATACTAATCATTAAAGGAGAAAGCGGTAAACATTATACTACAAAAATTATAAAAGAATAAATTACTGGATATCTTAATTAAAAAAGCAGCCTGTAATAACAGGCTGCTTTTTCATTACATTATTATAGAGTTATTAATGCAAAGACACTTTCGTAATCGAATTAATCTTATCCAAATGAAGTAATGTTTTGGTATTGTCTTCATTCTCAGTATACATAATATTAAATTTTGCACCATATAATATCTCATCAAAAGTGTACGATGTACCCGTAGCTACGGTGTTACTAAAAATATCATCAAAAGCATTCAAGTAAACTATAACTTCACCTTCTGTAGTTTCAAAATCTTCTTTTGTAAACCCAAATAATGGGCTATCTTCGGTTATAGGGTGTACCAAAGTCCAACTCAATGTTAAGGCATTTATTTTGGTCATTTCCATATCTAACGAGTAAAACTTGTTTACCATTTTGCCGCTTTCTTTAATACTCATACCTAAAGTCATACGCGCCTCAGCATCAATTAGGTTAGTGTTTTTATGAGGAGCAAGTCTAATCATAAGTGCGCTACCATCTTGGTAGGGAGCAATAACGGCATTATGAGAAAACTTGATGAAGGCTTTGGGGCGACTAAATCTGCCGTAAAATAAACCCGTTGCAATGGCAAAATACAATAAGCCAATCATAGCCTCAGTAGCTGCTAAGGCACTCGTAGCAAAACCTTCGGGGCTCATGTTACCATAACCAACCGTAGTAAATGTTTGAGCACTAAAAAAATAAGCTTTTCCAAACTTTTCCAACTCCGTAACGCCATAAACATCAATACCGTTTACGTATTCTAGCCCTATAGCATAGTACAGCATTGCAAAGAAAAGATTGAATGCAATATAAAAACCAAAAAGTATAAGTATAAACTTCCATGTTGGCATTACTTTCATAACATGATACCAGCTGATACGGCTTAAAAACGAAGCTCCTTGCTTTTGAATGTTGGCTGTACCATCCTTATTAACAAACCTACCACCATAGCTAGATGGATTAGTACCAAATCCTGTATTGTTATTTGCCTTTGCCTTAGAGTTTATCTGCTTAAATAAAGCCACAGTATGATTGCTTTTAAAATGAGTTAATAGCAAAAATAACGTATTTTAAAGTGATAATTAAAATAACAATTAGAAAGTAGCAATTTTATAGAAAAGACTTATTTTTGAAATATGCTTAATTACAAAACAGTTATGAAGAGATTATATATACTATACATTTTTTTACTACTGATAAGTTTTAAAACAGATGCACAGTGGGTACAGTTGCCACAGGAAATACCTAATATGAATTCAATTTATTTTATTGATGTTAATATAGGCTATATAGGAACCAAAAGCATAGATGATGATTTACCTAAACTATTTAAAACTACAAATGGTGGTGTAAATTGGACTGAGATAATAGTACCAGAAACTGGAAATTATACAAAAATTACCTCTATTCATTTTTTCGATGAAAATAAAGGATTTCTTACTACTGATGATCCTAATACTAGTTTAAAAACTACTGATGGTGGCGAAAACTGGAATGTAATATATTGTGGTATCGAAGGAGCTCAGGGAAAAGCCTACTTTAAAAATGATGGTACTGGCTTTTACTATACTTATGATTTGACACGATCAGACGATGAAGGTGCTACTTGGAGTCCTGCTAATTTTGAATATGGTGGTCTTGGTATACACGACATCTATTTTATTAATAACCAAGGAGCTATAGGGTACATGATTAAGGATTGGGGAATATTTAAAACTATCAATAACGGAGAAACATGGACATGGTTATTAGCAACCTACGAATCTTCTGGAGCACCTTCAATATTCTTTGTAGACGAAGAAGTTGGATATCACAGTGGAGGCGGCGGGATTTATAAAACAGTTAATGGTGGGGAGACATGGCAAAATACGTACGTATTGGGTGGAACAGAATTATATTTTATAAATGAAAATATTGGCTTTGTTATTTCTAGGAACTTTATGCAAAATCATCCAAATGATACCATTTTAAAAACACTTGATGGTGGTGATAATTGGCAGGCTATGCATACTGTAGATAATCCTGGAAATATTGAGTATATTATTGATTTCAATTTTCCCGATTCTACAACAGGCTATGCCATTGCATCAGACGGATACATTTATAAGCTTGATGTAGCTGCTGGAATTGAAGATATTACCAACAATACAGTTGCTATTTATCCTATACCAGCTAAGAATGTGCTCAATATTAATAACGTTGAAGAATTACAAAATAGCAAATATCAAATAGTAGATTTCACGGGAAAAACTATTATAGAGGGGACTATTACAGATAGAACTATTAATATAAGTAAACTTGCTAAGGGAGTGTACTTATTGCAAATTGATAACAGAAAAGCTATAAAATTTATTAAAGAATAAAATATATTGTTATAATAAAAAAAGCCCCTTTTCTATAAAAGGGGCTTTTTTTATTTATCGGCTTAAGTACATTTTCCTGCGCGAGTAGAGTTCGTAAAACTGGTCATCCTTTAAATCCTCTATAAACAAAATACTTTCACCAGTGCTCTTCATTTCAGGTCCGAGTTTTTTATTTACACCTGGGAATTTATTGAACGAGAATACGGGTTGCTTTATAGCATATCCTTTTAGCTGAGGGTTAAATGTAAAGTCTTTTACCTTTTTCTCGCCCAACATCACTTTAGTAGCATAGTTTACATACGGCTCACCATACGCTTTAGCTATAAACGGTACAGTACGCGATGCTCTTGGGTTTGCCTCTATAATGTAAACCGTATCATCTTTAACGGCAAATTGTATGTTTATAAGCCCTACTGTTTTAAGTGCGAGTGCAATTTTTTTAGTATGGTCTTTTATTTGCTGCATTACAAACTCACCAAGGTTAAAGGGTGGTAATGTAGCGTTACTGTCGCCCGAGTGTACACCGCAAGGCTCTATATGTTCCATAATACCTATAATGTACACATCTTCGCCATCACATATTGCATCGGCTTCTGCCTCTATAGCACCATCAAGGTAATGGTCTAGCAACAGTTTGTTACCTGGTATATTTTTAAGTAAATCAATAACATGCTCTTCAAGCTCTTGCTTGTTAATAACAATTTTCATTCCCTGCCCTCCTAATACATACGACGGACGTACTAACAACGGAAAATCAAGCTCATCCGAAAGTTTTACAGCTTCTTCGGCACTTTCGGCTACACCAAATTTAGGGAATGGTATTCCTAACTCAGAAAGCAGCTCCGAGAAACGTCCTCTGTCTTCTGCAAGGTCAAGTGCTTCGTAACTGGTACCTAAAATTTTAATCCCGTAACGATCTAGTTTTTCGGCTAATTTTAGTGCCGTTTGTCCACCAAGCTGTACTATAACACCTTCGGGCTTCTCGTGGCGAATGATATCATAGATGTGTTCCCAAAAAACAGGTTCAAAATACAACTTATCAGCCGTATCAAAATCAGTAGAAACAGTTTCAGGGTTACAGTTTATCATAATGGTTTCATACCCACATTCTGATGCTGCAAGTACACCATGCACACACGAATAATCAAACTCGATGCCCTGCCCTATCCTATTAGGACCAGAACCCAACACAATAACCTTTTTCTTATCCGAAACTATACTTTCGTTATGCACGTAGCGCGTACCATCTGGTCTTTCAATCTCTGCTTCAAAAGTAGAGTAATAGTAGGGTGTTTTTGCTTCAAACTCAGCAGCACAAGTATCAACCAATTTATATACACGTTTCACTCCCATCTCCTCGCGCTTGTTGTACACTTGGCTTTCTAGGCAACCCATCATGTGGGCTATTTGCCTGTCGGCAAAACCTTTTTGTTTCGCTTCTAGCAACAACTCTTTCGGTAGCGTATCTACCTTAAAGTTGGATATTTCTTTTTCAAGTAAATAAAGTTCTTCATATTGGCGTAAAAACCACATATCTATTTTTGTAATCTCATGAATACGGCTTAATGGTATTCCCATTTGTATGGCATCGTAAATTACAAAAACCCTATCCCAACTGGCGTGGGTAAGTTTATCTATAATTTGCTCATAATTGGTATATCCTTTACCATCGGCTCCTAAGCCATTACGCTTAATTTCTAATGATTGTGTGGCTTTGTGTAGTGCCTCTTGGAAAGAACGCCCAATACCCATTACCTCGCCTACCGATTTCATTTGTAGCCCCAGCGTTCTATCGGCACCCTCAAATTTATCAAAGTTCCAACGTGGTATTTTTACAATTACATAGTCGAGTGTTGGCTCAAATAATGCTGATGTAGATTGGGTTATCTGATTCATCAGTTCATCCAAATGATAGCCTAAAGCCAGCTTTGATGCTATTTTAGCAATAGGGTAACCTGTTGCCTTGGATGCTAAGGCTGATGAGCGTGATACCCTTGGGTTAATCTCGATAGCTACAATGTCCTCCTTCTCATCTGGGCTAACGGCAAACTGCACGTTACACCCTCCTGCAAAGTTACCAATGCTACGCATCATTTTTATAGCCATATCGCGCATACGCTGGTAGGTAGTGTCCGATAATGTCATGGCAGGTGCTACCGTGATACTATCGCCCGTATGGATACCCATTGGATCCATATTTTCGATAGAACAAATAATAACAACATTGTCGTTTTTATCGCGAAGTAACTCTAATTCATATTCTTTCCAGCCTAGCAGGGCTTTATCAATAAGTACTTCGTGTATAGGCGATGCTTCTAATCCTCTGGTAAGCAGCTCATCAAACTCTTCTTTGTGGTGCACAAATGCCGCTCCAGAGCCTCCTAGTGTAAACGACGGGCGTATTACCAATGGGAAACCAAATTCTTGTGCTATCTCTTTTCCTTTAAGGAAAGAGTTGGCTATTTTAGCTGGTGCAGCAGGTATGTCTATTTTTTTGAGTAGCTGTTTAAACTGCTCTCTATCTTCGGTTATATTAATGGCATTAATATCCACCCCAATAAGCCTTACATCAAAATCTGCCCAAATCCCTTTATCTTCTGCCTCTAGGCAAAGGTTAAGCGCTGTTTGTCCTCCCATAGTAGGCAGCACGGCATCGATATTAGGGTGTGCTTTTAATATCTCAATTATAGATTTTGTAGTAAGTGGTTTCAGGTACACATGATCCGCCATAGACGGGTCGGTCATAATAGTAGCTGGGTTAGAGTTAATGAGTATAACCTCAATACCCTCTTCGCGTATGGAGCGTGCTGCTTGCGAACCTGCATAATCAAATTCGCATGCCTGACCAATAACAATTGGTCCTGAACCAATAATTAGAATAGATTTAATAGAGTTGTCTTTCGGCATTGTTGTGTTATGGTTGTAGTTATATATTGTAGTTGTGCAAATTTAGTATTTATTTTAAAAAAACGGCTTTATTATATTCGCTATCAATAAATGCGTTTTTTTATAGGGTATAAAAAAAGGCGTTACTAAAATAAGTAACACCTTTATTATGTTTTAAAAAAACATTATTTTTTATGTCTTGGCTCACATGAAACAGTAAGTTTGTGTCTGCCTTTAGCTCTTCTACGAGCAAGCACCTTTCTACCATTTGGAGAGGACATCCTATCCATAAAACCGTGCTTGTTTCTTCTTTTTCTTTTCGATGGTTGAAATGTTCTCTTACTCATTACTTTGTATCTTTAAAAAATCTTTATTGAATATCTTGTACAGGGCACGCGGAATACCTTTATTCCAAAACCGAGTGCAAATATACAAAGCTTTTTTTTACAGACAAGTGGTTTTACAAAAATATTTTTAATTGATTTTATTACCTTTGCACCTCAAAATTATACACTAATTATGTTCAATAAAAACATTAAACTTGTACTTGCCGCGCTAGTAATTATAACAGCTGTATGGCAATTTACAGAAAATAACATTGGTAACGGTATATCGTTACTATTGCTCTCGGGTATTTTTATATTATTATACTTTAAAAACGAGATGATATTACTAGCGTTTTTAAAGCTAAGAAAACAAGATTTTGAGGGTGCTAAAAAATTACTTGATAAAATTAAAAACCCAGAAGCATCGTTAGTGCGTAAACAACAAGGGTATTATAATTACCTTAATGGGTTGATGCTTTCGCAGACTAACCTTACGCAGGCAGAGAAATACCTTAAAAAAGCCGTAGCACTCGGTCTTAATATGGATCAGGATATGGCAATGGCAAAACTAAACCTTGCAGGTATAGCCATGAGTAAAGGGCGTAAAATGGAAGCCACTAAGCTGCTAGGCGAAGCCAAAAAGCTAGACAAGCAAAATATGCTGAAAGAACAGATTACAATGATGAAGCAGCAAATGAAAAAAGGTCCGCAAGTACAACAGAGAAGATATTAATTAAAACCGCCAACAGGCGGTTTTTTTATTATTTTTAGGAACAGTTGTTGTTTGTAGTAAACAGCGTTACTATAAATATATACCATGAAATTACTACTATACAGCGTACTTTTTACATCGGCACTATTGGCTACCAATACTACTCAAGTCCATAAAAACTATGAACTTAATAAAGCTGAAATATGCACCAAACATAATTTTCATCCCTCAGTTAATAATGACAGCTATGTATATGTAATAACTCGTAACGGTGCCAAGGCTTACAATGAAAATGGTAATAAGCTAGACTGGTGCTTTGCTTTTAAAGCAAAATTACTGGTAGTAACTGAGAAAGGTAACTTGTTAGGAGTAACTTCTATTTACAGGAGAAAAAAAGCTGATACATACTACATTAAAAAAAGTGATACAGGTAACGCATCGGATATTCCGATAAATAACCTTGATTTAAATGAGCGGTATAGCGACTATGAAGATTATTCTGGGTACATAACACAAACGCATTGTATTGAATATTTTGAAGATGAGGTTGAGGAATTTATTCCTAGTAATTATACTGACGTAGAAGTAAACCTTATTACTAAAAATGAATTTTTACAATTTGAGAAAAATGCTATAACTAATTTTAGTGCTAATAATGCTGTTAAAAAAACAGATGGCGTTATTACAATAGGAACTAAACAATTTGTAGATACTTTAGGAGAAGGTAACCTACCGAACACTTTTACATACGTAGGCGAATATAAATTGCTAGGGTATGTTATACAACTAGCCTGCCATGCCTGCGAAGATTATGTATATTATTTGGTAGATAAAAATACAGGCGAAATACTATTTACGTTTAGCGACTTCCCTTATTTTAATAAAAACAACCAATGGGCGTTAACGTTAGGACAATTATTTAGCGACTCTCCTACTGTTTTATACGCTAGCAAATGGCAAGAGGAAAATAGCCAAGAATTATTTACGTATAAGGAGTTTGGTAACTGGATACCTACTGGAAGAGTTTTTTGGGGTGAAGATGATTATTTTCATGCGGAAATACTACCTTACGTTATAGCACAGGAATACCATAATAGTTACGGAACAAAAGGCAATAAAAACTATAATTTCAACTACGTAAGAATAAAAATAAAGGGGCACACACCTTTACAAAATGATGATTAGCCCCTTTTTTTACTATTTGAGATGGTCTCTTACATTAATATCCTTTTAACGGTATAGTAAGTACATACTCTTTCTCTTTGCCCTTTGTAACATTTAATTCTCTGTCACGTAACCAAGGGTTGTGTATTTTTAGTATTTTATAATTTACATTATGCTCTTTAGCAAAAACAGCTAAATCTGGAACTGATGTAGCAACGGTTACTTTTTTTACAGGAAGTACAGGGTACATCTCTTCTTCTGGAATATGAAAATTATATTTAGTTGGGTTTTGCATTACTTGTTTTAAGGCTAATATCCTAAAAACGTAACGAGATGTTTCGCTATTTAAAAGCAAATCGTAATAATTATCTACACCCTGAAAAGTAAGCTGTCTATCTACTCCCGCCGATCCAGCATTGTACGATGCTGCCGCCAAAGTCCAAGAGCCAAACTTTTCCTTAGCTTTTAATAAGTACTCGCATGCTGCCTCTGTCGATTTTTCCAAATGGTAACGTTCATCCACAATATCATTAATCTCTAAACCGTATTGCTTACCCGTTGCAGGCATAAATTGCCAAACACCTCTAGCACCTGCTGGCGATACTGCATTTACCAAACCACTCTCGGCAACAGCTAAGTATTTAAAATCGTCGGGTACGCCGTTTTTCTTTAAAATGGGTTCTATAACAGCAAAGGCGCGGTTAGCTCGTTTTATAATAATTTGGGTAGTAGCATGTAAGTTAGAGTTTACAAGTAACTCCCTATCAAAACGTTCTCTAACATCAGCAATATTAAGCGGAGTAGCCTCACCCGCAAAATCAATAGTAGCAGGGAAATAATAACCGTTAGTTACCTCTGCATCCGTTCCTTTATCATTCAAATTGTTAGATGATACAGCATGTATCATAAATCCGCTAACCAGTACTACCGATGTTATTACGGCTGTTTTTTTAACCCATTTCATAGCTTTGTAATTTTTTATAATTAAAAATAATAGTCTATACATAAGGTAACCTTAGTGTTGTTACCTACTGAGGTAAAGTTACAAAAATGAAGCCAATTACTCCTCCCTGAGTATAATTTCTGGAAGATTTTCGTTAAACCATTTTACTTTATTAATAATCATAATATGTGTACCTCCTTCTATGGCAATATAATCTGTTTTTAGGTATTGCGGAGGGAAAACACCATCCGCAGTACCGTGAATATGTATTATATTGGGGTTGGGTTCTGCCCTGTCCCAAAGTATTATGGTCTTAAACGCCCAATCGAGGTATTTCTTATCACGTACCGACAGATACTTTTCATACAATCGTAATCGTTTTGCTATAAAACTATTGCCATTGGCAAAACGGGCTACCCAGTGTACGCGCTCCATAAGTGCAGTTGGGAAAACCTTATAAGCCCTAACCATCTTAGCAAAGCGCATTCTGCGCGGAAACTCGGTATTACACTTTACACTCGATACTATAATTACTTTTCGTGCCTCAATAACCTCAGCTATTTCTTGTACAAGTACCCCACCAAACGAAACACCTATTAAAACAGGGTTATTATGTGTTATGGTAGCCGCTATACGTTGCGCATAATGCCGTAAGGATTCTTCGGGTTCTGGGAGTACCCATTCTAAAAAAAACACCTCAAATGTAGCTTCGGGTAACTTTATATTTTCAAAAATAACAGGGCTTGCTGCTAAGCCCGGCATAAGATAAACTGGGATTCTTTCCATACAATGAGTATGTTTTAACGCTTTTTCGACCGTATTTGTCGATTTTTATTACGAAATTTGTATAAAATTAAAATTTTTATTCCATCCAGCGCATTCATATAATTTTAATTTATTAATAAATTACAAAAGTACCACTGAAGCAGAATTATAAGCTATGGAAATTAAAGACAACGAATTTCAGAGACAGTTCGAAACTACATTGGATGATGGGACAACGTTATCAGTAGAATATTCTTTACAGGAACGAAAAATTTTTCTTACCCGCATTAATACTCCAGAGGGCTTTGAAGATGACGATAGTGTTAGCGAATTTATTAAAGCAATATTAGATACTGCTGAAGAAAGACGTTTACGTGTAGTACCTGTGCACCCCAAAACGGCTGCTTTTTTCAAGAAAAACCCAGGATATAAGGAGTTACTCCCTCCGGGAATTCGTATTTAAATGAGTGGCTACCCGTGCTTATTATGCATGTGTTTTTTTACCACACAAAACGTTTGAATGGATAAAATAGAAATTTGAATTAAGCAAGGTTACAATAGCCAAAAGAGATGTTGTATTAGAAACATAATGCTTAATTTATGTATACTGGCTGATTAACAAACTCCATACGTACAATACCATCGTCGTCAATTTTGGTAAGTTGTATTTTGTGTAGTGTATTTACCAACTCAGGATTCCAAGGTGTTTTTACTTTTACGTAATTCTCGGTAAAACCGTGTATGTATCCTTCTTTATTTTCGCTTTCAAACAATACCGTACGTGTGGTGCCTAATTGGCTCTCGTAAAAAGCCCTACGCTTTTTAACCGATAGTCCACGTAACATTTTACTACGCTTGCTACGTACATTGTTGGGTACTACACCCTCCATTTCGGCGGCAGGTGTATTATCGCGCTCACTATACGTAAATACGTGTAGGTACGATATATCTAGGCTATTGAGGTAATTGTAGGTTTCTAAAAAATGTTCATCTGTTTCTCCCGGAAAACCTACTATAACATCTACACCAATACAGGCATGAGGCATAACTCGGCGTGTTTGTGCAACACGGTCGGTATATACTTCGCGCATGTAGCGTCGGCGCATTAATTTTAGTATATCATTACTACCACTTTGTAAGGGTATATGAAAATGCGGTACAAAAGTTCGGCTTTGCGCCACAAAATCAATCGTTTCGTTTTTTAATAAGTTCGGTTCAATAGAGGATATGCGCAAACGCTCTATACCCTCCACTTCATCTAGTGCTTGTACCAACTCATAAAAAGTATGCTCGTGTTTTTTATTACCAAACTCACCTTTACCATAGTCCCCTATATTTACCCCTGTAAGTACAATTTCTTTAATGCCTTTAGCAGAAATTTCGGCAGCATTATGCAGTACATTTTGTAGTGTATCGCTACGCGAAATACCGCGTGCCAAAGGTATGGTACAGTAGGTACACTTATAATCGCAGCCATCTTGCACTTTTAAAAAAGCACGGGTACGATCGCCAATGGAGTAACTCCCTACATAAAAATCAGCTTCTGATATTTCGCACGAATGTACCTCGCCCATATCGTTTTTAGACAGGTCGTTGATGTAGTCTGTAATCTTAAATTTTTCGGTAGCACCCAAAACAAGGTCAACACCATCTACAGCAGCCAATTGTTCGGGTTTTAACTGGGCATAGCATCCTACGGCTGCTACAAAGGCTTTATCGTTCTTCTTCAGTGCTTTTTTAACTACCTGTTTAAACTGTTTATCGGCATTTTCGGTAACCGAACACGTGTTTATAACATAAATATCCGCAGCATCTTCAAAATCAACACGGTCAAAACCTTCATCCTGAAAATTACGGGCAATAGTAGATGTTTCTGAAAAATTCAGTTTACATCCTAGTGTATAAAAGGCAACTTTTTTCCTGTTTTCCATAATTATAAGCCAGCGTCTCAAATAAGGGTGCAAATTTACATACAATTTGGCAGTAAATAAAATCGTCAATTGATTATATTTGTATCATACAATAAACACACGGCTAATGCAATCGCTTCAAATACAAAAGGATAAACTTTCACTTATTGAATGGATAACACAAATAGAAGATGTTGTTGTACTCAATAAACTAAAGGCTATAATGACTGAAGATGAAAATAGTAATTTCTTATTATCTGAGGAGCAGCAACTAATTTTAAAAGAGACTGCCAAAAAATATCATTCGGGAGAAGAACGCACTTATACTTGGCAGGAAATTAAAGCTAATGCTGCTGAATTAAAAAAAAATATTAATGAAAAGAAAGCATAAGATGGTATTTACATCACGTGCTAATAATGATATACTTGATGCTTTTAATTACTACGAATCTGCACAAAAAGACTTAGGAAATTATTTTCTTGATTCGTTGGAAAACAGTTTTATTTCTATCAAAAACAGCCCTGATATTTATAAGTTTGTTTATAAATCGTTTCAGCAAGCAAAAATAAAACGTTTTCCGTATGTAATAGTATTTGAGTGTAGAGGTAAAGAAATACTCATACTCACTGTTTTTAATACCTATCAAAATCCAATAAAGAAAATAATCTAAATTGATAAAAAATAGCATTGCCACTTTACTAACTTTATTACTCACCATTATATTTTTTTCCTGTGGTGGAGAACAAAATAAAAAGCGTGACCATCTGGTTTTTAGGTACAATGAAAATGCAGCCGTTAACTCGTTAGATCCTGCTTTTTCGCGTACACGCCCTTCAATATGGGTTTGTAACCAGTTATTTAGCGGATTAGTACAACTTGATGATAAGCTCAACATACAACCCGATATTGCCAAACGCTGGGAGATTTCGCCCAACGGTAAAACATATACTTTTACACTAAGAGATGATGTGTATTTCCATAGAAATGGAGTGTTTGGCACGGATAGTACACGTACGGTAATAGCACAAGATTTCGAGTATAGTCTTAATCGTTTATTAGACGAAAACGTTGCGGCACCAGGCAGATGGATATTACAAAATGTAGCTGATTTTAAAGCTGTAAATGATACCATATTCCAGATACAACTTAATAAAACATTTCCTGCCTTTTTAGGCTTGCTTACCATGAAATACGCATCGGTAGTACCACATGAAGCTTTTGAAGCAGCAGGGTACGATTTTAGAGCCAACCCTATTGGTACAGGTGCATTCCAATTTAAAATCTGGGAGGAGAACGTAAAATTAGTCCTCCGAAAAAACCCATTGTATTACGAAAAGGATGAAGAAGGTGTACAGCTCCCCTACCTTGAAGCTGTAGCGATTACCTTTTTACCCGATAAGCAAAGTGGCTTTTTACAGTTTGTACAGGGTAGACAGGATTTAGTTTCGGGATTAGACCCATCGTATAAAGATGAAATTGTAACTCCTAAAGGTAAATTGCAAGCCAAATACAATGATGAGGTAGACATGATTACAGGACCTTATTTAAACACCGAGTATATTGGTTTTAGGTTGGATGGTGCTAACGATGCCGTAAAGGACAAGCGGATTAGACAGGCTATGAATTATGGTTTTGACCGCGAAAAAATGGTAATGTACCTCCGTAATGGTATGGGTACGCCCGCAATATATGGTATGATACCTACGGGGCTTGGCGGATATGGCACGACAGGTTATAATTATAATCCTGAAAAGGCACGTAAATTAATAGCTGAATATAAAAGTGAGAATGGAAATGCCAATTTGGATATACAAATGAGTACAAGTGCCTCGTACCTTGATATTGCTGAGTATTTACAGCGCGAATGGCAAAAAATAGGGCTTACGGTTGCTGTAGATGTAAACCCGCCTTCTACATTAACGCAATCCATATCTAACGGGAAAGTGTCGTTTTTTAAAGCGAGTTGGATAGCTGATTATCCTGATGCCGAAAATTACCTTTCATTATTTTACAGCAAGAATTTTTCGCCAGGTGGTCCTAACTATACTCATTTTAAGAATGAGGATTTTGACAGGTTGTACGAAAAAGCTTTTACGGTTATTAACGATAAGGAACGGTATGCTTTATATAAAAAAATGGATGCTATTGTAATGGAAGAAGCTCCTGTTGTGCCTTTGTTTTACGATAAAGCAGCACGATTTACTACTAAAGATGTAGCAGGGCTAGGTATTAACCCGTTAAATTTATTGGTACTGAAAAAGGTAAAAAAGAATTGATTATTACCTGCTCCTATTACGCCTATTTTTTCGGTACTGCCAAGGGGCTACAGGGTTTTTAGCCGACCATAACCCTACTTTTTCGACTCTAGCCTTATTTTCCATTTCGGCTAAGGCGTCACTATCCGAGTAATCTTTGTAATGCCATGCCAAACCTGCTTGTATAAGTGCTTCGTTTACATTAATACCTTCTTTGGTAATTACTGTACCTACTACCCTACCATAACGGTCGCGCTTACCACCCGATGCCACAGTTACTATTTTTCCGAAGCATAAATCGGATGCATATTTTTTAGCTGCTTTGCCAAAAGCTTGTTTCTTTTCAGGGCAATCAATTTCGGCAAGGCGTACCCGTTCAGCATAGCCTTCATATAGTACATCAAATGTATCACCATCGCTAATACCTACCACCTTTCCAGTAAAGGTTTTTAAACTCCGAAATGGTTTCTTGGCTTTTTTATAGTTCTTTTCTACATAACCATCCCTACCTGTATTGCTTTTATTATCATTGTTTCTAACTACAGAATAAATGGAAACAATTAATAATACTATTATAACCCAAATAGGATATTTTCTGCTACGCCCGCCTCGGTGCTGCCGCTTTGCCATAGTGTATTACTTACTATTCTTTACGCCATTTTTTCGTCTCTTCAAAAATATGTTCCATTATAGCAGCATCTTCTGGAGTAAAAGCAACCTTGCGTCGTGCCATTACTATTTCGGCAGTAATAAACGCTTTTTTGGTAATGTATGTTGTAAAACCTGATGCGCCACCCCATGAGAAACTTGGCACAAAGTTGCGCGGGAATCCGCTACCAAATATATTGGTGCTTACTCCTACTACTGTACCTGTATTAAACATGGTGTTAATGCCACATTTACTATGGTCGCCCATCATAAGCCCACAAAACTGTGTTCCTGTTTTGGCAAAACCTTCTTTCTCGTAGCTCCAAAGTTTAACTTCGTCGTAGTTGTTTTTAAGGTTGGAGTTATTCGTATCGGCACCAAGGTTACACCATTCGCCTAATACTGAGTTTCCTAAAAAGCCATCGTGCCCTTTGTTAGAGTACCCAAATAATACCGAATTATTTACCTCTCCTCCAATGCGCGAGTGGGGTCCTACCGTAGTAGCACCGTACACTTTAGTAGCTAGTTTTACTTGTGCACCCTCGCATAATGCAAAAGGACCTCGTATAACCGAGTTTTCCATAATCTCGGTATCTTTACCAATGTATATTGGTCCTCCAGAGGCATTTAAGGTTACAAACTCTAACTTTGCGCCCTTTTCTATAAAAATATTTTCAGGAGCTATTGTATTTATACTGGTAGGTATAGGCTGCGAAGTTCTGCCCTCTGTAAGCAATGCAAAATCTTCACGAATGGCAGCATCATTTTTCTGGAATATATCCCAAGTATTTTCCAATCGTAAACAATTTTCGGTGTACTCTATACTTTCGTAAGTATCAAAATCTACTTCCTCCTGTGTGTCTTTCGTATAAAAGGCAATCACTTCTTCACCATGAAATATAGCTTGGTTTTCCTTAAGCCCCTGTATCATGGCTACCATATCTACCGTAGGTAAAAAAGAGGCATTTATCATAATATTTTCCTCCATCTCTACCATAGGGTACTTTTGCATTAAATATTCCTCAGTAAGCGTTGTGGTAGTATAACCCAAATGCTTTTCCCATTTTTCTCTAATGGTTAATATCCCCATTCTAATATCGGCTACAGGGCGTGTAAACGTAAAAGGTAATAACGCGTTGCGTACAGTTCCGTCAAAAAGTATATAGTTCATGGTTGTAGTGTTTGTGGCTCAAAAATAGGTAATAAAGTTTTAAAATTATAAAGAATAGTTATACTAATGATTTGGCAACAATAAACTGCAAATAAAAAAGCCTCCCTAAAATTAGGAAGGCTTTTGATATGATTTAAAATCCAGAAATTACTTTTTGAATTTTGCGTATTTGTTTTTGAACTTGTCAATACGTCCTGCGGTATCGATAAGTTTAGATTTACCTGTATAAAATGGGTGTGATGTTCTGGAAATTTCCATTTTCACTACCGGATATTCAACTCCGTCTACTTCAATTGTGTCTTTCGTGTCTGCTGTAGATTTAGTAATAAATACGTCATCGTTTGACATATCTTTGAATGCTACTAATCTGTAATTTTCTGGGTGAATACCTTTTTTCATCTTTACGTAAATTTTATTCTGTTATGGTTGTAGTTTTATTTTGCGGCTTCCTTCTTTTAAGGAAGGTGTAAATAAGCATACAACTTTTTATTTTAAATTATTTAAATTTCAGAGTGCAAAAGTACAACTATTTTTTTAATATCAAATACTTATAATTGATTTTTTAGCGTGTAACATACGTTTGTTTTCCGCGACACATTATATTGTAATTAGTATATTTGTAACCTTAAAACTAACCATTATTATGAAAGAAGCAATTAAAAAGAATGGAATTAATTTCGGTATTATAATCGGTGTTGTATCTATTTTAATAAGTACCCTACTATATATTATTGACCTAGAGCTTATGGTTAGCATTTGGGTAGGTATTATTATTTTCCTTGTAAGCTTGGGTATTGGCATATTTGCAGTAGCAAAATCTAAAAAAGAACTTGGCGGATTTATTAGCTTTAAAGAAGCCTTTACTGTATTTTTTATAAGTATGGCTATTAGTGCTGCTATTAGTAATTTATTTATGTACGGACTTTTTAATTTTGTAGACCCTGATGCTAAAGCAGAATTATCGGAGTTGGTAATTAAAAAAACGGTTACTATGATGCAAGATATGGGTGCTCCTTCTGACAGTATTAAGGAAACAGCCAAACAACTGAAAGAAACAGATAACTTTAGTCCGCTTTCATTACTTAAATCGTATGTAGGTGGTCTTGTTTTTCATATCATTATCGGGCTTATTGTAGCTGCTGCAATGAAAAAAAATAAGCCTGAGTTCGAAAACTAGATGAATCTATCCATAGTTATACCCTTACTCAACGAAGAGGAATCACTCAGCGAACTACATCAGTGGATTGTTACCGTAATGACGGCTAATAACTATAGCTACGAAATTATTTTTATAGATGATGGTAGCACCGATAGTTCGTGGCAAAAAATAACACACCTTTCCAAAACCAATAAAAATGTAAAAGCCATACGCTTTTTGCATAATTATGGCAAATCGCAGGCATTGCACGCTGGTTTTGCTAAGGCACAAGGGGAAGTTATTATTACTATGGATGCCGATTTACAGGATAGCCCAGAAGAAATTCCAGCATTATATGATATGGTAATGCATAAAGAATTTGACTTGGTATCGGGTTGGAAAAAAAAGCGGTACGATTCGGTATTAACTAAAAATATGCCCTCAAAACTTTTTAACTGGGCGGCACGCAAAACATCGGGGGTAAAACTACACGATTTTAATTGCGGATTAAAAGCCTACAAAAATACCGTAGTAAAAAACATAGAGGTATCGGGAGAAATGCATCGTTATATACCTGTATTAGCCAAAAATGCAGGTTTTAGCAATATTGGCGAAAAAGTAGTAGTACACCAAGCCCGAAAATATGGTACCACCAAATTTGGTATGGAACGCTTTATAAATGGCTTCTTGGATCTTATCACTATTTGGTTTATATCGCGCTTTGGCAAACGCCCTATGCATCTTTTTGGTGCCTTGGGGGTACTTATGTTTGTTATAGGATTACTATCGGCTGTATATATTGGTATTACCAAACTTTATAAACTATACAATAACGAACCTGCAATATTAGTAACCAGTAACCCTTGGTTTTATATTGCTCTTACTACCATGATTATAGGTACACAATTATTTTTGGCAGGCTTTCTGGGCGAAATAATTTTGCGTACTAAAAACAACGAGGAACGATATAAGGTAAGTGAAACACTGTAACTGAAAATAATTTGTATCTTCATTTTATAAAAACCAACCAATAATTTTACATAACAAAACTATTATGGATATTGATAAATCAATACTAGAAAAAGTAAACGTATGGCTAACGCCAGATTTTGATACCGATACACAAAATACAATTCGGGAGATGATGACAGCATCGCCCAAAGAACTAGAGGAAAGTTTTTATAAAAACCTTGAATTTGGTACAGGTGGTATGCGTGGTATTATGGGACCTGGTACCAACCGTATTAATAAATATACGTTAGGTAAAGCTACACAAGGATTATCTGATTATATAAAAAAATCATTCCCTAACGAGCAGGCTAAAGTAGCTATAGCTTACGATTGCCGCCATAATAGTGATACGCTTGCTAAAGTGGTTGCCGATGTCTTTTCGGCAAACGGAATAAAAGTATTCCTGTTTTCCGATATGCGCCCAACACCAGAGCTTTCATTCGCATTAAAACATTTAGATTGCCATGCAGGTATTGTACTTACAGCATCGCACAACCCACCAGAGTATAATGGTTATAAAGTATATTGGCAAGATGGTGGGCAGCTAGTACCACCACAGGATGGCGAAATTATAAACACTATAGAAGCATTAGCGTACAATCAGATTAACTTTAACGCTAACGAAGATTTAATTGAATATATTGATAAAACCATTGATGAGGCTTTTATAAAATCATCATTGGAAAATGCAACGTTTACGAGTAAGGAAGCTAAAAACGAGTTAAACATTGTATTTACTTCGCTACACGGTACTTCTATCAAACTGGTTCCTGATTTATTGGAAGCAGCAGGCTATAATAATGTACACATTGTTGCAGAACAAGCGGTACCCAATGGTGATTTCCCAACCGTAAAATCGCCAAATCCAGAAGAACCTGAAGCACTAAAAATGGCTACTGAACTGGCCGATAAAGTAAATGCTGATATTGTTATTGGTACCGACCCCGATAGCGACAGGCTGGGTGTAGCAGTACGCAACAACAATAATGAAATGGTGCTCCTTAATGGTAACCAAACCATGGTACTGATGACGCACTTTTTATTGGAGCAATGGAAAAAGAACGACAAATTAACGGGTAATGAGTTTATTGGCTCAACAATTGTATCTACCCCAATGATGATGGAATTGGCTACTGCCTACGGTATAGAATGCAAAGTGGGCTTAACAGGCTTTAAATGGATTGCCAAAATGATAAAAGATTTCCCAGACCAACAGTTTATTGGTGGTGGCGAAGAAAGTTTTGGCTATATGGTAGGCGATGCAGTGCGCGATAAAGATGCAGTTACCTCTACACTACTGGTATGCGAAATAGCAGCACAGGCAAAAGCAAACGGAAGCTCTTTGTATAAAGAGTTATTAAAATTATATACCGAGTTTGGGTACTATAAAGAAACGCTTATTTCGTTAACCAAAAAAGGTATTGAAGGTGCACAAGAGATAAAACAGATGATGGTTGACCTACGTGAGAACCCGATGAGCGAAATTAACGGGCAGCGTGTAGTTATGGTAGAAGATTATCAAGCAGGTACAGCAAAAAACCTGCTTACAAATGAGGAAGAGGAACTATACCTACCAAAATCTAACGTACTAATTTACTACCTAGAAGATGGTAGTAAAATATGTGCTAGACCAAGCGGTACCGAACCTAAAATTAAATTTTACTTTAGTGTAAACGATACACTAGATAATGTTGACAATTTTAAAAGCGTGGAAGCCAATCTTACTAAAAGAGTTGAAAACATTATAAAAGCAATGAATCTTATTTAATGAGTAACTTCAAAAAAATTGTTCGCTTTGCAATACCTTATAAAAAGTATGCCTACTTAAACATATTTTTTAATGTTCTGTATGCACTATTCAGTACACTATCGTTCATTGCACTTATACCAATGATAGAAGTAATTTTTGACGATACAAAACAACGTACAACAGAACCTGTATATACCGATATTACAGATATTAAAGTGTATTTAAGCGAGTACCTCAATTACTTTGTAACAACAACCAATGCTACTAAAGGTGTAGAGTACACACTTGGGGCTATGGTAATTGTTATTATAAGTATATTTTTATTAAAAAACCTAGCCAACTACATGGCACTATTTTTCTCTACTTTTTTACGCAATGGTGTATTACGAGATTTGAGAAATGCCATGTATCAAAAAATAATAGAATTACCACTCGCATTTTATTCTGAAAAAAGAAAGGGCGATGTAATTGCCCGTATGTCATCCGATGTAAACGAGGTACAGCAGTCGTACCTTTCTATATTAGAACTTATTGTAAAAGAACCACTTACCATATTATTTTCAATAGGGATGATGCTTTTTATAAGCGTTAAACTCACAATATTTGTATTCATTTTTATACCAATATCAGGATTTATTATATCTCGTATAGGTAAATCGCTCAAGAAAAACTCAGGTAAAGCACAACAAGAACAAGGTACATTTTTATCGATAATTGAAGAAACGCTTGGCGGACTTAAAGTGATTAAGAGTTTTACTTCGGAAAAATACTTTACCGACAAGTTCAATACCTCATCAGAAAGACACTATAAACTATCCAATAAAATACTCAACAAACAATACCTAGCCTCCCCAATGAGTGAGTTTATGGGTATTGCTGTAATTGCTGTAATTTTATGGTATGGTGGGCATATGGTTTTAGTAGAGGAAAGCTTGGCAGGTGGAGCATTTATCGGCTATATGGGGCTTGCCTATAACATACTTACCCCTGCAAAAGCAATATCTAAAGCGTCGTATAACATTAAAAAAGGAAATGCTGCCGCAGATAGGCTTATGGAAATATTGGAGCAGGAAAACCCTATAGAAGATAAAAAAGGTGCGCTCGAAAAAGCTGAGTTTGGAAGTAGTATTGTTATCGAAAACATTAACTTTAAATACGAAGAGGAGAATGTACTACACAACTTCTCGTTAACCGTACCTAAAGGGCAAACTGTTGCATTGGTAGGACAATCGGGGAGTGGAAAAAGTACTATTGCCAACCTACTTACTCGTTTTTACGATGTACAAGAAGGTAGTATAAAAATAGACGGTATTGATATAAAAGAGTACAAACTTAATGCCTTAAGAAAGCTCATGGGGCTTGTAACGCAAGATAGCATACTTTTTAACGACACTATATACAATAACGTTGGTTTGGGTAAGGAGGATGCCTCTGAGCAGGAAGTTATTGATGCCCTTAAAATTGCAAATGCCTACGAGTTTGTAAAAGATTTACCCGAAGGCATACACACCAACATAGGCGATAGCGGTAACAAATTAAGTGGTGGGCAACGGCAACGTTTAAGTATAGCGCGTGCCGTACTTAAAAATCCACCTATTATGGTGTTGGACGAAGCAACATCGGCACTAGATACCGAAAGCGAAAGGCTGGTACAACAAGCATTGGAAAACATGATGCAAAATCGTACATCGGTAGTAATAGCACACCGACTATCTACCATACAGAAAGCAGACAGAATTATTGTAATGCAAAAAGGGCGTATTGTTGAGCAAGGCACACACGACGAGCTTATTGCCTTTAATGGTAACTACAAAAAGCTAGTAATGATGCAAAGTTTTGAGTAAACTGTATTAATACCATAACTACTAATAGCTGCAAATTTGCAGCTATTTTTGTATATTTTTATACGGACAACTAATAACAGTATAGTAACCAAATATATAATGTAACATTTGTACATTTGATACTTGTAAAAGTTTAGATATAACTATGTTTATACCTCAAAAAAATATAAGCCTGCCAGACCCTGATACTGTGGTATGGAAGTACTTAGATCTTTCTAAGTTTTTAGATTTATTGCTTTGTAAAAAGCTCTTTATGGCGCGTGCCGATAAGTTTAAAGACCAATACGAAGGTACGTTTAGTGAGCCTACATATGGCGAAATGAAAAAAATTGCGCAAAACAATCCTGAGTTTTTAGAGCGGTATAAAAAGCACCGTGAAAAAGTGGTTATTAGCAGTTGGCACCTCAACGAACACGAATCGTATGCCATGTGGCAGATATTTACGCAAAATACCGAAGGACTAGCCATACAATCTACCATAGGGCGGTTACAACAAGCACTAAAATCGGATACTGATTATGAGCAGCATATTGGTGCCGTAAATTATATTGACTATAAAAAAGAGTTTATACCCTTTGATGATATTTTCTTCCCGTTTTTATACAAAAGAAAGAGTTTTCAGTACGAGGGAGAGGTACGCATTATATCTGACCATACTAAATATGGTAAAAGTATTAGGGATGGGGTAAAAATTAATGTTGATATTAATTGCCTTATCGAGAGGATATATATACACCCAAAATCGGAAAATTGGTATAAAAACCTTGTTTTCCAGCTTATGGAACAACTAGGGTTTAACTTTACTATTGAAAAATCAGATTTGGAGAGCGATATACTAATTTAAACTATCAGTTTATTGGCACGTTAGTTATAGTATCGGTTACAGTAATAGGTACTGTTAGTACAGGCTCGTAACTGGTTACCTCCCAAGTTGGCGATAATAGCTCGGTGTAATAATAATGGAGTTTATCATTCTTATCAAAAGCACCATTTTTATTAATATCCTCTATCGTACGGAAGTATAACCTGTTTTGTACCTCTACAGTATTCCAGTCAATAAGCTCCTCCATATTGTGTGATAACTTGTAAAAGTTACGCCCGCTAATATCACTAATATAAAGCGATTTTATATCGTTACTATCTATTTTACTATCGTGGTTGGTATCGCTATCTACCAATGTATACACCAATACTGCTTTTCTGGTTATAGTATTAAGATATGTAACGGTTTGTATTTGGAGTTTTTTATTGCTAAGCGAATGGAGTGCTGTAGAATCGATATGCTGGAATTTTAAATTCTCGAAATAGCCCGTTATTTCAAAACGATTGTAGTTGGATATCGCATAACTAATATTATTGGTTCGGCTAGTACCGTAAATCTTCTTTTTATCGTCGTATATACGGATATCGCCAATAGGATGTATTAAATATTCCGTACCATCCATATGCACTGGTAAATCGGCAATTTTTATCTGCGTAGAGTCAATCTTAGGAACTGTTTTTTTCACTTCCTCCGCATCTTCATACGTTACCTTAGGTTTAGGTTCTGCCTCTTCACGACAACCTACAGTTAAGAGTACAAGAAATACTAATGCTAATAGTGCTTTGTTTTTCATTTCTGAATAAGATATACACCAAAAATAGCGAAAATGTTTGAATTATTATATCGCAGCATTAAGCTTTATACTGAAAACGCGTGTAGTTAAAAAATTAGGTATACCATATTGTGTTTTAGTATATACATCGCGCACCCAAGTATTGGTAATGGCATTTTGGTTATCGAACAAATTAAAAATCTCTAAACCAACAGATAATTCTTTAAACAAAGCTAGCCAATGCCCCTTATCGTACACCTTAGAGCCATCTGTAAACACGTAGGCAAAGCCAGCATCGGCACGACGGTAATCGTTAAGGCGCGATTGGAACTCATAAGGGTCGGCATAAGATGGCGAACCTCCTGGTAAACCCGTATTATATACCAAATTTAGGTACATTTTTAAACTCGGTATGTTTGGTACGTAATCTTGAAATAGTATTCCAAACTTCAACCTTTGGTCAGTAGGGCGTGCAATGTAGCCTCTATCCCTATAATTTTCTTCTGTTTTTAGGTAACCAAACGTTACCCACGATTCAGTACCAGGCACAAACTCACCATTCATACGTACGTCCAAGCCATAGGCATACGCAACAGCATCGTTATTGGCACGATAACGAATACGTACATTCTCCAACGTATATGTATTTACGTTATCGAGCTTTTTATAATAGGCTTCTGATACTAGTTTAAACGGACGTTCCCAGAGTTTAAAACTATAATCGTTAGCCAATACAATGTGTATGGATTGCTGTGCTTTTACGTTGGGGCGTACTACACCAAGCGAGTCGCGCAACTCCCTGTAAAAAGGGGGCTGGTGGTACAATCCGCCCGAAAGGCGAAAAAGCATATCCTTATTCCAATTGGGTTTAATGGTAAATTGTGCACGCGGGCTAATGGTTACTTGGCTTTTACCTGAGCTGCCACCCTCAACATTTACTTGCCACTGGTGGGCTCGTACACCTGCATTCATCCAAATATCGCTATTACCCAGTTTTGCTCGTTTGCTCCACTGTGCGTAGCCCGAAAAACGGTTAACTTCGGCAAAATTAGTAGCTCTTACATTCTG
Organism: Flavobacterium litorale; assembly: GCF_019613795.1. Classification (NCBI taxonomy): domain Bacteria; kingdom Pseudomonadati; phylum Bacteroidota; class Flavobacteriia; order Flavobacteriales; family Flavobacteriaceae; genus Flavobacterium; species Flavobacterium litorale. Next base: position 2,617,942 of record NZ_CP080429.1, read on the forward strand.
GTAAGGCGTTAACGGTCCTGTATAAGGGTTGTAGGGTTGGTCGTTTATAGGACGATCTATAACGGGAGCTGGTAAAGAGAACCCTGCCGAATCAATTACCTCCCATTCTACCAAACGGTCACGAATATCTTCGCGGGTGTATTTAACACCCCACTCTATACGATGTTTCTCAATATCATGAAAACCTTTTACTTCTGCATTAATAATAAGGGCATCCAAGTCGTTACGCCCATGATTAAGTTGTGATCCTACTCCGCGTGCCGATTGGATATCGCCAAAGGTATCCGAACCTATATTCGTATCTACCTCGCCCAGTGCGTACTGTGCCAATATATCAAAATGTTCTTGTTCTTGCGTATGGTATATGGAGCCAATTACCTTAAAAGTAAAGTTTTCCGATACTTCGTAAGTCGATTTAAACGCACCAAAATAGGTTTCGTATTCATCACGCTCCTCCCCTTCGTAAAATATTTGTAATGCAATAGGTTCGTCAATAGTACCAAAATTGGTCTGCCGTGTTAAAGGCTCAAAGTAGTATTTATTTTGCGATATGTTTCCTAAAAAACTCAACTCCCATTTATCCGATGGTTTAAAATTAACCATGGTTTGGATGTCGGCAAACGTAGGTCTAAAATTGGTTTCTGTTTCACGGCTATTCACCAGCAAACTATTATCGCGATACCGTGCACCTACAATACCACTCCATTTTTTATTTTTTGATATTGATTCCAGCGTTAAGCTACCTCCTAAAAAACTAGCTTCTAGCTCTGCACCAAACTCTTTTGGGCGGCGGTAGGTAATATCCAGTACCGACGATAATTTATCGCCATACCGTGCCTGAAACCCTCCTGCCGAGAACTCTACATTCTCTACCATTGCGGTATTGGTAAAGCTCAAACCTTCCTGTTGCCCCGAGCGTATAAGGAATGGGCGGTATATTTCGATATCTTCTACATATACCAAATTTTCATCGTAGTTACCACCGCGCACAGCATATTGGGTACTTAACTCGTTATTACTATTACCACCCAATAGTTTAATAATATTTTCTACCCCTGCGTTGGCTCCAGGTATTTTCCTAATTGTTTCGGGCGATATGCTGGTTATACCCTCTACGCGCCGCCTACCTGTGTTAGAGGTTATTACTACGCCTTTTAAGGTTTCGGAGCCTGTGAGCATAAAGGAATTGAACTCAAACGTATCGTTATAACCCATTTGTACATTCTGGATGGATGAAATTTTAAAGCTAATATGCTCAAAATAAACATCTACAGGAGTATCTACAGGAATGGTTATTTGGTAAAACCCTGTCCGATCGGTTGTTGCATTTACACGTCCCGAAGGGAGGTCATAATACACATTTACACCTTCAATGGGTACATTGCGTTCGTCTAGTAATACTCCGTATAAAACAGGGCTTTTTTGTGCAAACAGTACGGTAGTACACAAAAAAAGTGCAAGGGTTATTACTTTATTTATCGTTTTCAACAGCGTTTGTATTTTGTGTTCTAAAAAAATGTGTATTGTAGGTTGTGCTATTACCAACATTATCAGTAACTACAACTTTTAAATCGTTACGCCCATTTGCTACAATACCATCACTAAAATTATGGAAAACAGTATTGGTTTTATGCTCGTAATGCAGTAATACCCACTTGTTGTTTAACCAAGCGTCAAATGTAGCAATTCCCGCAAAATTGTCACTTATCTTAAGGCTAAAAGTTTGTTGCTTGCTAATCCAGCTACCTTCTTTAAAACTAGGCGTGTATATTTTGGGTGCAATAGTATCTTGGTCTAGTTTGTAGTTGCCTAACGCTTTTACTTTTGCTGTTAGTTTTCCATTTTCTAAATGACTAGTATGGTACGAACGTCGTTTTTCGCTAAAGCCTGAAATAAACGTTTTTTGGAGTACTTCGGGTGAAAGGTGGCTTACGTCAAACGATAGTGTAATGTTTTTATGTACTGGTACTGTAGGGTTGTGTAAATACAATACAGAATCGTTAACCTCAAAATCCATATAAAAATCTTCATAAAACGTACCACTTGGTATATGTACTGTAACACCATCTTTACTGTACGTATTATCTTTAGCTGCTGCTACAAAGTAAGGTGTGTTTTTTTCTTTTTTATTCGTTTTAGCATCGGTAGCAGTATGTACTATAGTACCGTGAACTGTTGTTTTGTTCCCATGAAAATCGGCAACTTCTATGGTAAAATTATGGGGGGTATTGTTAGGAAGTACCTCAAACTGCCCATTGGATGTATTGCCTGATACTACTGATAACGGATAAGGGGTTTGTGTAAATAATTTATGAAAACGTTGCCTTTTTTTATGATAATAGGCATAATCTATAAAATTATTGGCGTAACGTGTTTCGCTAAAAGCAAATGTATCAAACGTATAATTAAAATCGAGCGTATCGTTACGGAACAGTTGCACTTTATACACACCGTTATTGTTAGTACTCCCTGTAGACCTATCGGATGCATTAATAGAAAGTCCTACTGTGCCTTTTGCCATAACAGCGTTGGCACGGTACGTACCATCTTTTTGTAAAACAACGGGAATTGTAACGGGAACATTACTACCATTAACCACAGCATCGTCGTTAAGCGGATATACCATAAGCCCTTTTATGCGAGGGGCTTGGGTATCCGTCATAAGTTTTTTAAGCCCAAAATGTAATGGATTAATTATTTTTTGTGTTTCAGTATCACGATATTCAAAATGCAAATGGGGTCCGCCAGAGCTCCCTGTATTGCCCGAAATAGCTACTGTTTCGCCTTGTTGTACAGGTATTTCGTTGGGTTTAAAAAACATTTCTACCTGAAACAATTTCCTTCTGTACTGCTCGGCACGTACCACATCGTCTATTTTAGGGGCATAGCTTTCTAGGTGGGCATATACGGTAGTATAACCGTTAGGGTGCGTTATGTATAGTGCTGTACCGTAGCCGTAGGTAGATACTTTAATGCGCGAAACATAGCCATCTGCGGCGGCATGCACTGGAAAACCTGTTCTTTTCTGGGTTCTGTAATCCAGTCCTGCATGAAAATGATTGCTCCTTACCTCGCCAAAAGTACCCGACGGGCATACGGGTAAATCCAGTGGTGGCTTAAAATAATCCTCTGGATACTGTTGTTGTGCAAAAGATATAAGGGTAAAAAGTAAAAAAAATAATCGTGATACCATGAAGCTAAAATATAAAAAAGCAACTAAAAATGAGCAATAGCGGGCTTTAAACTTATAACTGTTTACATTGCAATTTATTACAGATAAACAAAAAAAAGTTATAATAATTTTAAGAGAATTCTTGTTTGTAAACAAAGTAATACTAACTTTGTAAAACATTGTAATGAATATTGAATGCTATGAGCGGATTACCCGAAATAGTTGATTCTCTGGAAAATAAAATTGAAAAGCTGTACCAAAAAATGGAATTGCTTGACAAAAAAAACCAGGAGCTCGAAAACAAAGTTTCAGCATCAGCTAAGGTTATCAGCACACAGTCTGAAGAAATTAATTTGCTGAAAGAGCAGCATGAGACTTTAAAAATAGCAAACTCATTACTAGGCAGTGACGAAAACAAGAGAGCGACAAAACTCAAAATAAATTCATTAATCCGTGAAATAGATTACTGCATAGCACAACTTTCTGATTAGGAAGCAATGGATGAAAAGCTTAAAATAAAGATATCAATTGCAGACAGGGTGTATCCGTTAACGGTAGATCCCTCGCAGGAAGAAGGGCTACGTAGTGCTTCGAAAAAAATTGATGCTATGATTAAGCAGTTCGAAGAAAACTATGCGGTACGAGATAAACAGGATGTTTTAGCAATGTGCGCTTTGCAATTTGCAGCAAAAACAGAGCAAAAACAAATAGATAATGCAGAATCGCTAGATGAAGCGATGGCACGACTTAAAGAAATGGATGAGAAGTTGAGCGAAGTGCTTTCCAAATAAAATTATAAAAAATACGTTCTTTACATACGTCAAAAATACTGCCTACATTAGTACATATTTTGATAAACTCAACACTAACAAATTAAAATGGGTAAATCATCGTTACTAAAGCAAGCTGCCTCCGAGCAGATCCTTGAACAACGAGTTAGCCCAAAACTTGTCATTTACGAGTTTATACAATCCATTTCTGATGTAGGCTTTTTTTATATATAAAACACCAACATTTATACAACTTTATGGATTCAACATTAATGATAATTATCGGTTGCATTATAGGCTTAGCCATTGGTTTTGGAATAGCAAAATTTTTGGAAAAAAAGAGTGCTTCTGGAATTTTAGGCAATGCCAAAAAAGAGGCTGCATCTATTCTTAAAGAAGCAAACAGCAAGGCAGACACCGTTAAAAAAGATAAGATACTACAAGCTAAAGAAAAGTTTTTAGAGCTTAAAGCAGAGCATGAGCAAGTAATACTTGGGCGCGATAAAAAAATAGCTGAGGCTGAAAAAAGAACGCGTGATAAAGAGTCGCAAGTTTCTAGCGAATTGGCAAAAGCTAAAAAATTAAACGACGAGTCGGAATCTAAAATTAAAGATTACAACAACCGTTTAGATCATCTTGATAAAAAACAACAAGAGATAGACCGACTGCATAAAAGCCAAGTGGAGCAACTTGAGGTTATATCAGGATTATCTGCTGATGATGCAAAAGCACAATTGGTAGAGAGCTTAAAAGCGGAAGCGAAAAGCAATGCCATGTCGCACATTCAAGATACCATTGAAGAGGCAAAACTTACAGCACAACAGGAAGCGAAAAAAATAATTATAAGTACTATACAACGTGTAGGTACTGAGGAAGCTGTTGAAAACTGCGTATCAGTATTCAACATCGAATCAGACGACGTAAAGGGTAGAATTATTGGTCGTGAAGGACGTAACATTCGTGCACTGGAAAGTGCTACGGGTGTAGAGATTATTGTAGATGATACGCCCGAAGCTATTATACTTTCGTGCTTTGATCCTGTGCGTAGAGAGGTTGCACGCCTATCGTTACATAAACTGGTAACAGACGGACGAATTCACCCAGCACGTATTGAGGAGGTTGTTGCTAAAACAGCCAAACAGATTGAAGATGAAATTATAGAGGTGGGTAAACGTACCGTTATTGATTTAGGTATACACGGATTGCATCCTGAGCTTATTAAGGTAATTGGTAGAATGAAGTACCGTTCGTCTTACGGTCAGAACTTACTACAGCACTCGCGCGAAGTAGCAAAACTTTGTGGTATTATGGCTGCCGAGCTTGGGCTTAACGTTAAATTGGCCAAAAGGGCTGGTTTATTACACGATATTGGTAAAGTGCCTGATGCAGAGAGCGATTTACCACACGCATTATTGGGTATGCAATGGGCTGAAAAGTATGGCGAAAAAGAAGAGGTTTGTAATGCCATTGGTGCGCACCACGATGAAATAGAAATGAAATCATTGCTATCGCCAGTAGTACAGGTGTGTGATGCCATATCGGGGGCAAGACCAGGTGCAAGACGACAGGTGCTTGACTCGTATATACAGCGATTAAAGGATCTTGAGGATATTGCTTATGGCTTTGGTGGTGTAAAAAGTGCTTATGCCATACAAGCAGGACGCGAACTACGTGTAATTGTAGAGAGTGAGAAAGTAAGTGATGAGATGGCTGCAAACTTATCGTTTGAGATATCGCATAAAATACAAACTGAAATGACGTACCCCGGACAGGTTAAAATTACTGTTGTTAGGGAAACTAGAGCTGTTAATATTGCTAAGTAATATTAACTATGTTTTAAATAAAAAAAGCTGCCGAATGGCAGCTTTTTTTATTATTGTACATCTTGTGGTAGGAATATTTTGTTTAAATCGTCTTTGCAAATGGGTTTTAAGTAATAGTCCCTAACAATTTCATTAAAATCCTTAGCTTTATTAATATCAACCTCGTTGTTGGACGAGCTTATCATGTAAATAACAGATTGCTTTACAAGTTTTGGTACCAAAGCCGAATATTCTTCTAAAAACTGCCAACCGTTCATAATAGGCATATTTACATCCAATAATATAAGGTCTGGCAATTCTTCATTATTATTATCTTTAATATAATCTATAGCCTCTGCACCATCGCAAAAAAACCTTACGGAAGCGTCTATACCGTTTTGCTTGAGTAAATTTTTAAGCAAAAAGTGGTAAATTTTATCATCATCTATAACATAAAGGCTTTTAATTGTCCTCATTAAAATATATTTTAAAAGTAGTCCCTTTATTAACTTCGCTAAACACTTCTATACGTCCTCCCATAGCTTCTACTTGGTTTTTGGTTATAAATAAACCTATACCACGAGCATTTTGGTTTTTGTGAAATGTTTTATACATACCAAAGAGAGAATTTCCGTGCTTCTTTAAGTCGATACCCAAACCATTATCTGATATGGATAATACTTTTTGCCCATCTATCATCTCAAAATCGTATGATAGCATCGGCTTTCTTTCGGAGCTCGAATATTTAATGGCATTTGTAGTAAAGTTAAGCAAAACACTTTCTAGATAAGCGGGGTTATAATTTACTGTTAAGTCAAGGGGAATGTTTATTTCTATATCTACACCATGTTTTCTTATTTCATTGTGCAAGATATTCAATATATTTTTAAGATAATGTCTTAAATTGAGCTTTTCTTTCACAATTTTAACCTCAAACTGTATGTCTACTAATTCCTTAAGGTGAATAATTGTAACATAAAGTCCATCAGATATAGCCTCAAGCTGCTTAAACATTTCTTCCTTTTCTTCTTCCTTAGCTTGTTTAAATATGTCGATAAGCATTTTAAGATTACCCGCATGCGATCTTAAATTGTGTGAAACAATATGGGCAAAATTGCTAAGCCTATTGTTTTGGCTACCTATTATATTTATGGTATTGGCTAGCTCTATTTCTTTCTCTTTTAGTAAAGTAATATCTTTATGGGTACCTATAGCTCGTATGGGTTTATCATTATCGTAAGCTACTACTTTACCCCTACTTAAAACCCACCGATACTTACCTTTGTTATTTTTAACGCGGTATATGCTCTCAAAATAGGGTGCTTCGCCACTTAGGTGTGCTTTTCTGGAAAGTTCGTGTTGCTTAATATCGTCAGGGTGCATGCGTTCTCTCCAAAAATCAAGAGGTACTATTGCCTCCTCTTCGGTGCCTATAATCCCCATAGATTGTCCAGAAAAATAAACCGTATTATTTGTCATGTCCCAGTCCCATATCCCCTCAGATGCTGCGCGTAGGGCGTACTTAAACCGTTCTTCAGATATCTTTAACCTTCTCTCGTGCTCTTTTTGCTCAGTAATATCGCTAACCCTGCCGTAAAAGCTTATTGTACCATCTTTTTCCAACTCTGGGTGTGCTGCAACACGCATCCAGCGTAACCCTTTTTTAGGTAGCTCTACTCTGTATTCGTATTTCCAATCCGTAAGGGTATCTTTGGAGTGTTCCATTGTAGCAATAAACTGCTCTGCATCTTCTGGGAACAAACGCTCTTCAAAGAAAAACGCACTATTGTACATAGCCGTTTCAACACTAATTTCGTAAACGTCATTTACCGATTCACTAACGTACACTAAGGAGTATAGGTTATCTGTCTTCCAAACCATTTTAAATATAATATCTGGTACTTGGTCAAGAAGTTTTTTGTAAAAAGCGTTTAAACTTTCCTCATCGTGTATATCGGGCATTCCGAAGAATCTCATATTATTCATCTTTCGAAAAAAAATGTGTGGTACTAAAAATAAGGTTTTTTTCCGTCATTCTTTCAGATTTGGTTTCTAAATTATCGTCTAGGATGGTAATTATCTATAATATTTTTGAGAAATTTTCTATCCATATGCATGTAAATTTCGGTTGTTGTAATAGATTCATGCCCTAACATTAGCTGAATAGAGCGTAAATCGGCACCATTCTCTAATAAATGTGTAGCGAAGGAATGCCGAAATGTGTGCGGACTTATTGTTTTATTGAGTTCTGCTTGTTTTGCCAAATTTTTAATTATTGTAAATATCATCGCACGCGTTAAGCTTTTACCACGTCGGTTTAAAAATAACGTATCCTCGTAACCTTTTTGTATGGGTTGTAAAACCCTAACCTCATCTTTATATATTGTTATATATTTTTGCGTTAAATTATCTATGGGTACAAAACGTTGCTTATTTCCTTTTCCTGTAACTTTTATAAAACCTTCATCAAAAAACAAATCAGATATTTTAAGTTCTGTAAGTTCGGATACGCGAAGCCCGCAACTGTATAATGTTTCGAGTATAGCTTTATTTCGGTGACCTTGCTTATTTTTTGCAGATAAATCAATAGATCCTATAAGCATATCAATTTCATCAGTAGATAGCGTATCGGGCAGTTTACGCCCTATTTTAGGTACTTCTATTAATGCCAACGGGTTATCTTCTCTGTATCCTTCAAAAACAATGTAACTAAAAAAACTTTTAAGCCCTGATATGAGCCGTGCACGCGAACGCGGGTTTAATGTTTCTGCAATATGATATATAAATTGTTGTATTGTCTCTTCGGTTATTTTTTTAGGAGATACATCAATTTCATTTTCCTCTATATAGGCAACCAGTCGCTTTACATCGAAAAGATAATTGGTTACGGAGTTATCTGATAAGCCTCTTTCGATTTTAAGATACGATTGATAATCGTTTATGTACTTTGTCCAGCTTTTCATGAATTGTCATTTTATTGTTTAGACAACCATTGATACAATTGCTCGGCATCGGCAGTTTTAAATAACCCTGTACCAGGATTCATTGTTGCTGCAGAGCCGCAGGCTACTCCCATACGAACCATATCGACCAAAGTCCCTTTTTTAGATAATACAGCCATCATGCCTGCTACCATACTATCGCCAGCACCCACTGTGCTTTTTTTGTGTACTGATGGCGCAGGTACATGCACCTGTTTGTTTTTAGTTACTAAATAAGCTCCCTGCGCTCCCATAGATATTACAATAACCTCTGCCATACCTTTGTTAATGAGTTGTAATGCTGCATGGGTTGCCGTATCGTTATCCAAATACTCAATACCTGCCAAACGGCTAAGTTCGCCAATATTAGGTTTAAGTAAATAAACCCCTTCGTTAAGCGCTGCCTGTAATGCATTACCAGAGGTATCCATAACTACCTTACTGCCTTTACTTTTTACCAATTGTACTATAGTTGTAATAAATGCAGAGGGTATACCTGGAGGCAAACTACCGCTTATTACCACAATTTCTGGAAAAGGGTGTATTACTGCTATTGCATTTTTTATAGCAACCCTGTCATCAGGAGTTACTGTTTTACCTGGCATACCAAAACGATACTGCTCATTGGTAAAAGTATCTACTACCACAAAATTTTCTCTGGTTTCGGCAACTATAGGTATTGGGAGTGTTTTTATGTTTTCTTGCTCCAAAAGCTCCTCTAACAAACTACCTGTACGTCCACCTGTTGTAAATAAAGCTTTAGTATTTACTCCTAAACGTACCAAACCACGAGATACGTTAATACCGCCACCACCTGGTTCGTACTTAGGTGGAGCGCATCTTAGCTTTTTTTCGGGTTTTATATTGGCTACGCTACTGCTTTTATCAACAGTTGGGTTTAGGGTGATAGTAAGTATGGTGGACATTTATAGTATTTTTTGAAATATACTAATTTAGAATGATTATTAATTTTGTGTAATATTAAGGAATCTATCGCATTCAACAATGGTACATGTTGTAATTATATCTAAAAAATAAATAAAAATTATAAAATGTAACTAACTGGTAATCTGATAGCTTAAAAGTAGTATAAAAATTCTTACATTATGATTTATAAGACTGTATTGCGAGATTGTATCCGTTAAGACCGAAACCAATAACGACACCTACAGAAACTGGTGAAATATATGATTGATGCCTAAACGTTTCGCGTGAGAAGGTGTTGGATATATGTACCTCTACTACTGGTGTGGTTATTGCTTTAATGGCATCGGCAATTGCTACGGATGTGTGTGTGTAGGCTCCTGCATTAAGTACTATACCATCGTAACTAAAACCTACTTGGTGAATTTTATCTATAATTTCGCCTTCAATATTGCTTTGATAGTACGAAAGTTCAACGCTGGGATGCTTTTCTTGTAAAAGCTCAAAGTAATCGTTAAACGATTTATTACCATATATTTCTGGCTCTCTTTGTCCCAATAAGTTGAGATTTGGACCGTTAATGATGATGATTTTCATACATGTAAAATTAGGTAATCGTAAATTATTTTATAGCGTTATTACAATAATTTTAGGTTTTTTATTGGTATAAAAAAACCGACCTAGCTAGTAGGTCGGCATATATACATTTGAAATAGGTATTAATTAAAAGAAGTAACCTACTGATAGCTGAAATACTGCATTTTGGGCATCAACATCATCAGCAATATCCGTAACACCAATAGTGTAACGCGCTTGTGCAAAAAGCCCACCCATTATTTTAAGCTCCACACCACCTGCGGCTGCCATATCAAAACTATTGGCCTCTAATGATTCTTCGGCTTCGTCTACTAAAAACGAGAATTGAGGTCCTGCCATTAAACTTAGTTTACTGGGTATTATATAATATTTTGCCATTACAGGTACTGATATATAACTTAAATCAACATCAGTTGTTCCCAATTCATTTTCAAATTTAGCACCTTGAGAAGAGAAAAGCCCTTCCCCTTGTATTGATAATACTGGGAGAACATTAAGCTCTAAAACAGCTCCTGCATGAAAGCTCGTGATTCCCTCAGAGTCAACATCGCCACTAAAGTTAGAAAAGTTAGCTCCGGCCTTTACACCAAAGTTTATTCCTTGCGCCTGTACTGCAAATGTACCTGCTAATGCAACTGCTAAAAATAATAGTTTTTTCATATCTAAAAATTTGGTTATTTACTAAAACATGTAACAAAGAGATAATTGTAATACCGAATTCTTGAGGTCAAAATCGTCTGATATTTCGCTTACTCCAGAAATATAACGTGCTTGAACAGAGAAACTATCTGCAAAGAAAAACTCTGCACCTCCTGCAAAACCAAAATCGTAGGTATTACTATTAAAACTATCAAAACTTTCTGACTCACTTATTAATATACTTGCCTGAGGCCCCCCGTGCAGATTAAAACTATCAGTAAGATAAATTTTAGCCATTACAGGTACCGTTATATAATTAAGCTTGTAATTATTGTCATCGGCTTCCGCTCCTTGCACAGAGTATAGTAATTCGGGCTGTATGGTTAAGGATTGTAATAATCCTATTTCGGCAACCATACCTGCATGAAAACTAGTAAGCACATTAAAATCGTTAGCATCATTACCACTAAAATTAGCAAAATTTAGTCCTGCTTTAATACCAAAAGACTGTGCGTTTGTAGTAGCATAACTACCCATAATAATAAAAACAATAAGTAAAAGTTTTTTCATACTGTATAAGTTTGTGTTATAATTATATTCGGCAAAAATAATATATTTTATAACACTTTTTTGTTATAGAAAAGCTAAACTAAAAAATAATCGGAGTCATAATTCGATACACATTTTTTAAAACTAGAGGGGATAATTGTTAACATTGTAATGATAATGAATTAAAACAAGGCTAATATTAATTATTTAATAAATGAAAAAATAAATTACATTTGTAAAAACATAACAACAAATAACTTACAAACATGAAAAAAATTTTATTATCTGCTGTAGCTGTAATAGCTTTAGGTGTTACAGCACAGGCACAAGAAATTAAATTTGGTGTAAAAGCTGGTTTAAACATTGCTGATTTAGGTGGCGATGCTGAAACCAATGGTTCTAGAACTGGTTTACACATTGGTGGTTTAGCTGAGTTTAAACTTACCGAAACATTCTCTGTTCAGCCAGAATTAGTATACTCTATGCAAGGAGCAAAATCTGATAACGGAGTAGGTGGTGAATTTGACCTTAACTTGGATTATATTAACGTACCAATTATGGCGAAGTACTACGTTATGGAAGGTTTAAGTATTGAAGCTGGACCTCAAATTGGTTTCTTGATGGGTGCTGAATTTGATGGCAACGATGTAAAAGACAACTACAAAAGTATAGACTTTGGTTTAGGCGGTGGTGTAGCTTATGATTTGCCAATGGGCGTATTTTTCCAAGCAAGATACTATGCAGGCATGTCGAGCATTACAGAAGACATTGAAGGTGTAGAAACTGTTGATACTATGAATAATGTAATTTCGCTTTCTGTAGGATACAAATTCTAAATAAACTTTTATTATTACCAAAGCCTGTATTATATTTATACAGGCTTTTTTTATGCGCTATTATTATGTTAATTCAACTGTAACTATAACACTATGCCAAGACCGACATCTAAAACTACATTGCTGGAATTAAGTAGTGAAAACTTTAATAAATTAAACGACTTTATTAACCAGTTAAGCATTGAAGAACAGAACAAAGAATTTCCTGAAGGTACCATGAACAGGAATATTAGGGATATTTTAATGCATTTACACCATTGGCACCTAATGGTGCAAGATTGGTACAAAGTAGGTATGGCTGGTAACAAGCCTGATATGCCTGCAAAAGGATATACTTGGAAAACTACTCCCGATTTGAATAGGTGGATTTTGGAGCAGTACCAAAACACAAGCCTTAAAGAAGCTAAAAAGTACCTAAACAAAAGTTTTGAGCAAATACAACATATTATTGAAAAGCATACTGATGAAGAGCTTTTTGAGAAAAAACGCTACAAATGGACAGGGAGTACATCGCTTGGATCATATTTAGTATCGGCAACATCCAGTCATTACGACTGGGCTTTAAAACTAATTAAAAAGGCTAAAAAAACCAGAAAGAAATAATATAAAGAAGATGATATGGCATTAACAGAATCAAACATGATGGCATTGGGAACAACGGCACCTAACTTTGCGTTGCCCGATACGATATCGGGTAAAATACTCTCGTTACACCAACTCCATTCGGAAATTGCAACGGTTGTTGTTTTTATATGCAACCATTGCCCTTTTGTACACCATATAAATAAAAAATTGGTTGATGTAGCCACCACTTACCAAGCCAAAGGCATTCAGTTTATTGCCATAAGTAGTAACGATAGTTCAACCCATCCGCAAGATGCACCAGAACACATGGCGCGTGTAGCAAAAGAAGAAGACTATCCGTTCCCTTATTTATACGATGAAACACAAAACGTAGCTAAAGCCTACCAAGCAGCATGTACACCTGACTTTTTTGTTTTTGATGGCGATTTAAAATGTGCATACAGAGGTCGTTTTGATGAAACTCGACCAAATATGGGGCAACCTACAGGTAATGATTTATCGAATGCTTTGGATGCCATTATTGCAGGAAAACCAGTAAGCACAGACCAAAAACCTAGTATGGGTTGTAACATTAAATGGAAAAAATAAAGATATTTTATTTTACATTTTAACGAAACCAAAAAAATACCTTAATAATTGGGTAGTGCTTTTTTGATGCGTTTTTTCTCCACATCACTTATAGGGTCTCCTTAGCAAAAGCGTTTTTAAATTAGTGTTGGGTCAACTAAATTTATAGGATTTTGGTAACAATACCCATAGGCATCTCTGGTTTTTTCTACTAATGAATCGACACTTACAAATATACTCAATTTCGGGTCGTAGTAACGAGCGGAGTAGTAATAATTTCCTGTTTCTTCGCCAAACTCTTTACCGTTAAACTTAAAAGGGCTGTTGTGTGAGTTACTATGTTCATCTATTAAGGTTTCGCCAGACGGCAATTATTCCATGTGTTGGGTTATTTCTGCTGAACCATTAGTAATATAACTACTGCTACCTAAATGGTCGGGGTGAAAGTAGTGGGTATGTAATTCTAAACCATATGTATCGTGGTCGTCTGGCGCAACAAGGTTACTTTTATCAATATCAGGTTTGTATGCTTGATAAGCATAATTTTCAACTCTTGTTTTCCTGTACAACTTACAAATATATATCTGGTTACCTGATCTTGTTTTTCCATATTTTATCATGTTACTAATTTTACCAACACATCTGTAACACCAAGTCTGGTTTAAAGCCATTTTTTTCGATTTAAGACATGATAAAATAAAAAAACAACCCGAAGGTTGTTTTAGCTTAGTTGTAATATTACTGTAAATACCTGATTATCTGTATATGTTAGATAGAATTATTAACCATCAACACGTCTGATACATTACCTAATACTTATGTTATTAAATAATTCGAATCATTATCCTTCTAAATTATAATGTTTTATATAGTTCTGGATGCTTATTTTTCCAATAACGATGGAATTTAAGAACATTCTTATTGTACTTATCTTCCGAAAAAAAATAATCCAATAAATGTAAATGACTGTAAATGGCATTTGAAATATGATTTAATTGCTTTTTATAACATTCTTCAATTTCTTTTTCTTTCCGAAAAAACTCTGATTTAGGTGTATTAGAATCACTTTGATTTAGGAAGCCTGCTAAATTGAAAAAATTAATTTTATTATCTAGGTCATTAATAGAATATACAGTAGGATAAAATTCACGGTTATATTTCTCTATCCTAATTACATAGTTTTCAGATGCATATTCTACCAAATATGATTCATCACTTATCATTTCATTTTTTACATTAAAATTAAACTTGGTTATAAGTGCCCCAAAAAAAGCATCAGTATATTTTTTGATAATCGTATTCATAATATTAAAAAATCATTGCTTAACTAATTTAGTAAAATTTTTGTCCCAAGAATACCCGTGTCGCTGCAAATATCTAATTTCTTGTGCAAGAACGGAGCTTGGGTCAAGTCTTGCAGGATTATATTTTCCAGAAAATATAACGTCATCACCTCTTTTGACTACACCTTGTAAAAACTCGATATTTTTCCGCATTGTCCAAGCATCATCCGTAACATCCAAAAAGTTCGCTCCAATTTTCTTGGCAAATTCTCGATAATTAGCTCTTGGTCCAATTACACTAAGACCTCTAGCTAATTTACCAGTCTGAGCCAACATTCCAACAACCATTCCTTCAAAAGGAATTAAAGAGGTCACGTAACTGACCGCCGTTTCTCTAGCGCTCTTGGTACGGTATTCATCAGAAGTCCAAAAATCTACTGCAGCATTTTCAACAACATCTAACGTATTATAACCGTAATTTATATCGTCAAGCTTTATACCAGCTTTATGCATATCCAAACCAGCTTCTTTACCTTGAAATATTTCAGTCGCATACTTACCCCCTTCATCCATGATCATATACATCTGCTCATTCTTGCCGTCCTTAATTCTTTTCCATAACTGGGCTCTGTAAGTACCATCATGATTTTTAAAGACCATAAATATATCCGTAGGAGGTTGGGGATCCTCTGCATTCATTCCTGTAGGGTCAACCAAATTGATGGGGTTGTTATAAGTATATCCGTAAGTATCAAATGTTTCTTCAACAAGCGGGTCAACGGATATAAAGATACTCATTTTAGGATCATAATAACGAGCGGAATAATAATAATAATAATAATAATAATTACCCGTCTCTTCGTCAAATTCTTTTCCGTTGAACTTGAATGGCGTATTGTGGGAGTTATTATGTTCGTCAACCAGCGGTTCTCCAAACGGTAAGTAGTTCATGTGTTGGGTAAAAACGAGAAAGGTGTACATAACTGTACACCTTTCTAAAATACTATTCAATTTTTAGTATTTTAATTTTCAAAAATTTAAACCAAATATTTTGTTATTAACTAATTTGAACTATTTTTTTTTCAAAAATCTCAAAATAAAAAAGTTATAAAGCAAATATTAATTCAATAAATATCAGATGTTTTCATTATATAGTAAAAGCCTCCATAACCATCAAACACACCTAGATAATTATTTAAAAAACAGTAGTAAAATATAGACCTCCTTTTTTTATTAAATTCTCTTTTCAATCTGTATGACTTATTATCTCTTTCAAAATATTTTTCAATAAAATTTGAAAAATTTACTTTTTGATAGTATATCATCACTTCTTTATCAATGTAAAAGCAATCTATAATATCATTTACATTAATAAAGTTTTGTTTTTGATGTAAAGCACGTTTTAAAAAGTCTTCGAAACTTTCATCGACTGTATTACTATCATTATACATATATTGCAACTGTTTAACATTAATTTCTGAAATTTGCTCTTTCTCACATTGCACATAGAAGAAGTACATATCATATTGAGAGGGAAGGCTAGAATTTTCTGTGGCAATTCTATGAATTAATTTTTCATCAAACTTTCCACCTTTTTTGCTTTTACAGAAGCAAAAAAGTAAACTAAAAACAATTAAAACACTTATTTTTTTCATCTTATTCTAACTTATTAGGGTCTATTTCTTCTCCACCGTACTTTGTACGTTTTGATAAATCTTCTATTTTACGGGCTCTATTTTCTATATTTACTGCTCTAATTTCAGCTGGGTCTTTTGCAGAAGAATCAATATCCACACTATCAGCCATACAGCCCTGATCATAATCATATACATGTTTTAATTCATGAGACACTATAGAAAGAGGAGTTTCTGGAACACCAATACTTTCTTCAAGCCTACTCATTTCTTCATCAGAAAAGTTATGAGTTGTTCTAGTATCAACAGGATTACCATTTGTAACTTTCTCTCTGGTTTCTTTAACTGACATCGTATTAGGATCTGGAGTAACTTGATTTTTGGGACCATCACTAACCCAATGATTTTGTTCACTCGTCTCTAGGGTCTTCAACATCCCCTTTAATGTTGAATCATCTGATGCTTCTATTTTTCTATAGGAATCTAATACTTTATACATAGTCCCTCCCTTTTCAGGATTATATATTTTTCCTTTGTTATCATAAAAGTTTCCATTTTGATAAGTATATGTAGAGGGACGTCCTTTCTTATGGTAAACAACAAATATTATTCTATTGCCATCAGGATCAATAGCATTGATAGGATTATTAGCTACATACGCATATGATGAAATGCTGGGATACTCCTCCGCTAAGCGATCCACCGATATAAAGATACTCATTTTCGGGTCGTAGTAACGAGCGGAGTAATAATAATTACCCGTCTCTTCGTCAAATTCTTTTCCGTTGAACTTAAATGGGGTGTTGTGGGAGTTATTATGTTCATCAACCAACGTTTCTCCAAAAGGCAAATATTCCATATGTTGGGTTATTTCTGCAGAGCCGTTAGTTATATAACTGCTACTACCCAAATGGTCGGGGTGGAAATAGTGGGTATGCAATTCTAAACCATATGTATTATGGTTACTGTTATACATTCCATAACATTTCTGCCAATTTATATCATAAAGATTAAAAAACACACTTTAAAATTTTTACTTGTCTTTAAAATATAAAAGGTGTGCAATTATGCACACCTTTTTAAATCAACTTACTCTAAATTAGAGTTTTGATTTATAAAAATTTAAGCTAAATATTTTTTACTAAGACTAATTTTGACCTATACATATCATTCCTCTCTTTTATCGTAATCAACTATTTTAAAACTCTTAATGAGAGTAAGATATTTTTCAACATTTTCAGGTTTTATATTGTACAAAATAATATCAATTTTGCCATTAGAGTATAATTTATTTATTCTATTTTCCTGTTCGCCTTGTAGATATCTAATATTATAACCTCTTTCTTTCCAATACCAAATGAATGAATACTCTCTAGATATATCTCCATAATAATCCGAAATAACCCATTTATCTTCTATGCCAGGGTTTTGGTAATCTGATTTTATGTAAATTATTTGTTTAGAATTATATTCAAAAAAGAAATTAGTATCTGAACTTCCCCAATTAGCAATCTTTTTAGGTAACTTAATATTAAAGTGATATGGATAGTATAATTTATCACCAGCTTTACCATAAATTTTTGAATAATAGATGTATTCATTGAAATCATGGTAAAAATGAAATTTATACCTCTCTGTATGATGACTATATCGATTAATGTCAATGTATGTATTACAAGATAGAAAACTCAAACAGACTGTTAGTATGATAGCTTTTTTCATATTTACTTTTTTGGCTTATGTTTGTTCATTTTTTTAACTCCTTTCTTAAAAGTTCTATAATCTACAGTAATTATTTCATCAAGGTTAGAAGTAAAAAATCCAATTTTTGGAACATGATCATTTTTAAGTACGCCTCCCTTTTCTCCAAAAGGTAAAGGCGTTTGTATCTCCTTCCAACCTAAAACTATTGATGGTTGAGTGAAACCTTTATTGTTTTTAGGTTTTATATCTTCAGGAGAACCTATAGGCTTACCAAATCTTTTTACTTGACCATTTTCATACTCTAATGGGTGTAGGTGTACATCTGATGATGGAACTATTCCCCTATCCTGTAAATCCTTTATAGCTATTTTCCATTCGTCATCTAGTTTTCCAGCTTCCTCGCTTGTAACTACAACGGAGGACTCTCCTTCTTGCCCCATAATAAAACCTTTCTCAGCTCCAGTTTTATCTTTTTTACCAAATTTATATATTTCATCCATATTTTCAATGTTACTATCACTAAACTGATTCATAACATGCCCCTTACTTATAGCCTCGTCTACTTTCTGACCTCCCTTTTCAGATGTCAGAACCATTTTTTTCGCATTACTACCATCATCTACATGCTTCACGTGTTTCCCATAAATATTATAATAATCAGTAGGTAGTAAATCAGCACTCATCCCCGTAGGGTCAACCAAATTAATAGGGTTGTTATAAGTATATCCATACGAATCCATAGTCTTTTCTACTAAAGGATCAACCGATATAAAAATACTCATTTTAGGATCATAATAACGAGCCGAGTAATAATAATTTCCTGTTTCTTCATCAAATTCTTTACCATTAAATTTAAACGGGGTGTTATGGGAGTTATTATGTTCGTCTACCAACGTTTCTCCAAAAGGCAAGTATTCCATATGTTGGGTTATCTCTGCTGCCCCATTGGTGATGTAGCTACTACTACCCAAATGGTCGGGGTGGAAGTAATGCGTATGTAATTCTAAACTATATATATCGTGGTAGTCTGGCGCAACAGGGTTACTTTTATCAATATCAGGTTTGTATGTTGATAAGCATAATTTTCAACTCTTGTTTTCCTGCAAAACTTACAGATATATCTCTGGTTACCTGACCTTGTTTTTCCATATTTTATCATGTTACTAATTTTACCAACACATCTGTAACACCAAGTCTGGTTTGAAGCCATTTTTTCCAATTTAAGACATTATAAAATAAAAAAACAACCCGAAGGTTGTTTTTAGTTTAGTTACAATATTACTATAAGTAATTGATTATCTGTATATGTTAGATGGAATTATTAACCATCAACACATCTGATACATTACCGTGGAGCTACATTAAGCTCATTATGTATTGCCAGAATAGCACTACGGGCTTGTTGGAGGTAAGCAGTGCCAATTTGTTCTATTGCAGTCTGGTTTAAATCAGGCATCTGAGCTTCATTTGGTGTGCTCACTGCTCCGTACAGTAGTTCGCTAGGAAATTGACCCAAACCTCCTGTTGTGCCTGTTTTGGTACTTACTCGCTCAGTACCTACATAATAGTGCTTGGTATAGCTAAGGGATAAACCTTGTTAAGACTCCATAGACGACTTGCAATCAACTAATTTGAATATTACTATTATCACGTTTTAGTTTTACACCTTATCAGACTTAAATATTACTATTAATAACCTTTAGATAATACTTCCCCGTTTTCTTTGAAAGCTATATGATAAACCCTATCAAAGATTGCCCTCTTCATACTTCTCAAGTATATGTTATTCTTATAATTATCTAGATATTCTTGGGCATTTTCAGTATTTGCAAAAGTATAATCAGTATAAAAAATCAGAGGATATAAAGTTCCGTTAATGGAAACATATCTGTTAGTATTTTGTACCCATTTATCTTTCTGATAATAATAATTAATAATATATAATATATATTCATTAGATCCAGAGTCAGAATATAATACAAAATATGGCATATATTCCTTTTCGGTACTAATCTCGTTCAGATGAGTAGAAGCTAGTTTTACAACTGGATTTGGAATAATGTAAACTATACCATTTGAATAATTTCTATCAGAACTGTTTCTTTTAATGCTAGAACACCCAAATAACAACAATAATAATAACATTAGTTTCAATACTTTTATCATGACTTTAATTTTTAATTACCTACATATTCTCTCAATGCGTCGTTACCAATATCATGGGCTTCAGTTGTTCCTACATTTGTTGAAGCTTTCCCACGAGCGTTGACTCTATGG
Source organism: Flavobacterium litorale (assembly GCF_019613795.1). Lineage (NCBI taxonomy): Bacteria > Pseudomonadati > Bacteroidota > Flavobacteriia > Flavobacteriales > Flavobacteriaceae > Flavobacterium > Flavobacterium litorale. The sequence continues at coordinate 2,638,262 of NZ_CP080429.1, forward strand.
ATAGCATTTCCTCCAGGCGTAATCTTTGTCCAAGAATCAATAGCATATATAGTAATTCCAAAACCAGCAGCTGTAGACTTATCATTAAAAGGACCAAAAGTTGTTGCGCTATCAGATGTTTGTGCGACATTTTTTTTCCCTTTGGGTGCTGTATTGTGACTATGAATTTGAGCTAGAGGACGTAGACGAGTACCAGCGAATCTTCTAGATGTCAAATTACCTTCTCCATCAGTTGTCTCATGTATTTCTGGCTCTGTGAGCCCACTGACACCAGCTGGACCTATTGCAGAAGTAACTTCAGCAGTAGGGTAATCGGTAGAAGTATCAACTAATAATCCAATGTAAACCTGTCTTTCTTTTGTTTGATCTGCAATAGTTTGATTATTAATAGTATTAATATCTTTTGCAATTTTTGTAGAATTGACTGTTATTTTTCCACTTACACTTTGTAAATCCTTTGTAGCTTGCTCGGATTTACTTCCACCATTAACTGAGACTTTTTCATCCCAATCACTTTTAAACACTACTCTAAATTCATTTGTGGCAGCTCCATCTTGTCCCAGTACTTTTCCTGTTTGTGCATCTATATACCAATCATCACCTTTCATCCCCGTAGGGTCAACCAAATTAATTGGATTATTATAAACATACCCGTAAGTATCGCCAGTTTGCTCTGCGAGTGGATCCACCGATATAAAAATACTCATTTTAGGATCATAATAACGAGCCGAATAATAATAATTTCCTGTCTCTTCATCAAATTCTTTACCGTTGAATTTAAAGGGTGTGTTGTGGGAGTTATTATGTTCATCTACCAACGTTTCTCCAAACGGTAAGTACTCCATATGTTGGGTTATCTCGGCTGACCCATTGGTTATGTAACTACTACCCAAATGATCAGGGTGGAAATAGTGGGTATGCGATTCTAAACCGTATGTATTATAATCAAATCTTGTATGATTATTACAGACTTCATAAAATTTAGATCAACTAATCTGTATCATTACCTACTAAAGGTGGCTCAGGTAACTTATCCAGTAATAATTCTACTGGGAAATCACGATGTTCTATTTTGATAGTATCACAATCTTTCAAAGTGATTAAATCATGAATGATTTCACGCTGTTTATCATTAATTAATTCTAAATAGAATACAAATCTTAAAGTATCTTGTTTCTCAACAATATCCAACTGACATGGAGTTGCATCTGGAATGTCAGAATATTTAGGGTAATAGTTAAAGAGAGGTTTTAATTTTCTAATATACTCTTCAACATTGGTTCTTTGTAAACAGTAATAATAATCATATTCTGCTTTTTCGTGCTTCTCCAAACAATAAAATAAAGTGTCTGGTTTTATTTCAATTCCTATTCTAGGCTCACTTGGATCCATGGCAATACCAGTAGTAAAAATTATTTTACTATCATTTTCATAACTATTACTGCAACCTAATAAAAATATTATGGTTATCAGTTTTAACGCTTTAAAATTGTTCATGCCTTGTAATTAATTAGGGTTTGTATTCCAATTCTCCAGTTTTAGGATTTACGTTTATTAGAGATCCACTAAAATCCCACATTTGAGTCCTAATTTGTGCTTTTGTAAAATTTAAGTTCCATTTTTTCGATGCCCTATGTAAGATGTTAAATCCCTTTACAGTAAATTGTTGAACTTTATCATCAGTATTGTTATAAATTGCACCATGACTAATGTGATAGTGATCAGAATGGTTTTTAGCATACCTAAACTTCTTTGGAACACTTGAATAATTAGCTCGACCATCATCAATAAAATCATAAGCATCTGCATCTACATGGAGAAAACTTTCATGGACTATAGCCTCAAGCAAATTAAACTTAGTGCTACTACTCCCAAATCCCTTATCAGCTATGTGAACATTTACATCATATTTACTTCCTTTTCTTTTCCTCATAATAAACTCTCCACGAGTAGTACTTCCTTTCTCTGAATTAGATAAAGTATAATTCAAATCAATTCCTTCATTATGTAACTCTCCAGCTTCATCAGCTTGATAGTATACTTCCCCTTTGTACTCAAGTTTTTGCCCTTTAGATGCATATTTATCCAAAAACTCCTTACCCTCTTTACTTTTGGCAAATTCTATAAACGCTTCAGCATGATCTTTACTTTTTTTCATTAATTCTGAGGGATCAATATGTTCTCCCTCCATACCTGTAGGGTCAACAAAGTTAATTGGATTATTAAAACAATAAGCATAAGAACTCCAACTAGGATATTTCTCAGTCAGTGGATCTACCGATATAAATATACTCAATTTCGGGTCGTAGTAACGAGCGGAGTAGTAATAATTTCCCGTTTCCTCATCAAACTCCTTACCGTTGAACTTGAATGGCGTATTGTGGGAATTATTATGTTCATCTACCAAAGTCTCACCAAAAGGTAAATATTCCATATGTTGGGTTATTTCTGCTGACCCGTTAGTAATATAACTACTACTACCCAAATGGTCGGGGTGGAAGTAGTGGGTATGTAATTCTAAACTATATGTATTATGGTTACTGTTATACATTCCATAACATTTCTGCCAATTTATACCATAAAGATTAAAAAACACAATTTGAAATTTTTACTTGTGTTTAAAATATAAAAGGTGTGCATAATTGCACACCTTTTTAAATCAACTTACTCTAAATTAGAATTTTGATTTATAAAAATTTAAGCTAAATATTTTTTACTAAGACTAATTTTGACCTATACATATCATTCCTCTATTTTATCGTAATCAACTATTTTAAAACTCTTAATGAGAGTAAGATATTTTTCAACATTTTCAGGTTTTATATTGTACAAAATAATATCAATTTTGCCATTAGAATATAATTTATTTATTCTATTTTCTCGTTCGCCTTGTAGATATCTAATATTATAACCTCTTTCTTTCCAATACCAAATAAATGGATATTCACTGGATATATCTCCATAATAATCCGAAATTATCCAATCATCTTTTACACCAAGGGTTTCGTAATCTGATTTTATGTAAATAATTTGTTTATCAGGAAATTCAAAGAAAAAGTCATTGTCAGATATTGCGAAAGTGATTATTTTTTTTGGTAAGTTGATTCTAAAGTGCTGCTTATAGTAAACTGTTTCTTCCGCTACACCGTGAATCGTTGAATTGTAATAAAACTCGTTAAAATTAGATCCGAAGTTAAAACTATAATTATCTGTAATGTAACTATACCCGTTAATATCAAAATACATCGGTTTACATGAAATTATGACTATTGAGCCAAATAGTAACAATAATGTATGTTTAAATTTAATCATTTTCTCTAAGGTTTATGTTTGTTCATCTTTTTTATTGCGTTCTTTAGTGTAGAATAATCTACTGAAATTATTTCTCGGACACCCAAGGTAAAGAAACCTACTTTTGGTAGGTACTTATAGTTTTTCTCAGTTGATACACTATTAAAATCCACAATCTCAATTCTTTTCCAGCCCAAAGCGATTGAAGGCTGTATACCTAAGATATTTTTTTCAAGTATATCACCATCAGAGCCCCTAGGAGCCCCAAATTGTTTTACTTTTTTATTTTTATCGAAGATTAGGTTATGTAAATGGACACTTGAAGCAGGAGTATCTCCTTTTGATGATAGGTCATCAATTGCATGTTGCCATTCTTCGGATCCTATTTCTCTTTTCTCCACACCAGTGACTATTTCAGAACTGGTTCCATTCTGTCCTCTCAGAAAACCTTTTTCAAGTTCGGTTTCGTCTTTTTTACCATATGAATAAATTTCATCCATTTTTTCGACTTCAGAATCCGTAAATTGATTAACATAATATCCTTTAGCGATAGTTTCATCAACTTCTTTACTCTTCTTTGAAAATGTCAAAACCATTTTTTTTGCATCACTACCATCGTCAACATGTTTGACGTGTTTACCATAAAGATTGTAATAATCAGTAGGTGGCAAATCAGCACTCATACCTGTAGGGTCAGTCAAATTAATTGGATTTTGATAACAATATCCATAAGTATCGCCCGTTTGCTCTACAAGGGGGTCAACAGATATAAAGATACTCAATTTAGGGTCGTAGTATCTAGCACTGTAATAATAATTTCCTGTTTCCTCATCAAATTCTTTACCGTTGAATTTGAATGGCGTGTTATGGGAGTTATTATGTTCATCTACCAAAGTCTCACCAAAAGGCAAGTATTCCATGTGTTGAGTTACTTCTGCTGCCCCATTGGTGATGTAACTACTACTACCCAAATGGTCAGGATGGAAGTAGTGCGTATGTAATTCTAATCCGTGACTTTCTTGATGGTCGGCTCCTGTATAACCATCTTCATCCATATCGGGTAATAATACAGGTGGGGCTACATTGAGTTCATTATGGATTGCTACTATAGCTGTACGGGCTTGATCAACATAAACATCACTGGTACTTGCTATGGTTTCTTGATTTAGGTTAACCATTTGGTTATCCAATGCACCTTCGGGAAAGTATCCCATACCTATTGCAGTACCTGTTTTGGTGCTTACACGCTCTGCTCCTACGTAATAATGCTTGGTATAGCTAAGGCGGTTGGCTCCTTTTTCTGTATTATAGATAGCTTTTCCTACCAGTAAACCGCTAGGGTATATCATTATGTTATCTACGCTGCTTTCGCCTGCCTCTGTAGCGTTGGAGTGGGTATCTATACGGTCGTAATTGTATTTTATGGTACGCTCGCCACCTGCATCGTAGGTGTATACGGCTACGGGGTGTACTGTTTTCTCGTCTGGTTTTAGGTCAACCGCTAATAGGCGGTTTTCTTCGTCCCATACGTTTCTGCGTAGTACGGTTTTTTCATCGCCCAATATTTCGGCTATTTCTGTTTGGTTTCCGTTGGCATCGTACGTAATTTCTTTGTGTTTTATACGCGGGTCGTCTGCCGCAGGGTTGGTTACCCAACTTGGGGTTTCGGTTAGCTTGCGTACGGCATGGGGTTGCCCGTAGGTATAATCGGTATTATTGGTGGTTATATTACGGTTAGAGCCTTGGGTGGCATCGTAATTATAATCCAACTCATAACTGTTTTTATACACTGGGGTTCCGCCTGTAAGGACATCCGTATGGTTGGATACGGCACCTTGGTATTGTACTTGTCTTTTTTTCCTTATGGTGTGGTTTACGTTGTATTCCATATCCAAACTGTATTCTTGGCGCAAATAGTCACCATCAATATCGTTAGCTCCTACATAGTTCCCTTCGGCATGGGTTAGCCTATTATAAGCATCGTACTGGTAGGTATGGTTTATGGGGCCTCCTATTTCGCCAGCATCGGGTAAGCTACTTGTTGGATTACCCGTTGTTACACTCGTTATGTTAGAGAGCGGGTCGTACGCATAATCTTTAGTAATGGCAAAATTGGCACTAAAATTATGATTTATTTGGTTCATCCTGCGTCTGGAGTCGTAATTATAGGTTGTTGTGGCACCGTTACCATATTTTATGCTATGGCGTTCGCCATAATCGTTGTACTTTATATTCTCTACTATGTCTTGTACTGTACGGTTGGGTATAATACTCGTTATTTTTTTAAGGGCTCCTGCTGTGTTGTACTCGTAATCTACTTCTTCTTCATCAGGATATATAATTTTTTGTACCCTGTTCCAGCTATCGTATTGCCATTGGGTAAAAAACCAATACGATTGGTACCCTGCTACCGCTACTGAGCGTAGGTTTTTGGTTAACTCGCCCATGCGCCCGTAGCCAAACACTTGTACGCCTGAGGCATCTTCTTGTTGTAATAAACGTCCTACAGCGTTTTCTGATAGTGCTAACGGGTCATCGTAAGCACCATAAGTGTACGTTACATTATTTTCTGGGTTTTGGGGGTAAGTTATGCCTATTAACCTCCCAAAATCATAGGTGTATTCTATGCTCTCCCCTGCATCATCCAATAATAAATTGGAGTTGGTTTGCACTGTCATTCTGTTAGCTGTATCGTATGTAAACGTTACCACACCACGGTCGGGGTGTTTTACTTCTGTTTTTCTGCCCGCCAAATCGTAGGTATATCGGGTGGTTTGCCCTTGTGTGTTGGTTACCGTAAGTAACTCGTTAATGGCATTGTAACCAAACGTTGTGGTATTGGGGGTTACTGGGTTTCCGTTTCCGCCTGTTACGCCTTCGTTTTGTATTGTTTTACGCTGACGCCCTCTAATATCGGTATAGGTTTTGTTGGTTTGCCCGTTTTCGTTGGTAAGTTTTTGTACAAACATATTATCCTCAATACTGTATTCGATTACTGCATTTGCTGTTTCATCTATTTGTTGTACTGTTTTTACACGATTGCGAGCATCATAAGTTGTTACCGTAATAGGGGTTTCTTGTGCTGGCAGTTGTACGTATTGTAATGAGGCATTGTCAATATTATAAACATCTGTAGGGTATGGTGTTTGGGTAATTGGTAAATAGTTTTCTGTAGTTCTACCAAATGCATCTTTTTTCTCAAAGCCATTTATAATCCATTTTGTAGTTGTGCCTGTTTGATGCGTTTTTTTAACTTGTAAAGGTTGCCCAAAGCCATCTGCTATACTTATGGTTAGTAGCTCGTTGGTTGTAGTGGTGGTACCATTTGCAAACTCAGGGTCAAAATGTCGGGTAACGGCATAATGTTGTGCTGTACCTTCTTGTGTTATATCATCGTACTCAAAACTTCCTGTTGCAGGAATCATATATTCATCTGAGGCTAATGTTGTACTCATTGCATCCATTTGCCCTTTGTAATTCATGCGAATGGTCCAAGCATTACCGTTACCATTTTGATTTTCGAGTGCTAGTTCGTTAGGTCCTGTTACTTCTACTACCCTACCCCTATTATCGATACGAGTTCGCATGGACTGACCGTTACTATCGGTAGTAAATACAGGGATTCCGAATAAATAATTGTATGTAGTATAGGAGTTTTCTTCAAATGAATTACCATATGTAATAGGATAAGTAGACAAAACTGTATCGTAATAGATACCCGTATTATAAATTTCTCCTAAGTCATTGGTATTGTCTGTTTGAAGTACAACTATTAAATTCCCATAATCATCATAAACAAATTTTGTAACATTTATTTGATTTTCATTGAGTTTAGTAATAAGTCTGTTTACCTTACCTTTTGTACTCACACGGTATACAGTTCTTTGGCGTAATAGTTCATTGGTGGCATTATTAAAAACCCTTACCCTAGTTGGAAAACCTGTAGCATTATCGAGATTTGCTATAGCTCCTTCGTCATAGTATACTATCTCAGTTCTGTAAACATCATTATTACCCTCGCCATAGTCAACGTAAGTAAGGAGGTTACCGTACTTGTCGTATTCTTTAAACTCTTTCACTGCAGTAAGCCCTTCACCATTTTCGTAGGATGTGGCGGTAACACGTACGGGAGCTATAAATAGTCTTGATTTATCGAACAAGGTCGTTGCTAAGCCCGTTTGTAAAAAGTTATCCTCCTCAGTTGCATTTAAGTTAACTATAGGGTTATCTGGATCTAGTATGTTATATAATGTTTCTTGCTTAGAGAGTATTTCATCAGATGCGTTATATAGGATACTTGATTTTTCAGCTCCGCTCAAATAATAGTTGTTGTTGTGGTATGATTTTTCAGCTTTTCTGTATGTTTCCTCTGTATCTGGATATTTTTCTTCTATGATTAGTTTTTCATATCCAAAAAATTCTCGCTCTCTTCTGTCGTATTTTGGGTTTTCGTACGTTGCACTTGTTAATGTTTCATCAGGTTTAAGGTTATTATCTCCAGTAAAACCATCATTAGTTCGTATCGTGGTTAACACCCATTTATTATTAGGCATATCATAAGTGTTACCGTCTCTTTTATAATCAATAGTCCAACTACCTCCTAACGGAAGATTTACTTTTTTAAGTAAATGGGTTTTTGCTAGTTTATTTAAATGTACAGAAATATTACTATTGTTTATATTACTACCTTTTTTAAGTACATCTGTATAGCCATCTCCATTTATGTCCTGTACAGCTGCAATAGTTTCGTTATGGCTGGCATTGGTACCAGCAGAAATAGAAGCAGTAATTTTTATAGGCGGTAAAAATACAAGTGGAATTATAAAGCCTTTTGTAAAAGAACCATAAATATTACCTGATACTGATTCGTTTTTCTGTATTCTACCATCTCCATCATTATAAAACGTTTTAGGAGTACCTTCAAAACCTCTACCAGTATTTAAATAGTAGTTGGAACTGCTTGAACTGTTTATTACCAAATCGGGTAAACCATCGCCATTTACATCTACAAACCCTGCTCCTGTGTGTGCCTCACTAATTGCGACACCTAAACCAGCAGCAAACGAATTACCTAAAGATACCCCTCCTCCAAGGCTACTATTTTCTCTTTTATTCGCTACAAGAGAGTTTCCGCTTGCAGTGTACCATATTACTTCATTAGTAAAACTATACCCTCTATTTAATCGTACTTTTATTTCGTTTTCCTTAATTAAAACTTTATCCACTAATCCGTCGCCATTAATATCTATCCATTGCTTTGAATTGTATGATTCGCCACTACTGGTATTTATACCAGAATTTACGTTCGTTTTGGTTTTATTACCTGTAGATTGCGCGTTGGACGACTCTGAAGAATTTGGAAACATAGCAGGTACATTAATTCCAATTGTTTCGTCATCGCTCTGATCTCCAGAAACAAAAGGTGTACCTAAATCAGTATTGGGATCATCTGCATTGGATACAGTGAAATCGGTTAATGCACCAAGCATATTGGTATATTGAATTTTACTTCTGGAAACAATATCGGGGTAACGATCGCCATTAATATCAATATATTGATTCAATACTTGTGAATTCGCTTCACTTTTAGTGCCATTAGTGAATCCGACACCTCCAGACTCTGCGCTACCTTTTGATTTTGAACGTTGTGTTAAACCAATAAAAACACTATTTTGATTAGGAGTATTTTGTAGCTGCAATACTGTATCAGGATCAATATATATATCAAAAATATCATTTTCAGCAAAACGACCTAATTTTGTAACCAATATATTATTATTAATACCATGTTCTGCGCTTGGTATAGCATCGTTACTATACATCCTAGCTCCACTATTAGCCTGTGTGTAGTTTACATAACGCAATGAGAAGGTATTGGTTGAGTTTTCATCGTTAGGGTCTGTAGGCTCAACATCACCCTCATACAGAGCACTAACATCAATTGGGTTTATTCCATAGGCTACTGATGCAGGACCTATTTGTAATTCTCCTGCATTCTCTCCTTCTTCAATAAAAGAAACATCGAGACCACCGTTATATAAAAACTGCCCCCAACCCCGATAAGGTATCCCATAAAAGTCTTCTGTTTTTGCTATAAATGGACTTTGTAATGTTACCTCACTAAAACTATAATCATTTAAGTTAGGTACATCAGGGCTTAATACAAAATTAATATCGGCGTTATTATTTATAAGGTTAGGATTGTCTATATAAAATGCAGCATATATTTTACCTGCATTACCACTTTTTATCTGATTTATGTCTTCCTTGGAGAAAGTATGTTCGAAATAATATTCATCAAGTAAAGGATCTATTTCGCCAACAGTACTTGTTGTTTTACTTAAAACATAACCTTGTGATTGTGTATTTAAGATATAAAACGTTTTCTTAACAACAACATTAACAGCATTTAACGATTGTGTTCCAACTTTTTGTTTGACAACCCAGTTTACTTTTAAAGGATATAGCGCATCATCAATATAACCTAAAGCTTCATTACTTGGGAGTGTAAAATTATGACTAATTCTAAGGAATGGGTCATCCTCATCTGCAGCAGATTGTATATTGGGGTCAGGTAATTCTCCACCTAAAATCCAATAAATGCTTTCGTTTATATTATCGTTATAAATTTTATATTTTACAGGTGCATTTAACGGATCATCTGTAACGTTATTTACAATATAATATGGTTCCCAATTTATCGATTCCCAATTTACATTAGAGTCACTCTCTACGTAAAATTGTAAAATATAATAGTAATTGGTGTTACTATTAGAAGGAATAGATACTTGGTCTGTACTTGCATTACTAGATGATGTAATGCCCCCTGTTACTGGATTATAGGTTTTTCTCCAAATATTTTCAACAACTTCACTCCCATCTTGTAAACTTATCTTCGTTTTTTTAATAACGAAGCTTATCGCATCAGAAAATTGATCTTGAGTGTACGGGTTAGTATCTAGATTGAAATTGATCTGGTACGTATTATTATTATCAAGTTCTAGTAAGCCTGCATTATTATTAATATAGTCATTTGTAGAACGATACTCATTTCCAAACTTACCTGTTTCGTCATCGATGTTGAATTGGAACTGATTACCAGCAGTATCAAATCCTTGGTAATCTACTCTAGGATTCCACTTTACCTCAGCACCATATCCATAACCTACATTGTGCGCCCTGAAAAATATTAGATCGCCTTTTTCAACATCAATAGGATGAGAACCAAGACCAACACTGGACACTTGAGTGCTATTATTAGGTAAATTATGGGTTAAACTCTCAATTATTTCTGCATCGCTGTTTGCAGACCCAGATTTGAAGTGTTCTATTGAAAGTTTTATCTGGTTGGATCCATCTAAAGGATGATTAGTGTAATAGTTTATATTTTTAAGTTCGATAAATTCATCGGCACTTACACTTACTTTACCAGTATAAGGTGCACTCCATACTTTAACATGGTCAAATTGGGGATATTCGGCTCTCAATTCATCTAACGATTCCAATTCGAGATCATTTAAAAGCTCTGCATTTATGATTCCAGAAACTATTGGGTTTTCGGAATTATTAACATTTTGGTCAAAATGTCTAGTAAGTGTATTATTTACACTGCCAGTAATGGTAGTATTAAAATTAACTCTACCACTAGCTACCATATCGGGTAAACCATCACCATTAAAATCAGTAAAATAATTATCCGTTCTTGATCTGGTTGTACTCCAACTCTTACCAGCACTTACTCCAAAACCTGCAAAGCCAACACCGCCATCAATTCCAAAACCAGAGGTTCTTGAGGTTGTAGTACTTAATTTATTTACTCCAGATATAGGAACAAAATCTCCAAAACTATACTTAGTACCTTCTTCATTTAAAATATTCGGTCTGTAAAACAGCCCTGAAGGAGCCTGATACACTTTATCAGGCAATCCATCACCATTAACATCCAGAAAACTAATTTTTGTTTTTTGATTATTTTTACTGCTATTATAAGATACACCCAACGTACCTCCAATGTTTATTGGTACAAACCCTATACCAACACCACCACGAAGCCCAAACGAAAAGCCTGAAGCTGTAGAAGTTCCTAATGGAGAGCCATTAGGAACTATATTCAACCCTCCTTGTATATCGTCTAATTTTCCAGATACACCATCATTAGATGCAATATTCTCCCACGAATCAGGAGTAGATGTTGAGATAATGACATCGCTATCAGGATTAAAATCATCATCATAATACTCTAACGTATTAGAATAAAATAGCTCATTACCAGCATCAAATTCAGATATTTTTATAAGCTGTTGCTTTAGAAAGCTTTTTTCTTCATAGTCAAACTTGTAAGATCGAATACGTGTATTTGGCTGTCCTTGCTGATGAAACGATACGTGAATTTCAGTAAGTAAGTCGTCAAATACCTGAAAGTACCCGTTACGTGCATTAAAAGTTACGTCATTTCTGGGTGTAAAAGTTGAAGGGTTACCTAACGGTAAAGAGTATTCGTTTCTTATAAAATCAATTTTGTAGTAGTTTGGTATATTGGCATGCATTGTATAGGTAATACTCGAAATATAAAGTTCTTGAGCTTCTATGGATGATTCTCCTATACTTACATTAGAATTAGTTTTATCGTAGTTATACTCTATATAATTACCAAAAGGGTCTTGGATACGTTTTAATGGCCAGTAACCAATATTACCACTATTGGCTACACCGTTAATATCTGGAGTTCTTAACACAATAGAGTTATCAGCAGCATTGTCATCTGGGGTTCCCCCATAAAACGATTTATTACCCTGTTTATCTGTTACTTCCCACCAATAATCTGTCGGATTGGTACCATGACGAATAATTTCTTGGTAACCTCCTTCTTTACGGGTATAAAATTGTCTGTCATCAACTCTAGCGATAGCATTTGTTTCCCTATGCGGGTTTGTATAGTTGGGTGTTTGCTCAGTACCTGCTGCATTTAAAACCAAATCTGAGCCACTTAATGAATATAACTCTGTTTCGTTATCACCATCAAACAAGGGTGCACCCCATTTAGTATTTAGGGTAATGGCTTGCGTAGCTAAATTCCAACCTAAACCCATCCAGCCATTACCGCCTTCGCTATTATAAGTAACTTGTAATGATGGCTGTAAACCGTTTCTGCCAGGTGGTAGTTTTATAGGAAAGCTAGTGGTAGCTACCCCTGTACTATTTGGGCTGGGTGGTTGTATACCTACTATACCTGCACTAGGGTCGGCATACTTCATATCCGTAATAGTAGTGGGCGCAAAACTTCCTACTTCTGGAGACTGGGGTACTTGAATTACACCGTTTATGTAATCTGTTTCGCCTTCACCTCCTGCAATAGTTGTTACAATTTCTTCATTACCATAATCTAGACTATCAACCGGTAGCATTTTCCAGTTACGCTGCTTTTTATCAAAATAAAAAGTTTTTACGTCTTTCGGGGTGTAGCCATCTGGTATTTTATCAAAATCGTATTTTAATCTAAGTTGTATTGCTGTACTGTCTGTTACATTGTATTTTTTTACTTTATAACCCAGAAATTTACCTGCAGTTACATTTTTCATGTCGTTACTTAGTGTTTTTACATCTTTAAATTGTAGCCCTTTAACACTAACGCTTCTTTTAGGGCTACTAACTATTGCTTCTTCTTCAACAGTAATAGTTAATGCATCGTAAATGGCGCAATCGGTTAAATTGTACCCAATTTCGTTAGTGCTTAATTTTGAATCTGAAAATTGATAATCACTATCGCTATTTTGATAGGTTAAAGGATAGCTAACAATTCTTTTACTTTCATTGTTACCATTGTAAATAACATCTATTTTGGTTGTAGTTTCTGGTACATTTTGCAATACATGTTCAAAAACACCATTTTGAACAGGAATGGTTTGCCCAAAGGCTTCAACGTGTTTAATATCAGTAGCTATAACGCTGCCCAATAGGTAAACATTTCCGTTAAAATTTATAAGCTGCTGCTGTTTTGTTGAGATCGTATTGTTATCTCCATTCTCTAATTTGATTCTGAGATTTTTAATCTCATATTGATAATTCTCCTCTACTCTACGGTTAAAGAAAATTTCATTTATTCCTGACTTTAGTTGCGTTAATGATACGTCTTCGCTAACTGCATTCCACTGCTGACTTTTTAAGATAACTTTACCTCCGTATGATGGGTTACTGTTTATACTTTTTGTAGTATGTGCTGCACTTGCTACACCGTAAACATCATAAACTAGAGTAGCTTTATAATTGTTTGAGTGGATATTGTCTGGCAAGTTAATTGTAAAAAAGTTATCTCTAGGGTTTTCACCTTCAGAGCTTGATAATTTACCTATAACGCCTTGTGGTTGTTGGGCATAAAATACATTGTATGATTTGAAAGTAGCATTCGGCTGAGCAAGTGTAGTCTTTTTAGGTGTTGCAGGAACTTTTAAAGTATCACTCCCACCTTTATTGGAACGCTCTGAATTACTAACCTCCTCAGTGCCACTAGAAGAACTGTAATTTATTATACTACTTCGTTTGGCATCGTTGATATAATGGTTTGAGATTATTTGTTGTATTGGTTGACCAAATAAAACTAAGTTGCTTAAAATAGAAGTAAACAATACTTTTACTGCGTACGACTTTCTGATTTTGTTAAAATTGTTTACTGCCATGACTAGTCAATAATTAGTTTTTCAGTTAGTACTTTTCCGTTTACTTTAGTAGCTATTAAATAAACTCCTGAAGATAAAGCAAGGTCAAATGGTAAATTGTAATTTGTTTTTCCTGTTATAGTAACTTGGTGTACTAGCGCCCCCGTAGGGCTATATATCTCTACAGTTCCCTCTAGTATTTCTGTTGAAGAAATTTCATAATGAAATGTTGTACCCGATTCGCTAGGATTAGGGTATAAAGTTGTTTTTAGGCTTGCTGTTGGTTGGATATCAGAAACCTCTTCTGGAACTGATGTATTGTTGCCTGGTCTTAAAGATGTAGTTTGGCTAGGAATCTCGCGTATTCTCCATCCTCTTTCTAGACCAAAATTTTCTATTACTTGGCATCCACTTAACGAGTTAGTAACTGTAATTATAATTTCAGATACGTTATTGTCTGGAGTATCCAAATATAATTCAACTACTGGATCATATATGTATTGAGTCGTACCATTATGATTAACCTCCCATTCGTAATAAACATTAGGGTTATTGACCAACGCTGATAATGCATAAACATTTGACGGAACATTGCAACTACTAAAAACCGGATAAAGTAGACTGGTACCAGTATCAATACAATTTTGTTCTAACTGCGATATTACATCTAAGTCCATCCCTTCAAGAGGGTCTTTAAATTCTAAGTTATTTTGGGTAAATACAACGCCTAAGTTTGCGTCTATAGTAGTTATATTGTATTCTCCAAAAGGAATAGTGGCGCTATTAATATCTTGGTTATCAGTATGAAATGTAGGTGTGTTATGATAAATTGTTATAAATTCTGATGGATCTGAACTTGACGTATTAACAAGAGTTGTAGTGAATGGTGGTACGCCTCCACTAGTATTTAAAATGAATGCAGCGGCAGTATCGTCGCAACTAATGTCCTCTACTATGTTACCTCCAAAATTATAACTAAGCACAACAGAGTCTTCAATTTCACAAGAACCATCAGCACTAGTTATTACCACAGTATACTCTCCTGGTTCGCCAGCAAGTAATGTATAATCATAATGTTGTAAAGGTTCGCCTTTAAACAACCAATTATATGTAGCGTTAGGGTCTGTAACAGTTACACCCCCTGGTGCTCCAGCGTCTAGTGTCACTTCTTGTAGCGATTCATCCAACACTATATCATTTCCTAAATCCACCGAAATAGGTAATATGTTTATAGTTATCTCTGTTTGCTCCTGATTAGCAACCGGTGAGTCTGAATCAGTTACTGTTATAGTGTAAGTTTCACCGTTTGTAGCAACAAACTCCATGATATTTCCTTGATCAGGATAATCATCATTAGCACCCGATGTACTTGTGATGTTAATATTATAAGGTGGAGTACCTCCCGTTATTACTACTTCAGGTCGTAGTGTTTGCTGCTCACATTCATCACGCAGGCGCACTTGCACAATCATCTCAGGTCCTACACCAAAAGTAAATTGGTCGTAAATATTATCATCAGTATCAAAAAACACATTCTCAAAAAAGCCATATTGCAGTCCGTCCATATTCACTGGTTCGTAATAATCAACGTATTGACTATTGAAATTTGATTCTGCCTGATCTGTGACATCCTTATCATGCAACATCCAAAGTTTCAATTCAGGATCATTCGCCAACTCTTGTGCTATTGCACCATTTATATTAAGCTTAAAGAAAATGGGAATAGTAGATGAATCATCTCCAGTATTTTGAGAAAGCCATTTTCTGTTTAAGGCACGAACATTAAAATCATTCTCTGGTTGTAACCCATCCGCTTGGTTATTATCCCCGAAAACAACAAAATTTTCATTGTCTATACTAACTAGTTGTTGTTTTTCAGGGTTTGTATTTACCAGCTTTTTTACTGATGCTATCAAATAATCTTGATTGTGGTAGCTCTCGCTCTGTAATTGGTTAAGTCCTGAAATATCATCACGACCTATACCAAAAATATTAGTCCTAAAATTTTGATTACTCAATTGCCCATCATCAGTAGTAGTATTCCAAAAAACAATATTTTCTGCACTTTTATAAACTTCATCTACTAACGTAAGACCATACTTAAGTGCTAAATAAGATTCCACTCTATTACGTTGGTTAGCAGACAATTCAAATGGGTAAGAAACAAACTCGGGAAAGTTCCCTTCAAAACCCTGTGCATCTATACTTTCTGTTGTATTAACAAAGTCTTTACCTATATAAAAGGTAGTTTCTCCTTCGTAACCATAACTTTTATATTTTCTGTCAGTATTGTAAATATTCCAATGGTAAAAATTAACACTAGCATTATTATCAGATATATATACTCCTAAATGTTCATCTACATAAAGTGTATTCATAGAAATATCAAAACGATTGTGTATCGTTTCAGAGGTTACTTGAGGTAAACCTGATAAAATCTGATTCCAATCTGTTGTAAGGTATGAGTAATGTATATCTTGTTTTTTATAAAGCTCTGCGACAAAAAACACATTACGTGATGTCGTGTTCTCTAAGGTAGCATTATATTTTAAACAAAGTTGATTACCTGCATCTGAACCACCTACATCAATAGAATGATTAAAATTAAACAATCCATTATTTAAATTACTAGTATTGCAAGCACTAATCTCGATGGGTTCAGTTCCATCATTTTTAAACTGTTCCAAATCAAGATCTGCATGATCTGCAATATACCAAACTTCAGCTCCCGATACTCCTCCAGGAAATTTAGGAGGGGTTTGTGCGTTAGCATTAAATGAAATAAAAAAAAGAAGTAAAATAGTAGCGTATATTTTTGGTCTCATGGTATTGCAAATTAACATATATTTATGATAAATTATCTTGTTAATGAATAGCTACAAAACTATAAAGATATTTCTTGCAAAATTCAAAATATCAATATTTAACGATATAATAATAAAACTAATCGATGAATGACATTTTTGTAAAATACTATTTAATTATGGGATTTAGATATATACCTGAATTTATCTAAGTAAATATAATTACACCTTGTTAAGGAAAAAGTACAAAAATTGTATATATTAAATTCACAATTTGTAGCTAAGCCAAACAGAATTTGTTATTATTGAAGTATTAAACCAAAAAACAAAACCTTGAATCGTACGCTAGTCAAAAAAGTAGCCATTATTGGATGTGGTCCAAGAGGGCTCTCTGCTCTAGAAAGTTTATATAAATTTTATGTGAGTAACGGTACCAATTACAAACTAAAAATCATAGTTTTTGAAAGGACAGGTAACTTTGGGAATGGTCAGGTTTACGACCAAAATCAGACCTCGTATAACTGGTTGAACCTATCGGAAAGGGGGCTTACTATTCCAGAAAGAGAAGCAATTGTAGTTGATGATATAAATATAGATGGTTTTCCATCATTTCAAACGTGGGCAAAATACGAACATACGTCGGATAAGAGTATTGACGTTTTTCCGCAGAGGGCAACTTTAGGAAACTATTTAAATGAGCGTTTTCAATCTATAAAAACAGTAATTGAAAATAACGGCTCCATAGAAACCTACACATCTTTAATAACCAGTTTAAAATATTCCAATTCCAAATTTGAACTGATTTCAGATGAAGATGATTCGTTCACAGCAGATGAGGTAGTATTAACCATAGGGCATCAGCCAACCTACAATTCAGCACAAATTAACAAGTGGAAAAATTTTGTAAGCCAAAATTCAAATCTGAGTTTAATAACGGAAACCTATCCTATAGAATCAACCCTAGAAAGCATACCTCAAGATAATAACGAAATAGGACTTAGAGGTTTTGGATTGGCTATGATTGATTTATCAAGAAGTATAGCACATTATTTTGGAGGACATTTTGAAATTATAGATGAATTTACCCAGAAAATGAAGTTTCATCCAAGTAAAAATAGTTTTTACAAAATATTTCCATTTTCGTTAAATGGTTTACCAATGGCTCCAAAACCGATAAATAAAAAGGTAGACGACTTATTTTTGCCAACTACACAACACTTTAATATACTTAAAGCTAATTTAGAGTCTGCGACTTTAAATGCCAAGCAGATACAATCAGAAAGTTTTTTGATTGATGTGATGGCACAAGTAATTACCAGTGTATTTATAGGTCTCAAAGATAAAACAGTAAAACATTCGTATAATTCGGAAGAGATTCTTGCTATAACCAAATCGTGGATTAGCGAGGGAACATCCAGCTCAGAAATTTGCCTGTCTGAAAATTTGAACCCTGTAGCGATTATGACTGAATATGCTGGTATGGCAACCAACACGTTACCAATAAGTTTAGATTATTGTATTGGTCAGGTATGGCGTCACTGTCATCCAACATTATACAAACAGCTATCTTACAAAGAATTTTCAGAAGATGTGATGAGCAAGATAATAGGACTAGATAATAAACTAAAAAGGCTAACATTTGGACCTCCTTTGGCAAGTATACAGCAATTACTCGCCATGATTGAATCGGGTGTTATGAACTTAAAAATTGTAGATGATCCTGATATTTTGTGTACTGAAAAGGGATGGCATTTGGACTCTGAGGATGATACTGCTGTAGTTACAACTATGATTAATACAGTGCTTGATCCGCCGAAAGTTTTGGAAGTTAAATCGAATCTTGTTACTCAATTGCTAAACGACGATTATATAAAGCCAATACACTCTGAACTAGGGATAGAAACTTATGTAGATGGAATAGTTGCACTATCTGACACGGATAAAAAAATTCCGTTGGCACTTTTAGGGCGATTAGCAAAAGGGACGCTATTTGGGGTTGATGCTATTTTAGAATGTTTTAACCAACGCTCTGATAATTGGGCAAAGGGTGTGGTTAAACGCTTAAACAATGTTACCGAGGTTGTTGGGGATAAACCTGAACCAACTGTATAATATAAAACTTGTATTTGTTGGTATTTGATGCTTTACATTACTGATTAATGTGGTAAAATACCTTTAAATTAATATATATTAAATTATGACTTTAGAGAATGCTATTTGGCTGGTTTTATCTGTGCTTGGTATATTTAGTACCATTATAATTATAACCCGAATATTTGGTTTAAGAACATTTGCAAAAATGTCTAGTTTCGATTTTGCATCAACAATAGCCGTAGGGTCTGTTTTGGCAGCTATCATCCTCAACAGCAATTACTCCTTAACAAAAGGTGCCATTGTATTAGCAGCAATTATTGGATTCCAAACCCTATTTTCATATCTGGTCAGAAAAAATAATCTATTCAAAGAAATCTTCACGAATAAGCCACAAATTATAATGTGGAATGGTGAAATTCTTTATAAAAAACTCAAACAATGTAATATTGGCGAGGACGATTTAATTGCCAAGTTAAGGGAAGCTAATATACATAGTTTTGACGAGGTAAAAGCAGTAGTTTTTGAAAGCACAGGCGATGTTTCTGTTATACACAATAGCGAAAACAAGGCTATTGCACCAAAATTACTGAGCAATGTAAATACTCAGGACATAGATATCTGATTTTACTTAAAAGTATAGTTATTCTTTGTTTTGTGTAAGTAGTATAACTAACATTACACTATTTAAAATTAACGAAATACCATTGGTAATAATTATAGGCCAATCGTGCTTTAAAAACCCGTATATTGTCCAGAAACCAACGCCTAAGCACAAAATTATAAACATAAACGGGCTTACATCGCTTACTCTTCTAGTTTTTATAGCTTTATAAATTTGTGGTATTACGGCAATAGTTGTAAATATTCCAGCTAATGTGCCCACTACTTCATCAATACTAATATTCATAATTTCTTAGTTTTAGTCAAAATGGGTTATCAATTATCAAAGCCTTTTCTATAGCCTCGTGTTCTGGTTAGCAAATTAATGAAATAGGTTTACTTTGTTCCTTATTCCAAGTAATATATCCAGAGTGGCTAAACTTTTCAAAATGGTTTGCCACAGCCCAAATACCCTATTTAAAATAAAAACGGCTACAGGTGTGTAAGGGGGGTACGATGGCATTTTTAGTAAACTGAAATGTTTGAGCATTGATTACATCTTTTGTATTATACACGGGTTGCCCCATGTGTAGTGCATGGGGCAAAATTTTAAGATTTTTAATATTTGCAATAAATCGTAAGACGGAACGCAATCGACGATCATGCCTACCATAAAATATAATTATAACAGCAATTTAATCTAGTTTCATAAAAACGGTTTTAATTCAGTAATCGTTTTAAAGTCTTCCATCCGTCCAAAATAAGATTCCAAATCAATATTTATGGGCAAAGCATCGTATAATGTTATACAGTGCTCTATGTTTTCAACATCCAGCTCTACTGCTAAATTATTTGCTACCAACGCCTTACATATTGCTTTCTGCTCAGCATAAGGGCGGTCTTCTGGCACGGCAATAAACTTGTTTTTTAGTGCTAGTATTTCTGACGTTAAATTTAAACCACACGATGATATAACAATGTCGTGTCGTAAAATAAGTTCCTCCAATTCACTCGTAAAAGGAACAGAAGTTAAATTCTTTATCCCGTTGTATGTACTTTTTCTACCAAATACCGTAAAACTTGCATCTTCAAGCTGAGTACAAATTTTTTCGATGTTGTTATCGGTAAGTTTTGTATCTCCTTTTCCTGTAATAATTAAAATTTTATATTGTTTACTAATATCACTCCTATAGCTATTGATGTTTCTTCGAAATTCGAAACGAGATATAAATCCAAGATAATGCGTTTTATCAACAATTGCTTGCTCTTCTCCAATATCCAATAGTTTGGGGTAGTAGGCATACAAAAACTCCGAAGCTTCAAACGCAATCTCATGTGCTTCATCGTTTCTGTAGCCTGCCATTTTATGGTAGGCATAAGGAATGCCGGCAATTCTAAACTGTATAGCAGTTTCTACACTTACATCTATAATCGCAAACTTTATATTGTGGAGTATACAATACTCTATAATATGAAAATTACGATGTAATATAGCATCTAACGATTTTGGCAGATAATGTGCATATCGGGGTAGGTTATGTGTTGTAGGTGCGTAGCTTGCGTAAGCTGTATCTTCCTTTTCTATTTTTAGAACTTTAATACCATCATCAAACTCGAAATCTGAAGCAGTAATAATCAATGACTTTTTCCCAAAAATTTTGGCAAACTGTTGTGCAGCATTGCTGTGTTCGTAACCATGGTTGTGTGCATAGTATGCAATCATATCAAGTTGTTGGTTTTAATTACTATAGTATCATATAAATTTTTGTACTGGTTCATAACATTATAAGCAAAACCGCTCTGCCCTATTACGGCAATGTCTGGGTTTATTAATAGTATGCAATTTTGTTAGTGCCTCCGTAAAAGTTTCTGGTTGATAGATACCGAAAAGAATCCCACTCTTTGGAATTTAAAATAGCGATTTTAGGAGCGTAGAAGTTTTTAACAAAAAATATCCTCAGAGCACCAAGTATCGGGATTGTTAATAGATTTAAACATGGAATAAAACATATTAGTACTACCAACGGATTAGCTATTAAAAACATACTTTTAAAAAAGATTGATAATCAATACTACTACAGTAAAATTGACATCAAAATTAGGTATGCAAAGACTAATTTGTTGTTACTATAAAGTCAGACTTTGTAACTTTTGATTAAATTTTCTTATAATCAGTAGGACTCATTTTATATTTTTTCTTGAAAATTTTTGAAAAATAGCTGTTACTTGAGAAACCTACCCCACTCGCTACGTCTGATACGTTTAAATCGGATTGTTTTAAAAGTACCAATGCTTTTTCCAACCTAGTGTTAGTAACATATTCGTTAACCGTAGTATTAAAAAGATGTTTAAAACCTGTTTGCAGTTTGCTTGGATTTAAACCTGTTATTCGTGACAGGCTAACGATTGATAAATCTTCAGTGGGATTTTCTTTTATATATATCGAAATATCTTCTACCCTATTAAGTTCGTTAACGCGTAATATTGAACGGTCATTATTATTTAATAAGTCATCTTCAAACTGTTCTAGCTGTTTTACAAAAATTTGTAAACCCATACTTTCCAGATAAAATTTCCTGATTAACTTTTGATTTTCGTATTTGGATATATCCTGAAGTAAATTTTTAAACTCTATTCCATAAAAACCATCGTGGTAAAAGGTTTCAGCAGCATCAATATCTTTAAACAATTTTTGCAATTTTGAGGTAGAATCTCCCAATTCACAAGTAGTATTTACCAGAAACTTTCGCCTATCAATTTCTAAGCTTACAATCTCAACTTTTTTATCTTTAGGGAATGATAGTACATGACCATTATTACGCTCGCTCGCAACAATGGCACATTTATACTGCTCTATGAGGTGAACGGTCGACTCGTTGCTAAAACTATGTTCTACAGGACCTTCAACGGAATAAATATATTTAATGGGATGCACATCATTTACTGAAAAATCAACACGTACATCTTTATTGAATTTGCATTTATAAATGATTATTCCTAAACCATTATCAAAATTTACCCCCCTAATTTGTCCTTCGCCTATAAATGCAGGAATATCCAAATAATACTCGTTACAATTTTCTTTATACTCAACATTTAAGCAGCTAGCTAAGTTTTTTATAACATCTTTTAGGGGCAAAGAACTTACTTTACAAATTTTCATTTGACTTTCATTTAAAGTATTAATCACTTTATTTACGGGTTCGAATAATCCAAATTTACATTTTTATCAAACACTATCAGATAGCAATATGTTAATAATAGCAAATTTATTTGTTAGAATCGTCTACCAGATTTGATGCTGGGAAGCAGAACCCAATACTTTAAAGAAAAAATAAATTATGTAATCCTAACATCAACCAATCCGAATCGTAGCTATCTTTTTAAACGAAAAATACGTCCCAAAGACCAGATTAAATATTTTCACAAGAAAGTTATCATTATTTATTGAAAAATAAATTACTGTAAATCAATTGTTTAAAAAATATAATCAAAATTAAATAAATTATCACGCTACGCTATAATTATTATGCATATATTTGCAACAGACATAATGGATAAAACATATCATTCAGACCACATTAGAGTTGAAGAACTTTGAATACCTCATAAGTATTTTTGAAGTGCGCTTCTTATGTCATTTAACTGTACTGTCTAAGCTAGACACGTTTAATAATTAAA
This sequence comes from Flavobacterium litorale, assembly GCF_019613795.1. Lineage (NCBI taxonomy): Bacteria > Pseudomonadati > Bacteroidota > Flavobacteriia > Flavobacteriales > Flavobacteriaceae > Flavobacterium > Flavobacterium litorale. The sequence continues at coordinate 2,661,384 of NZ_CP080429.1, forward strand.
TCACTATTAAGCATTTTAATTATGCGTAGCGTGAGTTGTGAATTGATTTCAAAATTGTTATTTACAAAATTAGGCAGTACAGTTTTTTAAAAACGAAAAACGCGATCCGAAGACCGCGTTAAATGTTTTCACAACGGAATAATCCTTATTGCGAATTGTTTTCAAAATTGTAGCACAATTATACAAAATATATTTTTAATACTAACTTCATTTTTTGCTTAATTTGGAAAAAATACCCATTATTGGGGATAAAACTTACGAGCTACTTTTATAATTTTATCGTAGTTAAAATTTAGATAATATATTACCCCCTAAAAAATAATTTACTAAACATGAAAAAAATATTAGGACTTGATTTAGGCTCTGCCTCTATAGGCTGGGCATTCGTACATGAAGATGATATAGACAAAAAATCTGAAATTATAAATACTGGAGTTCGTATTGTACCACTAACTACAGAAGAGGAATCGGACTTTAAAAAAGGAAATACCATTTCTATTAATGCCGACAGAACACTGAAACGTGGAGCAAGGAGAAACTTACAACGTTTTAAACTAAGGCGTGAGGCTTTACTTGAAATTTTTAAAGAAGCTGGATTTATACCACAGGATTATCATTATGCCGAAGATGGAGAGAATACTACTTTTTCTACTTACGAATTAAGGGCTAAAGCAGCAACCGAGATGATTTCGAAAGAAGAGTTAGTCAAAGTACTGCTAATGATTAATAAAAAACGGGGCTATAAAAGCAGCCGTAAAGCAAAATCGGAAGAAGAAGGGCAGGCAATTGACGGTATGGCGATAGCCAAAGAGCTATATACTAAAAATATCACTCCTGGGCAGTGGGTATATACCAGCCTATCCGAAGGCGGAAAGTACATTCCTGACTTTTACCGTTCTGACCTTATTAGCGAATTTGAAAAAATTGTACGCTTCCAGAATCAGTTTTATCCTGAAATTTTTAATGATAAACTGTTGGAAGTTATAAAAGTTGAGAAATCCAAAGTTTCCGATTATTTCAAGACATTACATATAGAGCTTGCCGAAAATAAAGGTAATTATCAGGAAAAAAGATTACAACAATATGAATGGCGGGCTAATGCTGTAAAGCAGGAATTAACCCCACAAGAAACTGCTTATATACTAACGGAGATTAAGAAGCAGATTAATAACTCAAGTGGTTATTTAGGCGCTATTAGCGACCGCAGTAAAGAATTGTATTTTGATAGCCTTACCGTAGGGCAATATCTGTATCAACAACTTAAAGAAAATTCACATAATAGCCTGAAAAACCAAGTGTTTTACCGTCAGGATTATATGGACGAGTTTGATAAAATATGGAAAATACAATCAAAGCATCATAAAGAACTCACCGAAGCACTTAGAAAAGAAGTTAGAGATATTACTATTTTTTACCAAAGGCGTTTAAAATCGCAAAAACACCTGATAAGCCACTGCGAATTTGAAAAACAGCATAGGGTTATCCCAAAATCATCTCCCCTATTTCAGGAGTTCAGGATATGGCAAAACATTAATGCTATTGTTATTAAAAATACTGAAACAAAAGAAACCTTGCTTTTAGATGAAGATGCTAAAGATAGCCTTAGTGAGGCACTAAACTTTAAAGATAATTTAACCGATTTACAGCTTCTTAAATTCTTTAATCTGGATAAACGAGTGCATGAGGTTAACTTTAAAAAAATTGAAGGTAACAGAACCAATACAGCATTGTATAAGGCTTTTGAAGCTATTTTACGACAGGAAGGACAGGATGCCCTTGACTTCTCTAAAATGGATGCTGAGGATATAAAGAGTACAACAGCATTATTATTTAAGGACCTGAATATTGATACCCATATTATAGATTTTAATGCTGAGCTACAAGGTAATGACTTTGACAAACAACCATATTACCAGTTATGGCACCTACTCTATTCGGCAGAAGATGATGCTAAACTAAAAGATACATTACAGGAAAAATTTGGCTTTAAGCCAGAACACACGCACCATATTGCTAATGTAGACCTGCAAGCTGATTATGGTAACTTGAGTGCTAAAGCGATAAAAAAGATACTCCCTGAGTTAAAAGATGGGCATATGTATGATAAAGCATGCGATATGGCGGGCTACAATCATTCTTCATCATTAACAAAAGAAGAGAATGAGAACAGACCTCTAAAAGAAAAATTGGAACTTCTAAAAAAGAATAGTCTTCGTAATCCTGTGGTTGAGAAAATACTTAATCAAATGATAAATCTGGTTAATGCTATTATTGCCGACCCTACAATGGGAACGCCTAATGACATACGCGTAGAATTAGCTCGTGAACTTAAGGCGAACAGTGAACAGCGTGGGGAAATGACTAGGGCAATAAATAAAGCTACGAAAGAACATGAAGAGATAAGAAAATTACTAAAATCGGAATTTGGCATACCAAGAGTAACACGAAATGATATTATACGCTATAAACTATGGAAAGAAACGAATGGTATATCTATATATACAGGTAAGTGCATAGAGGCATCTAAACTATTTACTAAAGAATACGATATTGAACATATAATACCCAAATCACGATTGTTTGATGATAGTTTTTCTAATAAAACGCTTTGCGAAAGGCAATTTAATATTGATAAAGCCAACCGTACTGCATTCTCAATCTGTCAAGAGAAACATAGCGAATTTGAGTTCGAACAATATCAAAAACGTGTTAATGAATTGTTTACATCTGGTAAGATAAAATATACTAAATACAAAAAGCTCTTAATGGCTGACAATGAAATCCCAGAAGGGTTTATTGAAAGGCAGTTAAGAGAGTCACAGTATATTGCCAAAAAAGCTAAAGAATTGTTACAGGAAGTTTCAAGAAATGTAACTCCTACTATTGGAAGTATTACCGATAGGCTACGTGAAGACTGGGAATTGATTGAAGTAATGAAAGAACTTAACTGGGACAAGTACCATAAACTGGGACTTACCAGAGAAGAAACGGGTAAAGGCGGTGAGCGTTTACGAAAAATTAATGACTGGACGAAACGTAACGACCACCGCCACCACGCTATGGATGCTCTAACGGTAGCTTTTACAAAACCACAATATATTAATTATTTAAATAACCTTAATGCTAGAGATAGAGATGGTAAAAAGATTAATAGTATATTAGGTATCGAAGAAAAATACTTAGAGTATAAAAAGGGTAAACTAAAATTCAAATCACCCATTCCAAATTTTAGAGAAGAAGCGAAAAAACATTTAGAAAACATTATTGTTTCGTATAAGGCGAAGAATAAAGTAGTTACTAAGAATAAGAATATTACTAAAACAGCTAAAGGTACCAATAGTAAAATACAACTTACACCACGTGGGCAACTACATAAGGAAACAGTATATGGTAAAATAGTACAGTATAATAAAAAACAGGTAAAAGTAAATGCAGGCTTTACTGCCGATGTTATTAAGCAGGTAGTTAATGCAGCATATAAAGATGCTTTGTTAACGCGTTTGGAAGCTAATGACGGCGATCCTAAAAAGGCATTTACAGGTAAAAACTCACTAACCAAAAACCCCGTTTACTTAAATAATAATACTCAGGTTGTTCCTGATAAAGTAGAAATATCGTCCCCCATAGAGGTGTATACGATACGAAAAGAGGTTACTCCTGATAACTTTAAAGATGAGAGAAGCATCAATAAAGTTATTGACGCTAAAGTAAGAGAATTGCTTTTAAACCGACTAAGGGAATATGGCGATGCTAAAAAAGCTTTTTCAAATCTTACTGAAAACCCTATTTGTTTAAATAGAGAAGAAAATATAACTGTAAAACGAGTTACTATAAGTGGTGTTAGTAATGTAGAAGCATTGCATACCAAAAAAGACCATAATGGCAACGAAATTTTGGATAACAAAGGTAAACCTATTCCTACTGATTTTGTGAGTACTGGTAATAACCATCATGTAGCCATTTACAGGGATGACAGAGGCAACTTACAAGAAGAGGTTGTTTCTTTTTACGAGGCTGTAATACGCAAAAATTTAGGGCTTCCTATTATTGATAAAAATCATAAAAATGGGTGGGAGTTTTTATTTACCATGAAACAAAATGAGTTTTTTGTTTTCCCAAATACTGAAACTGGTTTTGACCCTGAAACTATTGATTTACTTGATCCTAAAAACAGGGAACTAATTAGCCCTAATTTATTTAGAGTGCAAAAAATAGCGACAAAAAATTATTATTTCAGACATCATCTTGAAACCACAGTTGAAGATAAAAAAGAGCTGAAAAATATTACCTATAAACCAATACAAAGCCTTAAACCTATTGAACCTATCATAAAAGTAAGAGTCAATCATTTAGGACATATAGTACAAGTCGGAGAATATTAATCTATCAAGATATGATAAAGCGTACTCTGTTTTTTGGCAACCCTGCTTATTTAAGTACTAAAAATGAACAGCTTGTAGTTGCCTATCCTGATAAAGAAGAAACTAAAACTGTTCCTATAGAAGACATTGGTATGCTCGTACTGGAAAATCAGCAAATTACTATAACTAACGGTCTTCTTGAAAAGTTGGTTTATAATAAAGCTGCTATTATTAATTGTAATCAGCAACATATGCCAATAGGGCTTTTAATGCCGCTCAGCGGTCATACGGAGCAATCAGAACGTTTCAAAAGTCAAATCAATGCTTCTTTGCCTCTAAAAAAGAATTTATGGCAACAAACAGTATCAGCAAAAATTTTGAATCAGGCAGGGTTACTACAAGAGCGTGGCACACCAGTTAGGAAAATGCAGCATTGGGCAAGAGACGTTACTTCGGGCGATACGCTTAACCATGAGGCAAGAGCTGCAGTTTATTATTGGCAGAATTTATTTGATATAGAAAGTTTTACGAGACATCAAAACGGAGCTCCGCCAAATAATTTACTAAATTATGGTTATGCTATATTAAGAGGTATTACAGCGAGAGCTTTAGTTAGTTCCGGAATGTTACCAACCTTAGGGATATTTCATAGGAATAAATATAATGCTTATTGTCTTGCTGATGATATTATGGAACCATATCGACCATTTGTAGATCTTATTGTTTGTCATGTTTTAGATAACGAAGATGATTGTGAGGAATTAACTATTGATATTAAAAAACATTTGTTAAGTATTGCTGCTATTGATGTCACTATAGATGGCAAAAAAAGCCCTCTTATGGTAGCTATGAGCCGTACAACGAATTCATTATACGAGTGCTTTGAGGGGACTTCAAGAAAAATTTTATATCCTGTATATGTATGATGATTGTTATTACACACGTTTAAATCAATATAGAAGTTTGTGGGTATTAGTATTTTTTGATTTACCGACAGAAACAAGAAAAGATAGAAAGATAGCTACGTCATTCAGAAAAAAACTCTTAGATGATGGTTTTTCTATGTTTCAATTTTCTATCTATATGCGCTTTTGTGCCAGTAGAGAAAATGCTGAAGTGCATACAAAACGAGTACGTAATAACTTACCTCATCATGGTAAAGTGGGTGTTATGCAAATAACAGATAAACAATTTGGGATGATAGAAATTTTCCATGGTAAGAAATCTATTGATCCTGAAAAACCTTCACAGCAATTAGAATTGTTTTAATTCAGGATTGGAAAAATTTATAGTACTAAAAGAACACATAGAGGTTGCCTCTATATTTTCATATTCAAAACTTTATCATAATTACCAACATACCAGTTATTTAAATATAGGTATGTTGGGAATCATGAGTAAAAATACAATTTTGAAAGCAATTCACAACTTTAAAGATAACGATAAAAGTACGAATTTTGTTGGGAATCATGAGTAAAAATACAATTTTGAAAGCAATTCACAACCAGCACGTCCTTTTTAATTTCATCGGCGTGGTTGGGAATCATGAGTAAAAATACAATTTTGAAAGCAATTCACAACTCAATTATATTTCTAATACTTTTCATAAATGTTGGGAATCATGAGTAAAAATACAATTTTGAAAGCAATTCACAACATAACCTCCGGTAATGCTACAGTATGTAATGTTGGGAATCATGAGTAAAAATACAATTTTGAAAGCAATTCACAACACGACGGGCGAAGCGGATAACCTTAAACTCGTTGGGAATCATGAGTAAAAATACAATTTTGAAAGCAATTCACAACTCTTTTACAATGTAAGAACCAGGCTTCCACGTTGGGAATCATGAGTAAAAATACAATTTTGAAAGCAATTCACAACAATCTCGTCATTGAATATTTTATCCACTAAGTTGGGAATCATGAGTAAAAATACAATTTTGAAAGCAATTCACAACGTACCTTGTTAGGGAATCGAACCCAACCCGTTGGGAATCATGAGTAAAAATACAATTTTGAAAGCAATTCACAACGGAGGCAGGCGCAGGAACGGCAGCCGAAAGTTGGGAATCATGAGTAAAAATACAATTTTGAAAGCAATTCACAACGGAATGATAGCAGGCAAGACAATAGATGCAGTTGGGAATCATGAGTAAAAATACAATTTTGAAAGCAATTCACAACAGTCAATTAGTTTTTCCATTTTGAATATAGTTGGGAATCATGAGTAAAAATACAATTTTGAAAGCAATTCACAACTCAATGATACCTAACACAGTAATACCTTCGGTTGGGAATCATGAGTAAAAATACAATTTTGAAAGCAATTCACAACAGTACTATAAACTACAAAAACATATATCTAGTTGGGAATCATGAGTAAAAATACAATTTTGAAAGCAATTCACAACAAATAAATAATCATCAATCTCATTAATCTCGTTGGGAATCATGAGTAAAAATACAATTTTGAAAGCAATTCACAACTGTAAAGGTTAGCTTTGTCTATTTTATGGTGTTGGGAATCATGAGTAAAAATACAATTTTGAAAGCAATTCACAACAAGAACCTTATTTATTTTACGTATGAGTCGTTGGGAATCATGAGTAAAAATACAATTTTGAAAGCAATTCACAACGACAATTGAGCGAACATTTGAGCAAAAATAGTTGGGAATCATGAGTAAAAATACAATTTTGAAAGCAATTCACAACATAGATTTTATGCTACATTTTATCCATTAGTTGGGAATCATGAATAAAAATACAATTTTGAAAGCAATTCACCCTCCCCTCCGCATGTTAAGACCGTGACATCCCTCTATGAGTCCTGATAATCTGGCTAACCAAAATAACAGCAAGAAACTTAATACGGAATCTAATAACCTTATCAGTCCTCTAAGATCAAGAGCAAGCTTTATAAAGTCATATGATTTAATATGGATAAACCACCTCTTTTTTATATCAAAAGGAATCATTTTAAGGTATAAAAGCCCCCTATTTGTTTAACCATTGTTTAACCCTTAAAAATAAAAAAGGCTTTCCGATTTCTCGGAAAGCCCTTATTTTACTTGTAGCGAAGACGGGGTTTGAACCCGTGACCTCAGGGTTATGAATCCTGATTTATTGCAAAATTTAGCGCTTTTTAAGATTGATTTTCAGAAAATCGTGTACTGTTTCGTGTACTGTTATTAAAGTGCAAAATAATTATATTTTCTATTATCTTGACATGTTTTTTCGGATATTTCACTTCTAGTTATGTGCTATTGAAATTACGATTTAGATGCGATATTGGAAATAGTGTTTAAGACAAAAAGAAAAATATTACCAAACTACATATCGAGACACACATACTTATTAATCATATAATTAGTTATTGGTTTTAATGTTTTACCTGTTCCTGGGTGTAACCCTACTGAGGTAAAAAACTCCAACTCCTTTCTTGCATTCTTTCCATACCAAATTTTAACTTTCCCTGTTGGGTCAAAAAACTCAGTATCACAATCAACAGATATCTTTCTAAGATTGTCAACCCGATCTTCACTATATAGTTTTAATTGCGAAAGATTATATTTTTCCAAATCAAAGCTTACTTCAATATATCTATCATTCTCCCATATCATCCAACGCTCATTGTTGGAAAAATGGAGAATTAATAAAATTACAGCCATACAAATTGTACTACTTATTATAAGGAGTACCTTATTACTCTTCAAACTTGTTAATGTGCTATTTAATTTTTTAGGAGAGTATTCCCCTGCAGAATTTCTAATTTTATTAGCTTCTTTAAAACTTTCAAAGTTATCATAACCCAAATAGCTACAAAGTGCTTGTACTACTTCTGACCTGTTAATTAGCAATTCATCTTCATTTTGATTTAATGCCGATTTATAGTATTTAGTAAGGCTTCTTTCTCCAAAAGGGAATTTCTGATTTTCACCGATAAAATCAGACAACACTTTGGCAGCAGCGGTATCTGAGGTCGTTGTACCATTTTTATCCTTCTCTCTTGCTTTTACTTCTTGAAAAGCACTAATTATCAAATTCCTGTGCATAATTCAAATATAATTTACTGGTTATTAATTTAATAGAAATTTTATCGAAAATAAAATTCTTAAAATTTTCCGCTTCTTTTCAACCGTATTTCCATTACCTAAATAGAAGAATCACTTCATTTGCTTCAGAATTGATTATGGCCTTACACGCAATAAGGTTTGCGAAAATCAATTCTGTTGGAGCTATAAGGTAAAGCTGTGTAACACCCGAGAAGTAATTATACCTCTTTACTTATTAGATCCTACTTCTCAACTAAGGAGAGACGTCCTCCCATTTTTCAATGTGTAATAATATCCGAATACTAAACTCGGACAGCTACACCCATGTTTAATTTTAAATAATTCAAAATGAATAAAATAAATTTATTATTGCTTATGGTTTTCCTCAATATAACATTTTCTTCGTGTTCTACGGATGACCTACCGAACTCAAAAAGTAATGCAGCCGAGGCAACCACCTTATGTTGTGGTGAAGATGGCGATTTGCCTCCTCCTCCTCCTCCGCCACCACCTCCTATAGATACGGGATTGAAAAAGTAACTGATATACAAAAAGATTAATTAATTTAGAGGGATGAAAGCAATAAAGCTATTATCCCTCTTTTTTTATCTAGTAATGTTAGGTTGTTGTATAATACCTAAACACTTGTGTGCACAGCAAGCAATTGATAGTTCATGGTACCACTATAACAAAGCACTTAATCCAACTAATAATAAAGATTTAGCGAATTCTTACTTGTTCTATAAAGATGATATAGAGCAGTCATTAAAAAAGCATGATACTTTATCTGTAATACAAAGTATAAGAATGCTCGCAATTATTGAGTATGACTTAGGGCTATTAGAGAATAGTGAGAAGACTTCTGTATCGGGGTTAAAGTTACTTGATAACTTAAAAGATACTCCTGAATCTAGAGCGGCTAAAGTGGGGTTTTATAATCAATTAGGTAAAATATATAGAGGTTTAGATAATCAAAACACTGCACTTTATTATTATGATAAAGCATTATCTTTTTCTACAAAACTTAAGGATAGCCTTATATTATATAACAATAAAGGAAACATTTATAGTGACTTAAATAAGTATAACAAAGCCATTGATTATTTTTCTAAATCATATCAAAAAGGTTTAAAACTGCAGGACACTATTTTAATAGCTAGGGCTTTAGATAATTTAGGTTTTGCACAATCAAAAATGGCTATTCCTGAGGGTATAATAAATCTAGAAAAAGCATTAAGTTCTAGATTAGAAATAGGTGATACCAAAGGCTTATATGCTAGTTTAAAACATCTTTCAGATTATTATAAGATACAAAAAAATAAACCTTTAGCAATTACATATGCAGAAAGAGCTTATAAAATAGCACAGGAGATTAATAGTAGTAGTTTTATTGAAGATGCACTATCTCGCTTATTAGAACTTCATGATGATGAAACAATTGTACAATATGTAAAGCTAAAAGATAGCATTACAGGAAGTAAAAACAAGATACAAAACAGGTATGTTTCGATGAAATATAACTTTGTTAAAGAAAAGCGTAGAGCAGATAAAAATGAGCTTTTAAGTGAAAAAGAGAAAAGGAGAGCTCAAATATTTTTACTGTTAGGTATTTCAACTTTCTTATTAGGAACACTATTAATTTTGTACCTAAGAGCGAGGCACAAAAGAGAAAAACTGTTACAGGTTTATAATACGGAAACAAGAATATCAAAAAAAATTCATGATGAAGTCGCTAATGATATGTATCATGTTATCTCAAAAATACAATCAGAAGATTATAATATTTTAGATAACTTAGAAAGTATTTATAATAAAACAAGAGATATTTCCAGAGAAAATAATACCATCGATTTAAAAGAAAATTTTAATGATTGCTTATATGATATGTTATTAAGCTTCAGGAATGATAACACTGTAGTAATTACTCAGAATTTTAATAAAGTAAATTGGAAGCAGTTATCCGAAATTAAAAAAAATACTATTTACAGAGTGTTGCAAGAGTTAATGATAAATATGAAAAAGCACAGTAATGCAACCCATGTAGTACTTAAATTCAACAAGGAAGGTAACAAATTAGCAATATACTATAAAGATAATGGTAAGGGTTGTACGCTGAAAAAAACTGGAGGTTTGCTTAATATGGAAAACCGTATAAAAACAATAAATGGGACTATTATATTTGACTCTACAATAAACAATGGTTTCCAAGCCAGTATAAAAATGTAATTTATGTTTTCAAAAGTGATAATTGCAGATGATTTAGGTAGTATAAATCAGGGAGTAATAAGTGTATTAACTAGTTTAGGAATACAGGATATAGAACAGGTTCAGTATTGTGATGATGCTTATTTAAAGATTAAAAAAGCGATTATGATTAATGAGCCATACAAACTTATTATAACTGATTTATCTTTTAAAAAAGATCATAGAGAACAAAAATTAACCTCTGGCGAAGCATTAATTGAGGCACTTAGAAATGATTCAATAGATATTAATATAATTGCATACTCAATTGATGATCGATTGCAAAAAGTAAGAAGCCTTTTCCTTAATTTTAACATTAACGCTTATGTTTGTAAAGGGCGTAAGGGTTTGGATGAATTAGCAATGGCAATTAAAGACAATTATGCTGAAAAGCAATACCTCTCCCCCTCTGTTAAAAATGCATTAAGTGAAAAACTCGATTTGGAGATTTCTGATTACGATATACGAATAATGACGGAATTATCTAAAGGGATGTCCTATGAACAGATTAGCATTTTATTTAAAGAACAAAAAGTATCCCCTTCTAGCGTAAGTTCTATAGAAAAGAAAGCAAATAAGCTAAGAGATCAATTTCAGGCTATTAATACAACACATCTTGTTATTATAGTAAAAGATATAGGTTTAATATAATTGGTTTAGCACCATTATAGCTTAAATATTAAGGATTTAGAAAAATTCCTACACTGGCTTTTAGGATAATCAAGGTAAATAATTTTTAGAATGAGGTTTGCCGTAATGTTTAGGCAAGTATTGACTTTAACTTTGGGGTATTATTAATCTTTAAATTAAAATCAATATGGCTAAAAAACCATTAGGTACAACAGCAAAGACAGGGGAAAAATGCCCTGAATCAGGAGTTTGGGAAGTAGTTGGTACCCCTTCAACAACAGCCCCCATAAGTGAAGGGGAAAAAATACCTCCATACAGAGATAAAGCAGTTACTTGGAAATTAATTCAATACGCTTAAAATCTTCAACAAATCTCCAAAGCCTTACGGTTTTCCGTAAGGCTTTACTATGTAATAGATTTAAGTTTGACGCAACAAAATACTGAAACTATGAAAGTAAAACTGATATCCTTTTTACTAATACTATTTATATTGAGTTCTTGCTGCTCAAAGTACTATATATGCGAAACTGATAGCGCAACACCACTCTATTTTAAAAAATCTATTAATAGCGAACAAATTACTATAATCCCAAAAGACAAAAAAGTTATTATCAGAGGTAAGTCTACCTCCAAATATCAAAAAATAAAGTACAACGACACTATTGGCTGGGCTTACATACCATTACTAAAAAATAAAAAAGAGTATGATTATTATGGAAGCTTTAAGGTACTAAAGAAAAAGTCTTTAAAACGACAAAGTTCAGGTAATAGAGTACACGTTAAGGGATATTATAGAAAAGATGGTACATACGTGCGTCCGCATACAAGAAGAAAACCTAAATAAACTTATTATGACAAGAAAAACAGTACCCGTTAAGCCTCATAAAAGGTCAACGCCTTCACCTGTACCCAGACCCAATCCAAATAAACCTAAACCAGGTCCTAAAACAGTACCTGTTAAACCTCATAGAAGGCAACCTCCAAAATAAAACTACATGGGATTACGATTTCAAAAAAGAATAAAACTTAGTAAAGGATTAGGTCTTAATATTAGCAAATCTGGAATATATCCAAGTTATAGAACAAAAAGAGGTACAATTAGCTCAAAAGGTTATTCTGTCAGGTCAGGTATTCCAAGTGTAACTTATAAAAAAACTTTTTCTAAGTCATCCAATAAGGGGTGTCTCGGAGTATTCCTATTTTTTTTAGTTATAAGTATATCATTATTAATACTAACCACCATACAATTATGATTTCTACTGAGTTAAAAAGTCATTTTCTAAGACTATATCAAATGGCATTTTCAGATGACAATTTTGATGTTTTAGAAATGCAGATGCTATACAGGTTTGCTGAGGAAAGAGGACTGACAAGAGAACAATTAAACGATATTTTATTAAATCCATCACACGATTCTTCAATACCAGAATCGTTAGAACAAAGAATAGAATATCTGTATGATTTGGCAGTAATGATTTGGGCAGATAAAAAAGTAACAGATGATGAATACATAACACTTAAAAAATACTGCAAGAAGTTTGAATTCCTTGACGAGAACATTACAGCCTTAGCAGATTATTTACTGGATTGTGCTAAAAAGGGTTTAAAAAAAGAAGATATAATCAATGAAATAAACCAATAATAAAATGGATTCAATTAAAAACTTATTTAAACTAAAGCATAGTTCCGAGCCTATTACTGAAGGAGATAACACTGAAAATGCTAGAGAGCAGGCAAGAATTACCTATTACCAAAGTGGGTATGGTGCTTCTATAAAAGCAAGTGGAGGAGCGGTTACATTTGGAGTTTGTTTAAGAAACCTTTATTTCGCTTTTGAAGACCTATGCAGGAAACAGGTAAATGAACAGGGAATGCTTAAGCAACCTTATAAAGAAGAGCAGGAAGAACAAAGAACTGAACTAAAAAAGCGAGAAACAGCTTTAGCAATATATGAAGAGCAGAAAGACGAAATCAACAATAATATTGAGGGGTTAAAATTTGAAATTGTTAATGTAAAACAAACTCCCGAAAAGTATGGTGTTGATATTAGTAAGCGACCCAAAGCACAATTTTACATAGGCTTGTTAATCCTTTTACCCATAACTATATACCTATTTGTATTTTACATATCCGCATCATACTCCGCATTTTTCAAGGATTTTGAAACGGATAGCTTAACCGCAGCAATTTTTGATGCAGATGCATTGGGCAAAGCAGCACGCGACGGATGGTTGGAAGTTATATTTGTGGGTACAATACCCTTTGTGTTTATGGGGATGGGCTATTTAATACATATGTTCCAAAAAACAAAAGGTAGCCGAAAGCTAAATTTTAAACTTTATATGATTGTAGCACTTACATTTGTTTTTGATGTAATACTTGCCTACATAATTGAAAACAAAATTCACAATTTTGATAGAGTTTTGGGAGACGAGTTTTCTATCATAATTGCAATAACCAGTGCAAATTTTTGGGGAATAATATTCGCAGGCTTTTTGGTTTATATTATATGGGGGGCAGTATTTGATTTTGTAATGAAAGAACATGAGAATATGGACAAAATAAAGGAATTCATTCGATATAAAAATGAAGAGCTGAGTAATGAATCTGTTAAGAAGAATAATATTATATCTAAAATAGAAAATGTAAAGCAGGAAATAGTATCTATTAATGGTAAAATATCTGAATTGCAATCTAAGATTGAGGGTTTTATTTTTCCTATTAAAGAATATTTACATTACCATTATCAATATAAAGAGGGTTGGTATCAAGCTATAAATGCTGAATTAGCGCTTCCCATCAAAGAAAAAAATGAATTGATGAGTAGGTGTGATGAAATATCTGAAAAACATCTTTCCCAGTTGAGTTTAAAAGAAGAAATGGATTACCAACACTTGGTTTACACTAAAAACTAAAATTATGAAATTTACACTATTTAAAATTTTTGTAATACTGATTATTTCTGTTTCACCTTCATGTAAAAGCAATGATGAAACTAATTACAATATACAAGAAACTACAGAAGAACAAGAAAAAGTTAAATCAGATGAGAAGTTAAATATAAGTTTTCTTTTAGACCTTTCTGATAGGATTGACCCTGAAAAGCACCCAAACGAATCTATGGAATATTATTTAAGGGATGTCGCTTACATTAAATCAGTAGCAAAAGCGTTCACTATTCATTTAAAGAGCAAAAAAGTCAAGAATATGAATGATAGAATGCAATTATATTTTGACCCTATACCGAAAAGCAAGAATATAAACAAACTATCTAATGATTTAAAATTTCATGTAAATCAGAAAAATGTAACGTTAAAATTATTGGATAAAATAGACACATTTTACTCTAAGAAACCTTTAGAAATTTATAAAGCTGCAATAAAAGATAATGATTATGTAGGCTCGGATACTTGGCGGTTTTTTAAAACTAACATTAAAGATTATTGTATTCGTGAAAACCATAGAAATATTTTAGTGATTTTAACGGATGGTTATATTTTTCATGAAAACTCAAAAATTACTCAGGGAAATAAGACTACTTTTTTAACCCCTAAATTAATTAAACATTTAAAATTGAATGATGAAAATTGGAGAACCAAAATTGAGAAGGAAAACTATGGTTTTATAACAGCAACTGATAGTTTAACAAACTTAGAAATACTTGTTCTTGGGATTAATCCAAATAATATAAACCCATATGAGGAAGACGTAATACGATATTACTGGGAAAACTGGTTTAAAAGCATGAAGGTCAAAAAATATAAAGTAGAAACTACAGCTCTACCATCAAATACGAATCAGGTCATAAAAGAATTTATTTTAAAAAATTGATATAGTTAGTTAAGTATTTCAATTTCTAATCAGCAAACTGAGACAAAGTATAAAATCTCAATCTTTGAATCCCAAAGGCTATTGTAAATTTTTCAATATATAAAATCGCGTTAGAATAAAATAAAGCATCTAGTTTTTATACTCACTCCATTCATTTTTCTTCTATTATTTTTTAGAGCATTTTACTATAAAATATTTACTTTATTCTTTTCAATGAGAATTAGCAGAATCGCTAATTCTATAAATTGTCTCTTCGGTTTATATTGATATAAATTATTCCCAAAAATAAATTTTCAAGTATATTTCTATATGGATTATACTTTTTGAAAAACATATCGTTTTTTTGCTTGATCTTTTAATGTGTATCCTTAAAGTAAGATTTGTTCTTTCAATGATATTGGTACAATATTGAAATCGTTTACGAATTGCTTTCGAAATCAAACCTGGATAGATATTCAATCTGTTAGTATAAATACTACTGGGATTTAATGATAATACGGTATTAACTAAAGGTTTGACATTTTCTTTTATCTTATTACTAATATGAAATACAATTACTTTTTTAGTGGTTCGTTCTATGGCATAGGTTATCTATATTACACGGGTTTTAATACCTATGAAACTTCACAGTTTATGAATTTCAAATTTATAGCCAAGTGTGATGAAACTTACAGGTTTTACTTTCGTACTTATTTTTAACATTCTTGAAAGTACGGTTGTTTTGGATATTTTCAGGATTCTTGAGATACTTCGTATACCGCAATCTTCTTCTAACAGTCTTTTTATTAATGCGTTTGTTCCTAGTCGATATGCTTTATACTGGTATGTACTTTGAAAACTTTTTTACAATTTTTACAGTAATATCGTTGTTTTCCACTGGGTTGTTTTCCATTTTTTACAGCTGAGATTTTACAGGATGTACATTTCATAGTTTTCTGTCAACTAATTTAAACCACGAAGATCGAAAAAATACATTTTAAAGCGCTTAATTCCATTTAAGATAAGAAAGATGCACAATTAAGTACACCTCTTTCAAATTCTATTTACTTTTTAGTTTACTGATTTTCAAAAAAATAAATAATATTTATTGACCATCAACTAATTTGACCTATTACCTAAAAATATAATTGATTTGGAAAAGCTTTTTTATGCGGCACAAAAGTATCTCAATTAATACTATTTGATAATTAACTAACGTTAACTGTATATTAATAATTGTATTTTAGTGAATAGACTTTTTCTACAAGTTGATATTAGTAACTATTTTTCACTATGTTTACGAAATTTTTAAAAATGAAGAATGGCAATGGATAAGCAGATAAAAAAACTACCTTCTTTCAATTTACAAGAAATGCTTATTGTACTGGCTATAATAGGCATACTATTATTAATTGCATTACCTAACCTAATGCCACTCATTACGAAAGCTAAAAGTGTAGAAGCACAAACACAGCTAAAAGCTATATATAATGCCGAAAAGCAATATTATTTCATGTACTCTAAATACAGTATGGAGTTTAGCGAGATAGATTTTGAAGCTCCTAAAACAGTGCAAGAAAACGGTACTGCCAATTATACTTATGAGATAATACAAGCTACCAATAGCGAGTTTAAAGCACGTGCTACCGCTGTTACAGACTTTAATGGTAACGGAATCTTTAATGTGTGGGAAATTGACCAAGACGGAAATCCAAAGCAGGTGGTTAATGATTGACGCTACGCTTAAAGTTTTCATTATCTTAATTTTTTTGATAATTTTTTATCAAGATGTAAAGGACAGACAGGTGTATTGGTTTTTATATCCTGTTTTAGGTATTATAGCTTTTACAATTAACACCATAAATACCAACTTAATCATAGCTAGTATAAATACTGCTATTAATACAATTATAGCATTAACTGTACTTATTGTTGCAAAAATATATTCAGACATTATTCTAAAAAAGAAGTTCCTAAATGCAGCAATTGGGATGGGGGATATTTTAATGTTTCTATTCTTATCTGCTACATTTGCAACGGTTAGCTATAGCATATTATTGGTTTTCTCACTCATATTTTCGTTACTAATGCATTTAATTTTAAAAAATAAATCCACTTTTAATACAGTTCCTTTAGCAGGTTATATGGCTTTATTTTTTGCAAGTGTATACGGAGCTTCTTTTTTCATTGTGCCTAAACTTCTATTCTCTTATTAAATCATGAGTCAAAATTTTACCATCCCTACAGAAGTGCAACAGCTTATAAATGCAGAGCAGGCATACCATTATCGTATTATACCAGTAAATAATACTAATGATGAATTGGTATTACTCACCGACAACACCAATTTTCTGCAATTAAAATCAGAGCTTTTAATACTACTTGGGTTAAATGTAACCCTAACCGAGGAAACTCCTGAAAACATAAACAAATACCTATCTACAAATTACCGAAAGTCATCATCAGATAGAGTATCCGAAATACATTATTCCAACGATTTTCTCGAAAAAATATTAGTAAGTGCTAAAGAAGTAGGCAGTAGCGATATTCATTTTGAACCTTATGAACTCAAAGCGCGTGTTCGTTTTAGGTTAGACGGTAAATTAAAAGAACAGTTTTTTATAGATAACGATGAATACCCAATTATTGTAAACAAAATAAAAATACGTGCGCAACTGGACATATCAGAAAAGCGATTACCACAAGACGGACGTATTACGGTTGCTACAGATTACGAAGATTTCGACATTCGTGTTTCGGTACTGCCCACATTACACGGAGAAAAAGTAGTATTAAGGATTTTGAGTAAAGACACAAGCCACATCGATTTGGCTTCTGTTGGTTTTACCGAAAGCGAACTTACAACCTACCTAGAAGGAATTAAAAAGCCAAATGGTATAGTACTTATATCAGGACCAACAGGTTCGGGAAAAACAACAACACTATATGCTACATTAAAAAAATTAAACCAGTCCAATACCAACATACTTACTGTAGAAGATCCTATTGAGTATACCCTTGAGGGTATTAACCAAGTACAGTTAAAAGAGAATATCGGGCTTGATTTTGCAGCGACCCTACGAACTTTTTTACGACAAGATCCTGATATAATTATGGTGGGTGAAATTAGAGATGTTGATACTGCTAACATGGCTATACGTGCAGCACTAACAGGTCACTTAGTGCTATCTACCATACACACTAATTCAGCATGGGCTACCATTTCCAGATTAATTGATATGGGAGTCCCACCCTTTCTTATTGCTAGTACATTAAATGTTAGTATTGCACAACGATTGGTTAGAAAACTTTGCAACCATTGCAAATTAGAGCAGCCTATACAAAATGCTATATTCCCATCGGGGTTTATTATTCCTACTACCCTTACCACGCATTATACCGCTATGGGTTGCGAACATTGCTACCAAACAGGATACCAAGGAAGAAAAGCAGTATATGAAATATTACCTATAGATAAAACGTTAATGGATTTAATTAAAACCAACACGTTAAGTATTGATGAGTATATAGATGAAAAGAATATTTATACTTTGAAAAAAAATGCTATTGACTTGGTAAAAAGCGGAGTTACATCAGTTGAAGAGGTTTTTGCCTTGTTGATGGAATAAAACGTTTAAATTTGCCAACTATTACCCAATATTGGAATATAAAGATATGATAAGGAAACTTTTATTTTGCTGTATGCTATTCACTTTTACCCTTATTTATGGGCAGGAAGATAATCGTATAGCACAAATTAGGAATAATATTGAAGTAATTGTGCCCGATACACCTGGGTTAGCAGAAAAAGTTAATATTAATATTAAACAAGCAGCACTATCCGATTTCCTGCTTGCTGTTTCTGAGGTTCATAAGGTAAATATTAGTGTAGACCCTGCACTTAAACAAATAAATATTGTAAATAATTTTACCGATGTAACAGTAGCCGACTTGCTAGTGTTTCTGTGTAAACAATATAAACTCAGTATTAATTTTACAGGGAATATATTGGCAATTAAACCTTATACAGAACCCACACCAATACCCGAAACAAAGGAAATTGATGTAAATTACGATTACGATAACGGCTTACTTTCATTAAACCTTAAGGATGACAAACTATACGATTCTTTCAAAAAAATAATGGATGAGAGTGGTAAAAACCTTGTTTTTACTCCTGGTATGGAAAACCAGTTACTTACAGTATATATAAAAAATATGCCTTTTGATGCCGCTTTAAACAAGTTAGCATACGCCAATAATTTGTATGTAACAAAATCCAGAGATAACTTTTATTTGTTTGATAAGTTGGATGGCCCAGCACCTAGTGGTAGTACAACAATAAGTGAAAGCCGACCACAAAGACAACGCAGATCGAACTTCTTTTTTAATGTATTAGATAAAGAAAGAAAACTATTAGAAGTAGATTTTGAGGATACAGCCATAGCCAGCATTGTTTACGATATTGGTACTGAACTAGAGATTGATTTTTTTGTAGCCAGCCCGTTGGAAAATGCAGGCAATGCAACAGTAAAGGCAAAAAATATAACTTTTGATGAGTTACTGATAAAAATATTCGAGTCGGGTTTACAAGCACAACCAACAGCGCAACAATCCCGTCAGCCAATTAATAATGGTAACTCTAATTTACAAGGAGTGGGTAACGAAGCATATACTTTTTTAAAGGAGGACGACATATATTATTTTGGTACAAAAACACAATTAACGGTGCGCAATGTAAAATCGGTATCACTAATGCACCGCTCTATAGAATTATTGGGCGACCCCGATACATCGCGAACTATAGGGAGAACATCACAATCTACATTTACGAGTTTCAATGGTTCTTTTAACAACAACCTTAGCAATACAGGACAAAACAACCAGAACCAAAGAAACAACGAAAACAGCAGAGACACAGAATCAATACTAACAATTATTCCTGATGAGGTTAAAGCAGACCTTGATATTAAAATAGATAAAGAGTTAAACAGCTTTATTGTTAATGGTCCTGCCGAAGCTATTAAGCGTTTTGAGTCGTTTATAAAATATATTGACAAGCCTGTACCCGTAATACTAATAGAGGTAATGATTTTAGAGGTAAACAGGAGTTCGCTTATAGAAACAGGTATTGATGCAGGTATTGGCGATAAGCCTGTAACCACCTCGGGTAGTGTTTTCCCGTCTGCTGATATAACACTCGGTGCACAAACAATAAACAAAATAATCAATCGTTTTGATGGTTTTGGTTCATTAAACGTAGGCAATGTAATCCCTAATTTTTATTTAAGCCTAAAAGCTTTAGAGGCCAATGGCAATATAAAAATACGCTCTACTCCTAGACTTTCTACGCTAAATGGGCACAGAGCACAACTATCTATTGGCGAAACAACGTACTATGTAGTAACCAATCAGAACTTTTACGGTTCACAAATACCGCAAACATCCGAGATACGAAATTACCAACCCATAGATGCTGAACTCTCAATATCCATAAAGCCATTGGTATCAGGAGACGGACAAATAACTTTAGATATACGCGTTATACAATCAAGTTTTAATAGCGAGCGTATTGAAGACGACGCGCCTCCAGGAATTAACTCAAGAGAGTTTACCTCTATAATACGTGTTAGGGACCAAGATTTAATTGTGTTGGGAGGACTTGACGAGAAAGTAAAAAACGATTCTGGCTCTGGAGTACCGCTTTTGTCAAGAATCCCTATTTTAAAATGGTTTTTTAGCTCACGAAAAAGAGAGGACTCTAACAAAAAGCTAACTGTACTTATAAAACCTACTGTTATTTATTAATGGCATCCTATCTGCAAAATATTCTCTTAGGAAATAACTATGTTGGTATCGAATGTTTTTCGGTAAACAACGAGGAGCAGTATGCTTTTTTACAAGTAAATCGTAAAAAAGGAAGTTTAGAGACAGCAGAAAAAGATATTTTTAAAAATACAGATGCGTTAGCAACAGTAAAAAGCAAGCTCCCTGCAGTACTTATAATTAACAATAGTTACGTATTGCAAAAAGAGGTAATGAGTACCGATAGTAATGATAAAAAATTAGTTCATAAAAGTTTTCCGAACATAAAATTGGACGATTTTTATTACGAAATATGGCGCAGAGAAACATCGTCTGTAATTGCAGTATGCCGTAGGAGTTATGTAGATGAGCAAATAAACATACTCGGTAAATACTTTAGGATAACGGGTATTAGTTTAGGAGTATGTTCGCTTAGTACCGTTTCAGGTTTTATCAATACACCCTCCATTATAACCAATACACACCAAGTAAATACATCCGAAACAGAAAATAGCTTACTACCACTAACGAGTACCGAAAACGTAGTTTACAATGTAAACGGTCTGGCAGTAGAAAGCAGTTGGATAGTATCTTTTGGAAGTGTTTTAGGAATTATACTAGGCAATAAAACATCGGGTAGTATAACCGATTTAAGGAATACCGTTAACGAAAGCTTTAAGCAAAAAGCCTTTTTCGAGAAAACACTCCAATACGGAATTGGACTTATATTGGGTTTACTGTTAATTAATTTTTTGCTTTTTAGTCATTACTTTAAAAAAGCAAATAATGCCGATGTAGTGCTTTCTGCCAATAAAGTTGAAATTGAAAAAATAAACCAGTTAAAAAAACGGATTAAAAATAAAGAGGATAAACTGCAAAGTTTTGCAGGCAATACAGCCTCAAGGAGTTCATTACTCATCAATAAAATTACATCTAGTTTACCCGCTTCAATATCGTTAAACGAATTTATTTATCACCCCATAGAGAGGCGCATAAAAGAAGGCAAAACAATACAGCCTCAAGACAGCATTATTACGGTTTCGGGTAGTCTATTAAGCAATCAGGAGTTTACCGATTGGGTATCGGATATTGAACGATTAAATGAAGTTAGTAATGTAACTATTACTGCTTTTGGTAAAGAGAATAAAAAAACAACATTCTCGGTAAGTATAGCAACAAAATGAAACTAAACAGAAATAATAAATTATTACTGTTAGGGTTGGTTGTTACCCTATACATTTGCTATGTTTTTGCATTTGCTAACACTATTAAATACTATAAAGCGTATAACGATAAAAACACCTTAGTACAAAGTGCTATAAACAACCCCAATATTGTAAAAAAACTTGTTATTAAAGAAAAACAACTCGATACCATTTTAAAACAGTATTCGATTATAGAAAAGGAGTCGTTCCAGAATGAATTACTGAAAAAGATAACAGTACTAAGCAACCGTAACGATTTAAAAATTACCGATTTTAAAGAACCACATAGTATTACAGAGAATGGGGTTAAAACATCCAGTTACATATTTACATTGCAAGGAAGTTATAATGGTATGCTTTTGTTAATAAATGCAATAGAAAACGATGTTACGCTGGGTGCTATAAAACACGTTGCATTCCAGAAAAAGAAAAATTATAAATACAATACCAATTATTTAACGGGACAAATAATTATGCAAAAAAATGAAACCGTTAAAGAGGGTACAGATTAAAATTTTAGCTCTTAAATGTTTATTTTTACAATAATGAAAAATAGTATAAAGTACACGTTCCTAATAGCATTAGTGCTCCTAACAAGCTGCCAAACCGCTAAAATCAACGATGTTAAATACAACGTGTCTTCGGCTACTACCGAGCTAGGGAGTATAGGTCGTGCAAAATCGCTATTTAAATTAGATAATGATTTTAGTACGCACTCTTTCCCTATACTTCAAAATAAAGTTAGGCTGAATGTACAAGTACACCCGTTTAACCAAAAGTTGTACAATGTGTACCAAGATAAGAATAAAGCAACACAGAAAAAGCAACAATTACAGTACATAGATAGTATTGCTACGAAACCCGAATTGGTAACCATTAGTATATTGGATGTAAAAGGTTATATTGGCGAAATTAATAGTAGCTACAATACTAATGTTGTAACCTATTTAAAAGATACTGAAGATAATGCTGTAGTTACAGGGCTTGTAGTTACATTACCCAAAGAGTTGATAGCAAACATAAAAATGGCCGATGCCTATTACCTTACCAACAACCAAGATAAAAAGTATGTTATTAGCTTATATAAATTAGGCAAAAAAACGAGCGAAATAGATATAACTACAGCTACTGTTTTAGGTTATACACTTGGTAAATTCTGTTGGGCAATTAACGATAGAAATAAGTGGTACATTGCCGATATTGTTAAAGATAACAAAGGCTGTGAAGGCAACACCAAAGCCAAGATAAAAAAAGAAGAACAAAAGCGTTTATTTAAAATGTAATGGTTATGAAGAAGATAGTGTTATACGTATTACCCCTACTCCTCATACTATCGTGCGAGGAAATTGTATTGGAAGACGATATATCTGATAAAACAGTAGTATTACTAGCCCCTGCAAATAACGCGCAGTTTTTTTCTACAGGAATTACATTTACTTGGGATGCTGTTGAGTATGTTGAAGAGTATCGGATACAAATTGCCCGACCAAACTTTAATAATCCACTACAAATAGTAACTGATGCTGTTATTAATACCACTTCATTTACTACTCAACTTGCAATTGGCGAGTACGAGTGGCGGGTACAAGGCGTTAATAGCAGTTACGAAACTCCGTTTACTACACGCTCGTTAACTGTAGTAAGCAATGAGGATTTTCAGAGTAATACGGTTGTATTAACATCACCAACCGATAATTTAATTACTAATACTACTACTCAAAATTTGGTATGGCAACCCATATTGGGTACTGTAAATTACGATGTGCAAATTTTTAACACCAGCAGTAATGCTTTAGTAGAGGAGCAAGAAGTAACAATAACCACGTTTAGTTATGCTTTTCCTGATGGAAATTACCAGTGGCGCGTTAGAGCTAGTAATGGCGACCAAAACACATTGTATTCATCAAGAAATTTACTAGTAGATACTACCGAACCTAACAAGCCTATACTCAACACACCCGCGTCATCAACGGAAATACCCGATAATGAAGATATAACATTTACTTGGACCAGAACTACTATTGAGGGTAGTATCGAAACAGATGTTATTTATATTTATAATAACAGCGGGTTAACAGGGTCGCCAATACATGAAAGTGAAGAAGAAAGCCCTTACGAGTATGATGCATCTGCATTAATAAGTGGCAATACCTATTATTGGTATGTTCAGTCGTTTGATGAAGCAGGTAACGAAGGGTTACAAAGTGATACTTACCAGTTTACGATTCAGTAATGAAAAAGAAAAAATCGATATACATACTCTTACCCGTAGTACTATTAATATGGGCTATGGTTATATATCAGTTTTTTTCGTTTTCAAGCCCCGACTTACCTAATACTGTAACCAGTACAAACTATGCTGTAAAACCCATAGCAGTACCTAAAAGAGATACGTTTACCATAGATGTGAACTACCGCGACCCATTTTTGGGTAAAATGTATTTGCCTAACAAAGCAAAAAAAAACACCAAAAAACCAAAACCAAAAGTTACAACTCCAATCATATTCCCTCGAATAGTATATAAAGGGATTGTGTCAGACAATAAAAACGAGGTAAAAGTATTCATGGTAATTATAAACGGACAAACGTTTTTAATGAAAGAAAATGATACCGAGCTTGACGTTACCCTGAAAACAGGTAACAGAGAGTACGTAGAGGTTATATACAAAAAGCAAAAAAATAAAATACCAATACAACAGTGATATTTAAATGGAGGCATAAGCTAACTTCAGGCGCTTTGCAGTTTACACTGTTTATAGCTGTTGTTATAGCATTATTACTAGCTGCTGCTGTTATTTTATTTTACACACACCGATTTTTCTTAGAACAATCAAAATCTTCAATACAAAACATACAATTATCCAACTCTGGTATTACACTATTGTTAGAACAGCAAAGCACGGATACCGATACGTTACAACTCAGCATTCCAGATAACGAAATTAATCAATCAATATACACGCATCTATCACATTGGGGCATTTACGAAAAAGCGTGGGTAAAGAGCAAGCATCGAAAAAAAGAATTTACTAAATGTGCATTGTTAGGTACATCAATACCCAGTAACAACCGTTTGTCACTCTACCTAAAAAACATGTTCAGACCTTTAGTAGTTGTGGGTAATACTAAAATAGAAGGTAAAGTAATGCTACCCCAAAAAGGAGTTAAAACAGGCAGTATAAAAGGGCATAGTTATTACGGCAATAAATTAATATATGGAACGGTTGAAGAGAGTGATTCAGAACTTCCTAAATTTAAGTACAACTACAAAAATATCTTGAGTTATTATATTAACGACTATGTACCAAAACAAGAAAACACTATTGCGCTACCCCCAGGCACCACTATTACTAACTCCTTTAATAAACCCACTAAAGGCATAGCCTCTCAGCAAAATATTGTACTAGATAATATAACTATTACAGGTAACGTAATAATACGTTCAGCCAATAAAATTATAGTTCGTAATACCACAACGCTAAACGATGTAATACTGGCTGCGCCCACTATAGAGGTTGAAGATGGCTTTGTTGGAAATTTCCAGGGTATAGCTACAACTACCATAAAAATTGGTAAGCAATGCAAATTAAACTACCCATCTGCACTTATAGTATTAGAAGAACCTATAACCCCAAATCAGGAATACGATAAATTAAGAAATAGAATTCACATAAATGGTGGTGCAACTGTAAAGGGTAGCATATGTTTTATAGGACGCTCAAAAGAAAGCGACTATAACGTAAATACCTATATCGGTTCGGGTGCTACAGTTAAAGGAGAATTATATTGTGATGGTAATTTGGAGTTAAAGGGCAGGGTTATTGGTACAGTATATACCAATCAGTTTATCGCTACCGAAGATGCAACCATATTTGTAAACCACCTGTATAACGGCACTATTTCGAGTGAGGCATTACCCGAGGTTTTTGGAGGGTTACTTTTTGAAAATGAAAATAAAACAACGGTACAATGGCTTTATTAAAAAAAGTAAAATCGGCTACGTTGATGGAAACCCTAGTGGCAACCGTACTTATTGTAATTGTTTTTATAGTTGCCAGTTTAATACTCAATAACCTTTTATTCAACTCTTTTTCAAAAAGAACACATGATATCGAAACTAGAATTTATGAGCTTGAATATCAGGTCAAAAATGATAATATTCAATTACCGTATCAAGAAACATTTAATAACTGGGAAATTGAGTTAAAAATAGAAAAAGACAATGAAAAAATATGGCTATATGCAGATGCAAAAAACAAGCTAAATAAAAAAGAAGTAAGTAAAAGCAGTATATATGGTACAGCCCGCTAAAATAAAATCGTTTACACTATCTGAAATGCTGGTTGTAATGATTATTACTGCCATAGTAGTGGGTATTGCTTTTAGCGTACTTAGGTTAGTACAAAAGCAAATTATAACTGTAGAACGAAATTTCCAGAAAACGACTGAAATAAGCCTTTTTGAGCAGCGTATATGGCAAGATTATAATCAGCACAACAAAATAGTGACTACCAACAATAAAATCATATTAACATCGGTTACAGATACGGTTATATACAATTTTAGTCAAAATTATGTTTTACGAAATACCGATACTATAAATGTAAAACTTGCAATTGACAAATTTTATTACCTTGGCAAGGAAGTAAAATCTGGATTTATCGATGCTGTTAGCATCTCGGCAGAGAACGAAATTCCAAATCACACTCTATTTGTATCAACGCAGTATGATGCAACACATTATATGAATAACGATGGCATTTAAATTAGATAATATACCAAAATCCAATTCCGAAAAATCAGGAATGAGCGATATCGAAAAGTTACTCAAAACAGAGATTACACTTTTTGGTGGTGGATTTTCTAATAAGAAAAAGCAAGCTTTCTACTTAGAGTTATCTGTGCTTTTAAAAGCAGGCATCACTATAAAAGAAGCACTAACATTACTGATAGAATCATTTAAAAAGGAAAAAGACAAGGAGTTACTCAACGGTATATTACAACAAGTAATCAACGGAAAACCATTCTCCGAGGCGTTATACGATACTAAGCAATTCTCTGAATACGAATACTTTTCTATAAAGATAGGTGAAGAAACAGGCACTACAGATAGGGTATGTAAGGAGTTGGGCATTTTTTACGAACGTAAAAACGAACAAAAACGTATTGTAGTGGCAGCGTTAACTTATCCAGCCATAGTATTATCTACAGCAATTTTAGTAGTTATTTTTATGCTTAGTTACGTAGTACCCATGTTTCAGGACATCTTTAAGCAGAATAATATGGAGCTGCCCTATCTAACCCAGCTCATTGTTAAGTTGTCTGAAGCAACACAATCATATGGAGGCTTTTTAATAATAGCTATAGTATTACTTTTTGTTGTTAGCAGATTTTTGAAAAATAATTATACTTACCGCAAAATCAGCCATAAATTCATGCTTAAAGTTCCCATTTTAGGACCTTTTATAAGTAAAATATACTTAGCACAATTTACGCAGGCAGTTACGTTACTTACTACATCAAAAGTTCCTATACTAAACAGCATCCAGATGGTTACTAAAATGATACGTTTTGTACCATTACAAGAGGCTCTGGTTAAGGTAGAAGCAAATATTATGAAAGGTGAAAGCTTGAGCGACAGTTTAAAAAATAATAAACTATTTGATAACAGAATTATTTCGCTTGTAAAAGTAGCCGAAGAAACCAACCAAACAGAGTATATATTCAATCAACTTAACGAACAGTATAATAGTGAAGTTATGCAAAAATCAAAAATTCTATCTACCGTTTTAGAACCATTTATCATATTATTCGTAGGCGTATTGGTTGCTGTTTTGCTTGTAGCGATGTATTTACCAATGTTCCAATTAAGTAGTGCTATAGGATAAAACACTAAAAAAGGCTTTTGGATTTGTCCAAAAGCCTTTATACTGTAGTAGCGAAGACGGGATTTGAACCCGTGACCTCAGGGTTATGAATCCTGATTTATTGCAAAATTTAGCCCTTTTTAAGATTGATTTTCAGAAAATCGTGTACCGTTTCGTGTACTATTATTAAAAATTAAATTTACAATTTATTACTCAAATCCAAAAGTAAATCTTCAAAATAGAAGTTAAAACTATCATACTTTTACTAAAACAAATTGTTCTACGGTTTAATCTTTTAAGATGAGTTCTCAGCGTTAGATTCTTCCTCTCGATGTGATTTGTACCGAACCTTTTTATAGAATGTAGTCTTTCATCAATCAAGTACTTGTAATTTTTTAATCTGTCTGTAAATATCTTTTTAGCTTCTGACAATTTTAAAGCATAAAGTACGTAATTTAATGTCTTATTGGTTCTTTTACCAACTCTAAAACTAACTATCCTTTTTGATTCTTTCTCCAAAGCATACACTAACCAAATAAAATTCTGTTTATGTTTAATATAAGTACATATTTCATCAACTTCATAGGTTTTTCCTTTGCTAATTATTGGCTGTTGAATGTTTTTAGCAATCAATACTATCCTCTTTAATAATGTTGTGGTTGAAATTTTCAATACTCTTGCAGTGCTTCTTATTCCCAAACCTTCTTTTGTTAGTTGAATGATACTTTTATCAATATCAGGCTTGTATGCTTGATAAGCATAATTTTCAACTCTTGTTTTCCTGCACAATTTACAAATGTATCTCTGGTTACCTGAACTTGTTTTTCCATATTTTATCATGTTACTAATTTCACCAACACATCTGTAACACCAAGTTTGGTTTGAAGCCATTTTTTCCAATTTAAAATATTATAAAATAAAAAAACAACCCGAAGGTTGTTTTAGTTTAGTTGCAATATTACTATAAATACCTGATTATCTGTATATGTTAGATAGAATTATTAGCCATCAACATGTCTGATACATTACCCTTCTTCTTCTTTCCACCTCCACCTCCAGAAAGGTCATCATGTCCTTGTATTGCTCCTCTCTCGATGAGTTCTTGATCACTTATATGACCCACTTGAGAAAAACCTCCTGAATCATTACTTGTATACGTAGTAACACCACTACCTGCATTATTAAAGGCTTCTCCAAAAAAGTCCATACCATCGACACTATCTGCTCCACTTGGGTCTGCCCAGTATATTGGGTTGTTATCAAAAGCATTGTAAAGCGAATAATCGTAATTTACTATAGATCAATAACTATAAACGACCCTAATTAAGTTTATCGTACCTTAACTCTTTAGAAATTAAAAGGTAAAACTCAATATCGTCTTTAATTAATTTTAAAGTATCATTGTTTTTTCTTTTTTTCAATGTAAATGGAGTAGAAATATCTTCAAAAAGCACAATACTATCTCTGAAATGAAACTCGGAATACCAGCTAATGCCACCAGAGTTATATTGTTTGTTGTTTAGAAACAAGCCATTTCTTTCAAAAGATATTTTTTTTACATTTATATTTTTTAGCCCAAACTCTTTTCTAATTTTTGGAGCGTGAACAAGGTCTTCTCGATTTTTTTTATTCATTAGAATAACGAAAACTAAACCTATAATAACCACGATAGTTAAATACAATAATTTATTTTTCTTATACATCTTAATCCATTATTAATGTTTCACCCCAATTTATATTTATGTCTAACAGCGTTGCAGAAATGCCAACACCGAATGATGCCCCGAGTCCATATACCGTATTATTACCTACTTGTGCATATGTAACTGATACACCCGCGCTCAATAGAAGATCACCTGACACCGCAATATTAGTTCGATCACCTTTAAAGGTGTTAGGTCCCATATCACTTACTGAACCACTAAAATAAAAAACATCTAAAGACAGACCTGTCGATACGTACATAGATGTTGATCCACCGCCATAATCACTAAAATAATATAGTCCTGCTTTATCACCTCTCAAAATCTGGAACCCACCAGTTCCTGCAACTCCCCCCATTGAAATACCACCTTCTACTGATAGTGATATTGCAATAGCATCAGGTCCGTACTTATGCCTCTCTTGTCCTGTTAATAAAGCCATCGCATCATTTGTCAAGTTTATCATTGTACCATGAGGCGTAGCATAATTTGCAATTCGTATTAATCTTTCGGCAAGAGTGGGAGTATATCCTCCACCAGAACCGCCGCTTCCAGAAAGATCAGCGTGCTTTTCTATAACCCCTCTTCTAATAAGCTCCTGGTCGCTCTCACGACCTGTTTGATAAAAACCTCCTGAACCATTACTTGTATACATAGTAACACCGCTACCTGCGTTATTAAAGGCTTCTTTGAAAAAGTCCATACCATCAATACTATTCGCACCACTTGGGTCTGCCCAATATACTGGATTATTATCAAAAGCACTGTATGGGGAATAATTATAATGCACTATAGGGTCTATAACTACCCAGCGGGCTATGGCTGGGTCGTACTGCCTCATGTCCATTTCGTACATGTTTATGCCTAAGGCTTCTTCGTATTCTATACCATTGTACTTCCATTGTTGGGCTACGCTATTAGCTGCTTGTACGTTGTAGGTAGTGTTGTAGCCTTTGTGCTTCATACCAAAGGCGTAATAGTTATTTTCTTCTATAACTTCTATGTCTAGTTTTTTTATCGCAAAGTCTAACACTTCAAAATTAGTGGTTAGCCCAGCTATAACACTGGTTTCTGTTATGTCAATTGTTAACGATAGTCCGCTTGCTTCTGTTACGGTATATACAAAGTTAAGGTATTGTGATCCTGCTTGCAAATCGGCTATTTGGTATTCTGTCCATGTACCAGTGTTTGAATCTGCTTCGGACATGAATACACGTACTTTGTTGCTTGTACCTCTGTCTACTAATATACTTATTTCGTATTTATCACCAGGCATGGCATTGGTAGCAATATCTTTACGTACGCCTGCTAAAACGCCTCCTGTTATTACCATAGCACTGTTTTGCAGTTGTTTGGT
Source organism: Flavobacterium litorale (assembly GCF_019613795.1). Classification (NCBI taxonomy): domain Bacteria; kingdom Pseudomonadati; phylum Bacteroidota; class Flavobacteriia; order Flavobacteriales; family Flavobacteriaceae; genus Flavobacterium; species Flavobacterium litorale. The sequence goes on from NZ_CP080429.1 coordinate 2,692,424, forward strand.
TGCTCCGCCTTTGGCTACAAATCCGCCATAACTGGTATCAAAGGTGCTGCTTGCTACTTCGGTTGGGTTTTCGAGGTAGCTTAGCCTTACGTTACCCAAGTGGTCTTTGTACTGGTACACGTAGGCAAATTTGCCTTGGTTGTTGGTTACATAACCCTCTTCGGTGGGGAAAAATTGTAGGTTAGTGTCACCATCGTTTACTTGTTGGTATACAAAACCACTATTGTATTGGGTAGTGGTTATGGTACTGCCATCGGTTACTGTTTTTTGTAGTTTGGTTCCTGTAGCGGTGTATATGTAATTTATGTAGTGGGTGGCATCTATAGTTACCTCGGTAGGGAGGTTAAGGTAGTTGTAGCGTATGTTGGCTATGCCTTTGTTTCTGTCTAACGTTAGGTTACCATTGGCATCGTACTCGTAATCGATGCCATTTGTATTTCCGTCTGTAAAGCCCTCGCTATAGCCGTTGTCTGTAACACTTTCTAGCTTGTTACTGTAAGGTTCGTAACTGTATGTTAAAACATCAATAATATCTATTTGGTCGGTTCCTTTTAGTCCGTAACGTTCTAAATGCAATATGTTACCATTTTTATCGTAATTAATACCTGCTTCGTTGTAACTTTCAAATACTGTAGGGTTAGTTACCAAACCATAATCATTAGGGGTGGTATAATTGGCATCGGTTAGGCGGTTCATATCATCGTAATCGTACCTGTAACTCCGTAGTTTATTATCGGTTTTGGTTTTCCAGTGGGTTTCGGCTATGTTGCCATTGTATAAAGATTTTGATGTTGTTAATGCAGTGGTATTGTAATTTATACCAAAGGTAAACAGGTCGTCGCTTGTGCTTAAATCGGTTGTAGTGTCGTTTATGCCTTTTAGCCAGCCACGTATGTTAAAACTGTAATCTACGGTTTGTAGCCCTTGGGTAGCATAGTAACTGGCTCCCATTACGCCACCTACCTTTTTTTGTATGAGTTGCCCTAGTTCGTCGTACTTATTGTATACTATCATTTCTACATGGGGCATGTTTACTTCCTGCTGGGTATGGGCCAGCAGGCGGTGCATATGGTCGTAGGTATAAAAATCGTCAATTGTAGTTACTTCCCAAAAGGTAGAACTGTTACCGCCTACATTGGTAACTATTTTTTTGCGGTGTGCTGTTCGGGTTTGTACGGGTGCTCCTGTAAAATCCAGATCCATCCTTAGGTATTGGTTATACTCCAAATAATCGTCTTTGGTGTAGTTGAATATAGGTTCTGCCCTATCGTTATACGCTGCTAACGAGAATACCCAGTCGTTAGTATCGAGTACGCGTACGTACGAGCCTGTAGGTAGCATTTTGGTATTGGTGGTAACCGTTTCATCAAACACGGTAGTGGGTAAAAGCGAGCCTTGACTTACGGAATCGTAATTGTAATCATCATAATAATTTATGGTAAGTACCTCAACATTATTAGCGTTATTGGGTAGGCGTTGTGGGTAAGCGTTATCGGTGTACCAAACTTTTCTGCTTCCGTCTGAAAAATAACTTTGGGTACGGCTTTCGTTGAGTACGGGGTTTGTTGCTGTGTTAATGTTGTTTTGTATATCGGCTCGTGTAAGGGTTTCTGTTACCTGACCTGTGTATACGGGACGATTGAATTTATCGTATTTGGTAAATAGCCATTTGGAGTCGGGTGCCAGGTTTTGGTCCTGCGCCATAACCAGTCGGTTTAACTTGTCGTATACCATGTACTCCCAGCCTTTACCAGGTATCTTTTTTTCGATAACGCGATTACGATAATCGTAATGGTAAATATAACAGAGTCCTTCCAGCGCTGCTTGTTCAATTTCTAAGTCAGGTTGTGCTTCGTTAAATACCCCCGTAAAGTTAATGGTCTCAAAAGTACCATTACCTGTAATGTAAATGTAATTATCGCGTAATTCTGCGTAGTATTTGTAACCGTTACCTTCTATAATTCCTAGGGAACGATTGGTTAATCGGCGTTGTATACCTAACGGAAAAGTCATACCTTGCTGTAACGATAGTGCTTGTGTTGCTGATATACTTAACGATAAGGTTAGCGCATTATCGGTATCTACGCTTACGGCTATACCGCCCGATGCGCCATAGCTATTTGGTGTATAAGTAGTAAGTATGTCGGCGTTATCTAATGTTGCAATATCTTTTTCATACAGTGCTGCTACCTCTGGAGCTATATCGCATAGCGATGTCCAAGGGTAATTTTGGTTGTACTCAAGTCTTGCATCGCCCATAAAGCTAGTGTTTGTTGATGGTATTTTTCCACTACCCGTTACCATAAGGCTATTACTTTGAATAGAAAATATATAACTATATCCAGTACCTTGCAGTCTACCTAGTTCTTTATCTTGTAACTGTCCAAAATCTCTCAAATCAGCTATTATACCGTTTTTTAATTCCATATCATTCGTAAAACTCATATTGAGATTTAAGATGACACTATCTGTACCGTTTGGGATTAGTGAGAATCCACCCTGACCGCCATATTGATCTATTAAATCGACATTTAGTATAGCAGCGTTATCATATGCCTGTAAGTCCCTTTCATAGTCTGTTGCTAATTTACTATCTACTACCGCCAAATCCGTCCATGGGTAATTCCTACCCGCGTAGATTACAGGGTCGTTCCCAATAACAATTTGGTCTGAAGCTAGTGGCGGGATAACGTAGGTTAGGTTATCATATTTATCGTATACGTAATACGTATCGTGAGCTTGATTATCATCAAAAGTTCGCTTTAGAATGGTTTTCCCTTGTAAATCGGTAAACTCTTGTGTGGTTTTATTGTTGCCGTCAGCAGCAGTCCAGTTTTCATCTTTAGTTGTGTTTTTTATTAACGACCAAGGTTCGTAATAACCATCAATTCCTAATTTTGGTTTTTCGGTACTAGTATCAGGAAAAGTAACAGTAAAATTGCGTACCTCGTTAGTTTGGTTAGTATCATAACCAAAACGTATGGTGTGGTCTTTATCATTAACAGTACTTCCCTTCCAAGCTTCGCCAGGTGCTGCTTGCTTTAATACCCTGTTTAATGGTGAAGCTTCGTAAAAAGTTTCGCTATAGGGGTTGAGTGAAGTGGTAGTAATATCTTCGGGATATTTATTGAGGTATAAGGTATTAACCGCAGGGATAAGGCTATTGTTATCACGATAATCAAGCGACGAATCGGGCAAGGTTCCACTGTTACGAGGCGGCGTTTGATGGGCAAAAGGCAGATAGCTGCGAGTTTGTTTACCTGTTGTAGCATCGTATACTATAGGGGTTACAATATCTTGTTTGTCGCCACCTGCTCTTGCAGCTATGGTTTGTATTGGTCTACCCAAACCATCGTAGTATTGTACGGTAACTAAAGTATCATCTTCTGTAAGAATACCAGCGGTAGTAGGTTTAATGTAGGTTATAGTTTTTACGTAGTTTTGATCCTGACTTTGCGCGATTACTAAAACAGGTAGTAATAGTAATATATATAGTAGCTTCTTCATAGCTGATTAATTTTGCATTTTGTTATGGTACTCGTTTTCTGAAAGGATATTTCCTTCGTGGTCTACTACTTGTTTAAGCCTATTTTCGGTATCGTAAATGTAAGTGGTACGGCGTTTTCTAGCATCAGTAATAGTAGAAACACCTACTAAAGGAATATGAGTATAAGTGGTAATTACAGTATCTGCCAATGCAGGAAGATTTCTCAAATTATCTAGCTCAGTAAGTAATTGTGCTTCTGTACCTGTATCAGATTCTGATTTAATTGTGCTGAGTAAAGTCGAATCAATATCACTGTAAGAATTTATTCCCTCTATTTTGGCGATGATTTGACTGTCTTGATACCCCCAAATGTAAGCCACTTTTAATCCGTCTTCTTGCGTAAATTCAAGCAGGTGCCCGTATTCGTCATAACGGTCAAAATGTACGGTAATGGTAAAGGCATCATTACCTTTTGCTACTTGCGTAGAAGAAGGTAGGTAGGAATTATTTATTAGATTTCCTTGTGAATTTATCCAATTATTATTATGGTTGATTCTACTAATACTCAACAACTCACTATTTCGGTATTCCTCCACGCTTTCAGGCTGGATACGATTTTTAAAATTACTATCACTATTTAGTTCATGATAGTAATATTTCGTGGTTAGCTCATCACCTTTACTATCAGTAAAAGTATGCGTTTTTATCTTTCTATTCGGATAATAAGTATAGTTATCGATTGTGTTTACCATACCCGAAGGATGATAAAACTTTTTATCTACTTTGGTTATGCCTGCCCATCCCAACTCGTAACCAAATGACGACTGACCATCACCAATGGTACCTATCTCATTAAAATCATAAGTATATGTAGTTTCTTGCTGCAAAACATCTTCTGAATTATAGACTTTTTTATTTAGTAACTTTCCTATTTTATATGAAGGTTTTCTGGCATCTGCAGCTTCATGAGGCGTTAGACAATCTTCCACTTCGTTATTCGTAATAAATGAATGATCAATATACCCCCCGTTATCAGCCGTAGAAGTTACACGAACATTACTGTAAACCACAGGTGAATTAGAACTTTTAACTAAACTTGAAAGGCTATAGTTATAGTTTGAGCGACTAGGCCAATGGTTCATTGTTAATGATCCACTACTCATGTCAGGCTCATCAGGTAGTGTATAGTCATAATTTATTTCTTTAATAGGAATATATTGTGATGAAAGGTCATCGTCGTAATACTCTTTCGGTACATCATCGGTAACAAAGTGAGCTATACTTTTTATGCGGATACCTGGACCCTTATACCACTTCTTTATCGGAGTAGGATTAAAAGGATCCTGATTTTGATTATGATCATTAAAATCAGAACTATCGTTTTCAAAAAAGTTCTCATCAATATTTCCTCTTGTATTAGAGTCCCCTCCTACACAATCAATTCTTTTTCCATTTTTGAAAGAATAAGTATTAAGTTCATAATCATAAATAACGCAACCACCTGTAGGCAATGTTACTTTTTGTAATACGCCTTGCTTTGCTAAATTGTTAGATTTGAACTGTGAAAAATCACTTATAAGTGATGCATTTACATAACCGTAATTATTCCAACTATAACCATCAAGAGAAGGTCCCGTATAATGATAAGAGAAAGTATATTTATCTCCTGAAGGACCTTCTGTAAAACTTTTTAACCTAATATTGGGAGTAGAACCCGCTAATTGATCAGTTAAAAGCTCTGTAGTAAAAGCGTATCCTTTAATGTATTGCCCAAAAGCATTTGTAACATACATAGAGGAGTACGTATATGTCATTACTGGAGTATTTTGCCCAACATGGTTACCTGAAAAAGTAACTGAGCCTACACCAGGGACATTTATACTAGATAACATTTTTATATGATTGGCTTCACCCTCATCTGTATCATGATAACTAAGCTGATTTGGGAGGTCGGTATAATTAAAAACTGCTAAAGGCTCACCTGGTGTAGGTGATGATACAGTAAAGTTGAGAAAAGGATCAAAATTTAGTGCATTAGTATCGTATATGTGACTCATATGATAAGCAGAAGGTGTATTAATACGTCTTTCTATTTCTTCAGGTTCACCAGTATACGGATTTATTTCATCTAACTCTTCTGTAAAAACATTTACATAAGTATCTTTTATAGAAAAAACATAAGCATAACCTTTTATATCGTAAAAAATAAAGGCTCGTATTTTATAAGTACTCGGAATATAAACAACCTTCATTTCAACTATTTCACTGTCATTTTCACTGACTTTACCTTTTAATTCATAATTTGTTAAATCCATTTCAACTGTAAATCCCCCCGAATAACCCATAAAGTTAAAGTTTCCAGATACAGGAAGTCCTGAAGGGTTTACTGGTGCATTTGTATCATCATCATGAAGAGAATCGTAAAGAGATTTCCATTTACGACTCTTACCATCGTCAAAAGATACTGTACCACCTTTAGAAAGTGTCCAGCCACGACCACAATTTCCTTCCTTCTCTCTAAATACAGCAACACTTAATGGATGGTAACTAAGACTTAAGTTAATTGAGATATCTTTGGATCTTGTCGGCATACTATATAGTGGAAATGATATATTGGGGATACCTGTATATAAATCTACAGGATTACTGCCATAAACCATCAAGCCTGATACCGAAGGACTTTGTGGAGCCTCTGTTTGAGAATAAAGAGTGAATCCGCAAAGTAAGAGACACTGAAGAAGAAACGTGAAAATTGGTTTTTTCATAAAAATATAATTGATTTGGAAAACTTTTTTTATGCGGCACAAAAGTATCTCAATTAATACTATTTGATAATTAACTAACGTTAACTGTATATTAATAATTGTATTTTAGTGAATAGACTTTTCGATAATCGAATTATTTCGCTAGTAAAGGTAGCCGAGGAAACCAACCAAACGGAGTACATATTCAATCAATTGAATGAACAGTATAATAATGAGGCTATGCAACAATCTAAAGTGTTATTAACTGTTTTAGAGCCGTTTATTATATTGTTTGTAGGTGTATTGGTTGCTGTTTTATTAGTGGCAATATACTTACCAATGTTCCAGTTAAGTAGTGCTATAGGGAAAATTTAGTTATAGAAGATGAAACCCCGAACTTCCTTATCATTCTAATCTCAGAATAGTAATAAAAATGCGACATAGTTTTTGATAAAATCCTAATGGCTATTTTACTTGTATTTTATAAGTTTACACGTTAAGTGTCAATTTTTAGGCTTAAAAACTGTTGCAAGCAAATACTCTATTGCATCCTGTTTTGTAAACCTAATCTTTTTACTCTTTTGTCTATTCATTTTGGAAAAAGCTCCAGTATTTTGTGCTTTTACTAATACAAAGAATTTTTCCTTTTCTTCTTCAGAAAGTGCTAGGAAAACTTCATATACTGTATTAGCATTCATTTACTTAGATTTATTACAAATCTATCGTGCTATAAAATAAAAATTCAATCTTACTGTTTGAAAATGGTATAATTAAAGTACTTTAAAATAGTTTACAATGTTTTGAAGTAATCGCTTAGAATTATTTCTAATTCATTTGCTATTCTTAAATAATCAGAATCTTTACTTTCGTTTACTTTATATCCAAAAATTGATGGATAGGTTCCGATATTGCAGTCAAATGTTTTTTTCATAGCATGATATAGTTCAGTCTGCGTACCATAAGTTATGGTCAAGATTCCCTTCTTTACAAAAAATTCAATAATATATCTCAATTTTTTGCCCTTGATAATTGGATATTTTTTTAAAATAATAGTTTCGATTTCTAAGTTTCTGTCATGAGAAATAAAATCTTTGAAAGATTTTTCTTTTTTAAAAAAAGTAGGTGAAAATTTTTTGTAAATTTTACTGTTTGTTACTTCTTCAACTATGGTTTCTTGATTGAAAATTTGGGGTTTCAAACCTGTAATCCTATTAATTTCATCTAAATGATTGTTGAAATAGAAATTTTGATAATGAAATATGGCTTTAGTATTTAGATCCTTATTAGGTGAATTTTTCTCAAAGTGAAGCAATAACTGATTTGATATGTAAGTGTAAGTCTCAACTTGTTTTAGATAGTTTTCAGCCAAATAATTAAAACTATTTTCGCTTAAAGTTTCTTTATACTCCATTAATTGAAAACAATTGTTTTGCAACGCACCCGATTTTAGTAAACATATTGCAAATGTGATATTATTACCATTAATAAAATTTAAACTATCATCAATATAAATTATTTGATTAAACCAGTCTTCAACTAATTTTGGATCAATAGATAAATTTTTGAAAACTTCTTTATCGAAGATTGAAAGGGGGATATAGAATACAAAATTTTTAAATATCTCATTGGTTAATTTTTGATATTTTGAATTTAAATCAATAGGCATTTTAATTACAAAATCATATTTATTAATAATTATAGTTAATCTCTTCTACATAGGCATGGTTGTGTAGCTGTTAAAAACAAAGTGAGTAGAAGGCGCTATTCATGCAATATATGATAGCTTTTTTCATCAAACAAAGTAAGCTATCTAATTTAGACATTTATTTGAGTTTTTCAAAATACATTATGCTGCCGTTATTAATCTTTTTCGTCTATATTTTTATGAATTATCGTTAAAAAAAATTGCAAGCAAAGTATTTTTACAATAATATTAGATTTGTTATAGTTGACTATTTTAAATACTATGATGAGTAATGAATATTTTTCATAATGTATTGCAATTTGAACCCAACCTTTACAATGATAGTTTACAAAACTGTCTTGATCACTTAAATCGAACGTATGATTAATAGTACTAATTTAACTGATAACACTTAGTTTTCTTGAATTTATATGCTTTTAGCACATTGCATTAATATTGCAATACTTTAGTCTCAACAATTGCAAACTCAGCGAGATTCAAAAAAATAGCAAAAAAATTTAATTTTATATGATATGTAAGTGATTTATCGTAACAAATCTGAGTAATCTTCTGGCAATTCTGCATCAATATCCCTTAGATACTTTTCTAATGCAGATATGGTAGTATGTCCTGTAATGAGCATTAACTTGCTCTTAGTTTCAAATTGAGAAGTCGTTTTACGCATTTCCTTGTACAATTTCGTTATGAAAGTATGTCTAAAGCTATACATTCCATAATCTTTACTAAGGTTAAAATATTTTTTAACAACTCTATTAAATCGCTTAGAAAAATAGTCTCTCTTATTGTTGGGTTCAGTTGCCCATGCTTGACCTAAACCATCAGGAGTAAAGAGAAAACTATCAGAATCAAACTGGGAAAGATCGGGCAAATCATACATCAATATATCAGGTAGAATTTTAATTTTTATGGCTTTATTTTTAGTTCTCAAATAAAGTTTCTTTTCTACCGTGTCGATGTCTTTAATCTTTAACTCACAAACTTCAACTGGTCGCAAAAAATTGTAAGATACAAACTTAATGAATAATAAAAGTAATGGATCTTTTTTCTCTAAATGAGAGTAAATATCTTTCTGCATTTCAGAGGTGTAGGTTTTATTTCGCTCTGGCTTGGACTTTAAAATATTTATTCGTTTGACGATATTATCTGGAATTTTTTCGTTGTCTTCTAAAACTTGAAATAGAGTACTGATGTCAGCTCTTGTATTGTTTCTATTTCTAGCACTGGATTTTGAAAGTATTTCATTTAGATAATCATTTATAACTTTTTTAGTTATATGGGTAATGGGTTTACTTTCATCTAACGATTTTCTAAATTTTCTAATTCGCAACTCAAAATTTTTATATGAGATGGCTTTAATGGTATTCTTTTTTATGTTTAACCCAAAATCAAAAGCTTCTTTAATTGATAGTATTTTAGGGGTTGCAATGGTATTTTTGGAAATTGCAATAGTATCTGGTTTTACCATTGCAATGGTATTTTCATCCGCTTTTAAAGCATTGGAATCCTTATTATTATTTAATAATTCCTCAATATTGTTGTCCGTATTAGGATTGAAACCTTTTTCTAACAAAAATTCAAGTGCATCGCGCATTGCAACTAGATAAGCTATTCTTTCACTTTTCGTTTTCAGCCTATTTGCATTACCCTTAATATTAGGCATTCTTTTAAGTTTACCCGTTTCTATATCTCTAAAACTATAATATATGTACCAGCTTTTTGATAATGCTTTTCTTTTTTCTGCTTCGCTAAGCTTACTCCATAACAATATATTTACGCCACCAGTAAAGATTTTTGGAACCGAAAAATTTTTCTTTTGTAACAAAGTTTTGGGGGAATTAATGTCAGAATCGTGTACTAAATCGTGTACTTTTAGTAAATGTAAAAAAATTTTAGACATAAAAAAACGGTTTAGTGTACACTAAACCGTTGACTTTCTAATTTTTCTATCTTGTAGCGAAGACGGGATTTGAACCCGTGACCTCAGGGTTATGAATCCTGCGCTCTAACCAACTGAGCTACCTCGCCATTTGTGGTTATGCATCGTTATTCCTGCAATGCGGGTGCAAATATATAACTTTATTTAACGACTGCAAATATATTTTTTTCAAAAAATTATTTTACCAAAATACTTTTTTTTAACTGTATATTATTCTATATTTCGCGAAAATATTATAGACCGATGGACGAAAAAACGAAATATGAACTCGAATTCCCTATAACCTCATCACCACAACTTTTATATCAATACATTTCTACACCATCGGGATTATCAGAATGGTTTGCAGATAACGTTAACTCTAGAGGCGAGTTTTACACCTTTATCTGGGACGATTCTGAAGAAAAAGCCAGAATGTCCTCTAAAAAAAGTGGAGAACGGATAAAGTTTAGATGGGTTGACGAGGATAATAATGACGGGGATTACTATTTTGAATTAAAAATAGTGGTAGATGAAATTACTAAAGACGTATCGTTAGTAGTAACTGATTTTGCTCCAGAAGATGATATAGAGGAGGCAAAACAACTTTGGGAAAACCAAATATCCGACCTTAAACATGTTATAGGCTCAGTTTAGGATATAAGACCTATTACAACTATATTTGCCCTATTAATAATAGGGCTTTTTTATGATTAGTTATAACGGAAATTTAGTAGCACAATCGGGTATTACCATACAGGAAAATAGAGGTTTTTTATATGGCGATGCTATTTTTGAAACACTTAAAATTCTGGATAGCAGAGTACTATTTTTAGAAGACCATTATTTTAGATTAATGGCATCTATGCGTATTGTACGAATGGAAATTCCCATGGATTTTACTATGGAATACATGGAGCAAAAAGTACTGGAACTCGTTAGTAGTTTAGAGATTAACGCATCTGCTCGTGCGCGAATTACGTTTTTTAGAAAATCTGGTGGCTTTTATTTACCTACTGACAATACTACTGAATTTATAATAACAGCTAGTGCCCTTGAGAATACGATATATCAATTTATGGATGATGCTTATGAGGTAGACCTTTTTAAAGATTTTTACGTAACTAAACAATTGCTTTCTACGCTAAAATCGACCAATAAAATGGTACAAATTACAGGTAGTATTTTTGCAAACGAAAATGGCTTACATAATTGTTTGCTATTAAATGATGATAAAAATGTAATAGAAGTACTACAGGGTAACCTGTTTATGCTGAAAGACGGCAAATTAACAACCCCTCCAATATCAGATGGGTGTTTAAATGGTATTATGAGAAAGCAACTGTTAGCAATTACAGGTAAAGATGAAGATATTATGGTTGAAGAGGCTTCAATATCGCCGTTTGACCTCCAGAAAGCTGATGAGTTGTTTATTACCAACGTAATTATGGGTATACAACCTATAACAAAATATAGAAAGAAAACGTACGGTAACGATTTGTCATCAAACCTACTTAAAAAGCTGAATACACAATTACGACTAGGGTTAGTTTAGTGTAGGGTTTTCGGGAGCGTTAGACCAGATTAAATAAGTTCCTCCAAGTTCCATTATCTTCTCTTTCCAAAAAGAGTCACTTGGCTTACCTATAATCTTGTTTTCATAACTGTTTTCAGATACTATCCAAGAGTCTTCTTCAAGCTCATCATCAAGCTGATTGGCATCCCAACCTGTATAACCTAAAAAGAAACGGATGTTGTTTGCTTTTATCATACCTCGGTTGATAAGGTCTTTGGTCGACTCAAAGTCGCCTCCCCAATAAATACCATTTGATATTTCTATACTGTTCGGTATCAAATCGGGTACGTTGTGAATAAAGTACAAATTGTCTTGTTCTACAGGACCACCGTTATACACTTTAAACGAACCGTTTATTTCTGGCATAAGATCTTGTATTGTAAACCCAAGTGGTTTGTTTAAAATAAACCCTACGGAACCTTCTGTATTATGATCGGCTAATAAAACCACAGACCTATTAAAAGATAGATCTCCTATGGTAGAAGGCTCTGCTATAAGCAGGTGTCCTTTTTTGGGTTTTAGTGAAATCATACATAAGCAATTTGAACTAAATTTAGTTAAAAAAAACAGACATCCAAAATAAATTTAGAAAGTTTTACAAAAAAAAGCCTCTCAAATGAAAGGCTTTATATACGTAGTATGATTATGCTATTATTTATTAACCGCACCGTCAAGTTCAGCACCTGGCTTGAATTTAACAACATTTTTTGCAGCTATTTGTATAGGAGCTCCTGTCTGTGGGTTTCTTCCTTCTCTTGCTGCTCTGTTGGTTACAGACCATGAACCGAAACCTACCAAAGATACTCTGTTACCTTTGTTTAGTGAGTCGCCCACATTGCTAATAAAAGACTCTAATGCTTTTTTTGCTGCACCTTTAGAAATTCCTGCGTCTGCAGCCATTGCGTCGATTAATTCTGATTTGTTCATAATAATTGTTATTAATTGTTTTGTTAAAATTAATGCTTTTATATATCCCGTCCTACAAATTTAGCAGGAAATACATACTATGCAAGTGTTTTTTAACTATTTCAATTTAATTGTTAATAACTTTACCTAAAATGTTAACAATAGTGCTTGGAATTTATAATTCCTTGTAACAATGCGTATTTACTGGTTATTTTGCAAGTGCATTATCCGAGAACTTCATTCCGTTAAGTAATTGGCTTGCTTCCATTTTTTTCTTTCCTGGAAATTGTAGCTCCAATAACTCTAAGCAGCCATCAGTAACACATACCTTAATTTCTTTTTTATTGGCTATAATTTTACCTATAGGAAAATCATGATTTTCCTCTATAAACTGCGCCTTATATATTTTTACGTTCCACTTTTGGTCCTTATCTGTAATAAATGTCCAAGCAGCAGGGTAAGGGCTTAGTCCACGTATTAAATTGTAAATCGTTTTCCCCGATTTTGTCCAATCTATCTTACAATTATCTTTATCCAGCTTGTAAGCCGTTTTTATAGCACCAGTTGTTGGTTGTATTGTTGTTTCAGCACTTCCGTTTGCTATTTGAGATAGCGTTAGTAAAACAGCATCTACACCCAATAACATTAATCTATCGTGGAGTTCTCCAGCCGTTTCCTCTGGTTTTATTGCTATTTGTTGTTTTAAAATAATAGCACCTGTATCTATTTTTTCGTCAATAAAAAACGTTGTTACGCCTGTTTCCTGTTCTCCATTAATAATAGCCCAATTTATAGGTGCTGCTCCTCTGTATTTTGGTAATAGTGATGCATGGAGGTTAAACGTACCCAATTTTGGCATTTGCCATACCTGCGTTGGTAACATCCTAAAAGCTACTACTACTTGCAAATTGGCGTTTAATGCTGCTAATTCCTTTAAAAAAGTTTCGTCTTTTAAGTTTGTGGGTTGCAGTAAGTGTAAGTCTTTCTTTAGCGCATATTCCTTAACGGCAGAGTATTTTACTTTTTGCCCTCTACCTGCAGGTCGGTCAGGAGCTGTTATAACTCCTACTATATCGTAGTTATTTTGGTATATAGCATCCAGAATACCCACTGCAAACTCAGGGGTACCCATAAAAACAATTCGTAAACGTTCCATTACTTTAGTGTGTATTGGTTGTTGGTATTTATTTTAATTTTTTCGTTATCCAAAAGTAGTCGCAATGTAGTAATAGTTTCTTGTGCTGTAAGTGCTAATTCACTTTCTATTTTACGTGATGTGCAGGGGGCTTCTGATATTAATTTGAGTACATCGTTTGCTACATCAACTATATTCTTGGGTTTGTTATTTTTACGTATACAATAGGAACAGATACCACAATTGGTACTATCTGTTTCGCCAAAATAATCGAGTAATAGTCTGCTCTTACATCTATCGGTGTTTGTTGCATAGTGCTCAATAGCACTAAACTGCTGCACTTTAATTTTATTTTGTTGCTCTAAAAAAGCAGCTATACGGTTTATGGTATGGTCGTCCTCTCTAACTTCGTTAAATGTAAGTGTACTGTCTGTGCCTTTACTTGTATAGTTAATAATCTGTTTTTCCTTTAATCGTTGCATTAATGCCAATAACTCTTTTTCGGTAGCTTTTGTTTTTCTAATAATCAGGTCGGAATTAATTGACGATTCCATATCGAATATCCCAGGATAGTTTCTTAGTATTGCTAATAGCATCGCTTCATCGGCAGGGTTCAAACTAATATAACGTAGTACCTCTTTACTAGGAACTAAGAACTGGAGCGTAATTTGCTCCGAAAATTGTTTGGATAGTGTTACAATACCTTGCCTATCTAAAAACTGTAATGCATGGTATGTTTTAACAACATTAAAATTGTATTGATTGCAAAATGCATTAATATTAAATGGGAAGGTTTGCCCTATCCCCTCGCCGTAGGCTATTTGAAGGTAGTTATTTAAACGAACGTATACATTTTTTAAAAACTTCTTATCGGGTAGTACGGCTATAAATTGGTTTTCGGTAGCAGTAATATCAGATTTGTTGAGTAAGAGTAGGGCAAACGATTTTTCGCCATTTCGCCCTGCCCTACCCGCTTCCTGATAGTAGCTTTCAATATTCTCGGGCAATTGTATGTGCAGTACTGTTTTTACATTGGGTTTGTCTATACCCATTCCAAATGCATTGGTGGCTACTATTACCTGTACTTTTTCGTGCAACCAATTTTTCATGTTGGTTGCCTTCTCCCCTTCCTTAAGCCCTCCGTGGTAATACGTTGCTTTATAACCAAGCGCATTTAACTGTTGCGAAACGTTATGACAGGATTTACGATTGCGTACATATATAATAGAGGGTTCTGGATTTTTGGTAAGTATCTGCTGAATTTTATGTAGCTTATCTTCCGTTTCAAAAACCATATAAGCTATATTCTCCCTAGCAAACGATTTTTTGTATACAGCGGGGTTTTCTAATCCAAGTTGTTTTATAACGTCGTCCTGTACGCGTTTGGTTGCCGATGCTGTTAATGCTAAAAATGGTACTGATGGAAAATGTTGTTTTAAATAGGCTATTTTTAAATAGGCAGGCCTGAAATCGTGCCCCCATTGCGATACACAATGTGCTTCGTCAATAGCTATACTATTTATAGGTAATTCTTTTATACGGTCTACAATCCAATCAGCCTGTAATCGTTCTGGCGAAATGTATAAAAATTTATAATCTCCAAATTTACAATTGTCCAACTGGTCGCTTATAGCTTCAGCAGATAATCCTCCTGCTAATGCAATAGCTTTAATGTCTCTTGAGGCTAAATTTGCAACCTGATCTTTCATTAATGCAATTAGCGGTGACACTACCAAACAAATTCCTGGTAAAAGCATAGCAGATATCTGGAAGCATACTGACTTTCCTCCTCCTGTAGGCATTAATCCAAAAGTATCTTTACCGTCCAGTACCGATTGGATTATTTTATCCTGAGGATCACGAAAATTATCGTATTGCCAATATTTTTTGAGGATTTCTAGCGGTTGTTGCATGTGGTATTATGAAAGATGACCCAATATAAAAAGAATTCTGTTATCAACAGTATCTTTAGGTACTTCTATCAAATCGTAACCATAAGCTTTGTAGGTTTCTTGCAAGTGGTCTGCAATTAAAGTTGCCTGCTCGTAACTTTCATACCGTGCTTCATCAGCAGTATATATCTCCCTCCAAGGTGGTAAAAAAAATATTTTGGTATATTGGTGTGCTTTGCAAACAGCATCAAAAACAGCAGGGTACGAGTCGCCTATATAGTGCATGTACGCTAGTACATCGGGCAATCCCCTATCAATAAAAACAACTTCACTATCATCTGCTACAGCAGCTGCATGTTGTTTTTTTCTGCCTTCTAATAGTAACTCACTAAACAGTAGTGGTTTTTCTAAAAAAAGCTGTTCTATACCTTGTTTGCGTGCCTCTAAAGTAACCTCACGAGAAATTTCAGGATAACAAGTATATCCCCTATGCTGTAGTTGCTCAATTAAGCTCGTTTTTCCAGAGCCTGGTCCACCTATAATTACTACTATTTCTTTAGCCACAATTTTTTATAAAGTGCAAATTTACTTAAAGACGTGCTATAATAAAAGCATTATACGCAGCGGATTCATCCAGAAGATGATTCATTTTGTAAATACTAACAATTATTTGTTATTAAATAAAACCTAAAATTACATTGTATCGTATATATAATCAGGCATTTACACCCAATGAATTAGTTTACATATTGTTAACTCAAAAAAAATATTTGTTTATTTTTTATTTTGGAAATAATATATATTTTTGCTTCCAGAATTAAATCCCAAAAGTATGAGAAAATTATTTTTAAATCTGTATGTTTTTATTTTCCTGATTGCCAGCGATTATGTAATGCTTGCACAATCACCTGGTGACGAAGATGGTAGTGGACCTGGTGGTGTAGAGGGTGATGACCCCGTAGCACCAATTAATGGTAAAATAATACTACTTGCTGTTGCTGCAGTAGCATTTGCTTATTACTATTTTGCTAAAAAGAAAGAAGAGAAACAACTTATGTCAAACTAATAACTGGTTTGTAATAAGTAGTAATAAAAAAGAGAAGTTTAATAAACTTCTCTTTTTTATTGGTTATGGTGGAGGTTTTGCTTAGTCGGCAAAACGTTGTAAAATACTGTACTCATTACTCAGTTCAACATAATAACAGTCTTGCGGTACTTCCACATCTAGAGCTGCTATTTGAGAAGCAGAGTACCCTCGTTGCTTCAACTCGTTGCTGGTATGTACTAACACAGGCTGATCGCCTACATAGTATAAATTTTCATCAGAACGTATAATTTCAGATATACTACCCGAAATTCCGTAATCCATTACGTTGTAACGCAATTCTTTTTCAAGCTCATCTTCAGACAGCTTGTTTACCCAAGATTTGAGATCTTTTAATTTCATCTGCTAATAAATAAAGTTAATTTTTATAGGTAGCTGGGGAGCTAACATTATAATAAGGGATAAATATAGTTAATATAATTATTTATCAAAAAAAACTTATAACTTATTGTTTATCAATATTTATTTAGTAGATATATAACTTTTTTTTGATTGTTATAATGCAAGTCGTAATTCAGAAAAATAATACAAAAACAATTATTTGTAATATTTGCCTACGGCATTAATTTTGTAGGATACAACTATAGATTATGGGAAGATTAGATTACAAGCATATCGCATTTCATATTATTGTAGCCTTTTATTTTATATGGCTACTTGTTTTTATAGCATTGGTTGTACTAACGTTAGTTAACTTTTTTAGTATAATGGATACCACATTAAACAACATGCTAACAACCATGATAGTATTAAACCTATTTATGGGTACAGCCTTATATTTGGTATTTAAACTATTCCGAAATAAATCCGTGCTAAATAAAGTGGTAAAGTATAGTTTCGGGTTCATATCTGTAGTATCGTTAACCGCAGTTGCAATAATAAAAATAAAGTCATTTTAATTCTCTCAAACAAACCTAATAGCAATTATAGCAAAGCAATACCAATATGCAAAGTGGTTTTTTAGGCAACTTATGCTGGTAAAACGTATATTTGCTTATAATTACAGTTAATTACAGTCATGGACAAGAAAAGTAAAGAATTTTACGATAGGTTAAAGCAAAAATTATCGGAATCGACAATATGGCCAGCAGGATATTTATTTAAATTTATAGTACCAACGGATACAGAAAAGATATTGCATATAGAGAATGCTTTTAATGGAATGGGAGCTGTAATAAAAACTACAAAATCTAAAAACGGAAAATATACCAGTGTATCTATAGATGTACGAATGAAAAGCTCGCAAGCAGTAATAGATAAGTACATAGAATTATCTGATGTTGAAGGTATTATTTCACTATAATTTTTAAACAAAATATGCAATATAATTCACAAGAAGGCGTCAATTCATTAGAATATAACTCTGAAAGAACTCACTTAATAATACCTGAATACGGAAGGCATTTACAGAAGCTAATAGACCAAGCCGCTGCAATAGAGGATAGAGAGGAACGTAACAAGGCAGCTAAATATATAATAGCGGTTATGGGTAACTTAAACCCGCACTTGCGTGATGTACCCGATTTTCAGCATAAGCTATGGGATCAATTATTTATAATGTCGGACTTCAATTTGGATGTCGACTCTCCTTACCCTATCCCTTCTAAAGAATTATTGGAGCAAAAGCCTGATAGGCTCGCCTACCCGCAAAACTTCCCTAAATATCGTTTTTACGGTAACAATATTAAATACATGATAGATGTTGCGAACAAATGGGAAGACGGTGAGCTTAAAGATGCCTTAATTATGGTAATTGCCAACCACATGAAAAAATCGTATCTGAGTTGGAATAAAGATACTGTTAAGGATGATGTTATTTTTTCGCATTTACTAGAATTATCTGAAGGTAAAATAAACTTACTTACAACAGAGGAAGAACTCTCTACCTCATCCGATTTAATGAAGGTAAACAAGAAAATGAGTAATAAACACCAGTTTAACAACAACTCAAAACAAAAGTCGCACCGCTCTAATTCTGGTGGAAAAAATAACAAAAACCGAAAATCCTAATTCTTTACGGCAGCATGGGAACATTTAAAATTGAAGGAGGAATACAGCTAAAAGGAGAAATTACCCCACAGGGTGCAAAAAACGAAGCTTTACAGGTTTTATGTACCGTATTACTTACCCCAGAAAAGGTAACTATTACTAATATACCCGATATTATTGATGTAAATAAACTCATTAATTTACTTAAAAATCTTGGTGTAAAAGTAGAGAAGTTAGCACATGGTGCTTACAGTTTTCAGGCAGATGAAGTAAACCTGAGTTACCTAGAATCGGAAGCATTTAAGGAAGAAGGAAAAGCTTTAAGAGGCTCTATAATGTTAGTAGGACCACTATTAGCCCGCTTTGGTAAAGGGTATATACCAAAACCTGGAGGCGATAAAATAGGGCGCCGTAGGCTAGATACACACTTTGAGGGCTTTATTAGCCTTGGAGCAAAATTTCGTTATAACAGAGAGGAGTATTTTTATGGCGTAGAAGCCAAAAAACTAACGGGTACGTATATGTTATTAGATGAAGCATCGGTAACGGGTACTGCCAATATTGTTATGGCGGCTGTACTTGCCGAAGGTAAAACTACCATATACAATGCCGCCTGCGAACCTTACCTACAACAATTGTGTAAAATGCTAAATAGCATGGGGGCAAAAATTACAGGTATAGGATCTAACCTGTTAACAATTGAAGGTGTAGACAAGCTAGGTGGATGTGAGCACCGTATACTACCTGATATGATTGAAATAGGAAGCTGGATAGGGCTTGCTGCCATGACCCAAAGCGAGATAACTATTAAAGATGTTAGCTGGGATAGCTTAGGGCTTATACCCAATACGTTTAAAAAATTAGGCATTACGTTAGAAAGACGTGGCGATGATATTTACATACCCAAACACCCCGATGGTTATGAGATACAAAACTATATAGATGGCTCAATACTCACAATATCCGATGCGCCATGGCCAGGCTTTACGCCCGACCTTTTGAGTATTGTATTGGTGGTAGCTACACAAGCTAGAGGTAGTGTACTCATCCACCAAAAAATGTTTGAAAGCCGCCTTTTCTTTACCGATAGGCTTATTGATATGGGTGCAAAAATAATATTATGCGACCCACACAGGGCTACTGTTATTGGTCACGACTTTAAATCGCAATTAAAAGGCATCCAGATGTCATCACCCGATATACGCGCAGGAGTTTCGTTACTTATTGCTGCACTTTCTGCCAAAGGCACTAGTATTATACAAAATAGCGAACAGATAGATCGTGGGTATGAAAGAATTGACGAAAGGCTACAGGCACTAGGTGCTAAAATTGAACGGTTAGATTAAGTTTTATTTATATACAACAAAAAAGCACCACTAGTAGTGGTGCTTTTTTGTTATGGTTAAAATTGCCGTTAATCAATAACATCTAAAAATTTCAGACCAAAAATAATACCATCGGTTTTAAAACCACTCTGATACGAGCGCACATAGTCTATACGCAACATCCTGAATTTGCCAATTCCAATATTATCAAAACCTGCGGTAAACTCGCTGTACGGCTTGTAGTCGGGTGTGGAAATTTGGTGATATCCCAGCACTAAATTCCACTGCAGCTTATTTAACAAAGGTACTTTGTTCATTATATACCCTTTAAAGTTATGCTCGGTATGCATTTCAAAATACTGGTCGTTAGTACTATGGGTATAATACGGTAGTAAGTTAAATACATTTAAATAACTTTGCCCGCTGCCTACATGGGTTTGATTACCGTTAAAGTGTTTGTAATCGATAAACGAAATACCATCGGCATTAAAAAATTTACCACCTTTTAAATTAATATCAAAATCACCCTTGTTACCCAACGTAGTACCATAATAAACACGTGCAGCAACAAAATCATATTCATATTCGCTTTCACTTGCTGCAAAACCTTTTTGGTATTGCAAGTGTATTGTGGGGTAGTTGGCATCGCTTACCATAACCCTACTATAGGGGCGTGTTATGTATTTCTGACCAAAATTAATACGAGCGTAAACACTTGCTTTCATTAAATTGTGGGTTTCAAAAGCAAGTGCATCATTCGTTGGGTCCAGCGGGTTGTTGGAAAGGTAAGCATCTTTGTTTTTAATAAGTACGTAATCGGTATTATTTTGTAAAGCACGTCGGCGGGTATATTGTACATTACCCATCATAAATAGCCCTGTTGCTACGCGTTGTTGGTACTGTGCCGATGCAAATGTATTATCGTACAGCTTCATATAATTATCTTTAAAAAACAATGAGCTTACCATATTTTGCAGCTTTGTTATAGGCTCTGCACTATTAAATTGTGCTACCTCGTTCCCTCCTGATAGGTATAATGATGCATTATTAATCCTGTTAAAAGTGTGCGAGAAAAAACCACGAACCCTAAGCCTGTCTTCGGCAATACCATAGTTAAATACAGCACCCATAGTAGTATATTTTCCAGTTACCTCATCGTATTTTCTAAACGATAAATCGGTGTTAAAATTCCACCCTTGTACGGTATTAAAACTAGCCTGTGTAGGATCTAAAACGCCACCGTAACTATAGGATGTTTTATTTTTAGAATTGCGGTAGGTATACCCCGTTAACACATCAAACACACCAAACTTATTGCTCTTTTTATCAATAGAGTCCAAGTAAACCTCAGATGTATGCAGGGTTTGTATACTATCTTTCTTTATATAATCGGTAACCTCTTCTTCCGTAAGGGGTACAGGGCGCATTTTGTTCCAATACAAGGAGTCTTTCTTATTAGAATCTTTTTCTATGTAAACAATCTCTTTCCCAAAAACACCTTCATCAAAACTATCCTTAAACACATAATTGTTATACACATGTGTAAACTTTCCCATAAATTTAATACCAAAGGCTCCTGCTTTAAAATCAAAGGTTTGCGAGTTTTTAGCCCACACATTATTTTTAGTATTATACGTAAAGTTTTGTTTTAAATTTAAAACGTCTAGCATAGGCTGTTGCATTCTATATCCCTTAATATCAAAATCAATAGCCGATATTGCCCAACTATTCTCTACAATATAAATATAGCCTTCAAAAACAGGCTCTTTATCACGGCGTGGTATTACCTTTATTTTATTAATCTGAGTTTCATTTTCATCAAAAAAACTACCCTCAAAAGAAAATTTATAGTAATTAAAAGCATTATCAGCTAATGGCGATACCATATTAATATCAAGATCGATATAATCGTTGTAAAAATTGTAAAATGTTCCGCGTGCAGTATTGTAACTAAAACCATTATCGTTACCACTTATTTTAGAGGCTACAATGCGTTCTTTTAGCTTATTGGGTTGCTCAAATTTTATTTTAGATACGGTTTCAGATAAGTATATAATACCGCTCCCCGTACTATCCAAAATACTTTCTTCTTCATCCTCTACCTTTATTCCCATAATACGTTCGGGCACATCTTCTACTTTAAAAATTCCTTTAGAGTAAAAATCAGCTTCAAAACGTCCTGTTTTAGCCGAATTCTGTTTCTTGTTGGCAATAGCACTTCGCATTATAGCATAGGCAGGATCTTCTTTATTGGATATTACCACCTCATCAAGCTGATAGGTTTCATCTTGTAATACCACATCAAGCTGGTGCGGAAATGCAGTAACAGTAACAGCTTCTTTTTTTGTTTTATACCCTATAGATTGGAAAAGCAATGTATACCTACCTTTTTCTTGAACGTTTATTGCATATTCCCCCTTATCGTTGGCCGTAGTACTTTTATACGTATTTTCTAAAATAACGTTAGCAAAAGGTATAGGTACCCCATCTTCAGACGTTACTTTACCTCTAATTTGTGCGTGTACAGTACCACACATCAGCAATAATAATACTGCAATAAACTTGTGCATTGTAGCCATGTATTGTGTTTTATTTAATTGGTTTATAGTTACAGACGATGTTGCAGCCAAAATAGTTGCATCATTCTGTTGGTTTGTGTTGCGTTATAACGCAATTTATAACTTGTTCGTGTACTAATAAGCTATTTTATTACATTTACTAGCTATGGACGATTTACTAGCTGAGTTTATTGGCGAATTATTTTTAACTTACATAAGATACCCCGGTGCCTTAATATATTGGTTGCTTTTTAAACGGCAATATACCTACAAACAGGTTGTAAAAAAATACCGAAAAACAAGTTTAGTAGTATCGTTACTGTTATACGTTGGTATTGGTTGTATAGTATACCAAATTATACAATAATGCAATGTTGCTACCACAGATTTAGTGTATCTTTGAGTAAATAATTTAATATGAATACCATACAAGATTTAAGACTTGCTGTACTTATAGATGCCGATAATGTACCCTACGCTAACGTTAAGGGAATGCTACAGGAAATAGCAAAATACGGTACACCTACATTTAAGCGCATTTATGCCGATTGGACAAAACCAACGGTATCGGGCTGGAAAAAAGTATTACTAGAAAATGCCATTACACCAATACAACAATACAGCTATACCAGAGGGAAAAATGCTACTGATAGTGCCATGATTATTGATGCCATGGACATACTTTATTCGGGTAAGGTAGACGGTTTTTGTATTGTATCGAGCGATAGCGATTTTACCCGACTTGCTACCCGACTTAGAGAGGCAGGCATGAAAGTAATAGGTCTTGGCGAGAAAAAAACACTAATACCATTTATCACAGCCTGCGATAAGTTTATATACTTAGAAATTTTAGAGGAAGACGATAACGCTTCTGATGCTAAAAAAGAAGCCACGCAAAACAAAGCAGAGAAAACGGCAGCTAAACGAAAAGAAACACTTAGTGAAATTGATAAAAAATTGCTCCGATTAATACGTAACAGTGTTAACGATTTAGGTGATGAGGACGGATGGGCATTTTTGGGCGATTTAGGTAATATTATTCTGAAAAAGCAACCTGATTTTGACCCTCGTAACTACGGATTCAATAAAATGCTACCATTAATAAAAAGTATTGACAGTTTTATAGTAGACGAACGCAATACTGGAAAAAGCAATATTAAACACGTTTTTGTAAAGAACAAGTAGTAATGAAAAAGCTTAAAGAAGAGTTACTACGTAAGGATAGTAGCATAAGCAAAATACAGTACGACAAAGAGTGGTTTTACAATATTAAAGATATGGCACACTATTTAAGTGAGGACTTAACAAATGTAGATTACATACATTTACCTATAGTAATAAATGGCATACAACGTACTGTAAAATGTGCTACGCTAGAGGACATAAAACGTGCCCTTAAAAAAAATGCCTTGCAAGATTTTAGTAGTAGCCGAATAAAACGATAAAACCAACTATTTACACAATTACTATTACCAATGTTTTAATTGGAACACTATTTGAGATTGCTATAGTATGGATTTTAATAAACTAATACATAAAGTTACTCCTGCCTACCACAACGTAAAACAAAATGTATACAAACTACGGTACACAAATGCAGGTAAACCCGCTAACGAACTATCTCAACTATACATTAAACGCATCAGGAACAAATACACATCTGTAGGTGCGGTAACGGCTTTACCTGGTATTATTCCAGGTTTGGGTACTGCCACACAATTTGCTGTAGAGGCGAGCTCAGTATCTGCCGATTTAATTTTAATGCTACGCTGGATGGCAAGTATTTGCTACGGTACAGCCCTAATATATGGTAAGGATATTGAAAAAGAGTTTGAAAACGAATTTGCAACAGTACTCGGTATATGGTCGGGCGTACTTAAAGATGATAATGCAGTAATGGTAAAAAGTAGTGCTATTACAACATCACATTTTAATAAGCATATTAACGATAAACTAAAAAACCGAATCAACCAGAAAATAGGGCAAAAATTAATAGCGCAATATGGTGGTAAACGCGGTACAGCAGCACTCGGTAAGTTTATTCCGTTTGGTGTAGGAGCTGTTGTTGGCGGTGCTTTTAATTATACAACCATGAAGAGCTTTGGGCGTGTTGCCGATAACTATTTTAAATCGTATAAAAACACTATATACCACACTTAGCAGCAATACAATATAAAAAGTGTAGCCGTTTGTTTTTAGTATCTTTACCTATAAAATTGTAATTATGAAACACCTACATACACTACTATTACTTTTTGCCATGGCAATAACAAGTTGTAGTACTAAAAACAGTAATGCAGCTCCCGAAACGTTTACCACAGCATCGGAAACAGGACTTGCCATAGGTACAATAACCTTTGAGGGAGAAAAACCTGTAAACGACATCTATCGTTTTTTTTATGAGCCTACTTCGGGCGAAAAGAAGTTTATCCGCAAAAATAAAGGTAAAGTAGAAATTAAAGCCCGCGTAAAAAGCGAACCTTCATATACTGGCGATTTTAATGGTAAAAAAAGCTACCTGTTTGTTATAAAGGGTGCACCGGGTAATTATGCCTTTAACCAATACAACTACCTCGACCATATTGGTTACACAGGTATGGTAAGTAGTAGTAATAAATTTGCCATACCCTTTACTATTAAAAAGGGAGCTATTAACTATGTTGGAGAACTTACCTACATTGAAAAAGCAGAAAAAGGAACACCCAGAATTGTTATTTGGGATAAATTTGAGCGTGACATAACCGAATTTAAAAAGAAGTTCCCGAATATCAATTGGGATATGGTTAGTAATAAAACCGTTAAAAAAGGGGATACAGGTAATGGTATTATCGACTTTATGGAGGAATAAAATCTAAATTATAGATAATATATTTTTTACCTACATTCTGTACATTATTGATTAATAAAATAGTAAACACATGTTAAATTGATAAATTTTAACATGCGCGATAATATATTATTCAATCGACTTTTCTACTTTTATAAGAACTAAACTTATAAATGCTTATGGAAAAAATTACTTATGACGGAATGCGCAACTTCATTATTGAAAATGAATTAACCGACAGCGTAGCAATTACATTGCACCCAGACAATTTTGACGACCTTGTTATGGATTATCTGGACATTAATGGTAACCAAATAGAACGTCCGTTCGAGATTTTGGGAATCGAAATTTTGCAAGACAACACGGGAGGTGTCACAAAAAGCAAAATCAACCTAATGAATGTAGTGTAAAAGCATTTGAAAAACTTGTAAACCATTTACACACAAGGAATTATCCCGTCAGTAATATCTGACGGGATTTTTATTTAACATCATCTATACAAAAATATAATACTCAAATGCAATAAAAACAATTACCTTTGACCACTTAAAGGAGGATTTTATATGCAAAGAGAGAAGATGAACGTTGATAAAATGATGCGTTTTATATTGGATAATGAGCTTACAGATGATATTGCCATAGTACTACACCCAGACAGTTTTGATGCGCTAGCTATAGATTATATTACGATTAATGGTAACATAGAAAGACCTTTTGAAATTTTGGGTATCGAAATAGTAGAGGATACATCTGGTAAGGTTTCTAGAAACAAAATACATACCATAAAAATTTAAAATCAACACATAAAAAAATCCTACCATTAAGCAGGATTTTTTTATTTAACTATCCAATTGTTGTATTAATTCATCTAAGGATACACTTTTTTGTGCTCCAGTAGTAAGATTTTTTACTGTAAACTGGTTGCTCTCCATTTCAGCCTCACCTGTTAGTACAGCATACGGTATACCTCGTTTATCGGCATGCTGAAACTGTTTGCCTATTTTGGCAGCGTCTGGGTATAACTCTACCTTATACCCCATAGTACGGAGCTTTGTAATTGCCTTCATACTATACAAAGCCTCTGTAGTACCAAAATTAATAAACAATGCTTTGGTAGCTTCGGTTACTGTTTCGGGAAAAAGGTTGAGTGCTTCCAATACAAGGTAAATTCTATCAAGCCCGAACGATATCCCTACACCACTCATATTTTTAAGTCCAAAAATACCCGTAAGGTCGTCATACCTGCCCCCACCACCTATAGAGCCTAAAGCAACTTCTTTAGGTGCTGTAACTTCAAATATGGCTCCTGTATAATAGTTAAGCCCGCGTGCTAAGGTAACATCCAAATCTAGGATTGATTTATCTAGCCCCATTTCGGTAATGGTATCGCAAATAAAGCGTAGTTCTTCTACCCCTTTCATACCTTCTTCAGAGGTAGCAAGCAAGTCCGATAATTTTTCGAGCTTCTCACTTATACTACCCGTAAAATTAAATAGGGGTTGTACTTTGGCTATCGCTTCGGCAGTAATCCCTTTTTCGAGCATTTCTTTTTTAACACCGTCCTCGCCTATTTTATCAAGTTTATCTAATGCTACCGTAAAATCAATCAGTTTATCTTTTGCACCAATAACGTCTGCAATACCCGATAGTACTTTACGGTTATTTATTTTAATAGTAGCTCCCGATAGCCCAAGTGACGAAAATACATTATCGTACAACTGCACCAACTCTACCTCTTGCCATAACGATTTACTCCCCACAACATCGGCATCGCATTGGTAAAACTCTCTAAAACGCCCTTTCTGTGGGCGGTCGGCGCGCCATACGGGTTGTATTTGGTAACGCCTAAACGGAAATTCAATATCATTTTGGTGCTGTACTACATAACGGGCAAAAGGCACCGTAAGGTCATATCGTAATGCTTTTTCAGTTATTTGGGAGGTTAACTTCAAACTATCCTTATTGGCTAATAATGCTTCGTTAGCTTTTGCCAAATAGTCACCGCTATTTAGTATTTTAAAAATAAGTCTATCGCCTTCTTCACCATATTTACCCATAAGGGTATCCGAGTTTTCAAAAGACGGTGTTTCGATAGGCTGAAAACCAAAAGTCTCAAAATGATGCTTTATAGTCGATATTATGTATTGACGTTTAGCCACCACTTCGGGCGAAAAATCTCTGGTACCTTTTGGAATTCCTGGTTTTTGTGCCATATTTTTAAATCTTGTTTTTAATTACGCAAATATACACATTGGGGCTCTAAGATTTCAAGTTTCCAATTCAAGATTGTGTATTATACTGTAATTTTCATCCTAAAACCTAAAACTAATTATGTATTTTAGTGGCTTTAAAAAACCAGTATATGTTTAACCTGTTTAAGGAGAATACCAAAATTGCACTGGGCTCTATACGCAGCCAATTACTACGTACCATACTAACCGTATGTATTATAGGTATTGGTATTTTTGCATTAGTAGGCATACTGGCTGTTGTAGCCGTTTTACAAAACACTATTACAGGTAATTTTGCCAGTATGGGCACCAATACGTTTACCATTAGTCGTTACGACTTCTCTGACCAAGTAGGGCGAAATAACAATAATGTAAAGGTAAATGCCATTATATCGTACCCGCAGGCGAAAGAGTTTCAGGAAAAATACAACTTTCCGAGTGCTGCCGTATCGCTATCGTTTACCGCAGCTAGCAATGCCGAAGTAAAGCACAAAGGCGAAAAAACAGATCCTGAAATAACCATACTTGGCGTAGATAACTACTTTTTACCCAACTCGGGTTTACAAACTACCAAAGGGCGTAACTTTAATACGTTTGATATTAGCAACAACAATTATGTATGTATTGTAGGTTCTGATTTTGAAAAAGGACTACTTAAAGATGTGAACCCTATTGGGCAAACCCTATCTATTAGGGGAGCACGTTTTAAAGTTATCGGTGTACTTAAAGAGCAGGGCTCTACGTTTGGTAACCGTCAGGATTTACGGGTAATGGTCCCAATACAATTGGCACGCTCGTTATTTACGGCACCCAATATTAATTACGAAATTAAAGTAATGATGGGCAATAGTAATATGTTAGATTCGGGGGTAGATGAGGCTATTATTACAATGCGCCGTGTTAGAAAATTAAACCCCGTAGAAGATGATAATTTTGGTATAGAGCGTAGTGATGAGCTATTGGAAACATTACTATCACAAACCGAAACGCTAAATATAGCCGCTTGGGTTATTGGTATTATTACGGTGTTTGGTTCCTCTATTGCATTAATGAATATAATGTTGGTATCGGTTACGGAGCGTACGCGCGAAATTGGGGTACGTAAATCGTTAGGGGCTACAAAGCTTACTATAGCAATGCAGTTTTTTACCGAAACACTTATTATTAGCCTTATAGGAGGTGCACTTGGTATTATTTTAGGCGTACTTGCTGGTGGTGTAGGGGTATCACTCCTCATGGACACATCGTTCCCTATGCCCTGGACGGCAATTGGAGCAGCACTCTCTACTATATTGATAGTAACACTATTTTCGGGCTCCTACCCTGCCGTTAAGGCTGCAGCGCTCGATCCTGTTGAGGCATTACGCTACGAGTAGAAAAGTAAGTACATAAGCTATAAAGTAGCTTTTACCATTCTGTTATTCCCATATATATCTTTACGCAGCTCAATATTTTTAAAGTTATAGTCTTGTAGCATTTGTGTAGTTTCGGCACCTAAATACTGATTAATCTCAAAGTATAAGATTCCATTATTTGTAAGATATTTTTGTGCGAGTAGTGCTATCTTTTTATAAAAAAGTAAAGGGTCGTTATCTTGTACAAACAATGCTAAATGCGGCTCATAATCCAATACATTACTTTTAATTTCATGCTTTTCCAAATTACGTACATAAGGCGGATTCGAAACAATAATATCAAACTGTTGCGGTAAACTAGTAGTAGTAAGAATATCCTGCTGCCAAAAAGTAACGGTAACACTATTATTAATAGTATTTTCTTTGGCTACAGCAAGGGCTTCTCCAGAAACATCTATAGCATGTACCGTTGCATTGGGTAAGTTTTTAGCCAGTGCAATAGCAATGCAACCACTACCTGTACCAATATCTAAAATAGATATATCTTTTTTATCGGAATTTTCATTTACAATCCAATCCACCAACTCCTCTGTTTCGGGGCGGGGAATTAAAGTATTTTCGTTTACTTGTAAATCCAACCCATAAAAATGCGTATTCCCAAAAATATACTGTATTGGTTTTTGAGTTATTAGTTGTGCCAATACCTCATCCCATTTTTCAATCTCATCGGGAGTTAATTCATAATCGGGGTTCATTGCAAAATCAACACGTTGCCACCCTTTTAAATTTTCTAATGCAATAACAAAAAACTGTGCTGCCTCCATACTATCGTACAAAGGAGTTAGTTTCTCTATAAAATGGGTTCTGTATATTTTTAATTTCATCATTTTTATTTTCCTGCTGCAATTACAACCAATTAAGGACTATTTTGCGAATGCCTATTGGGCAAAGCTACTACTATTTACGGATTTTGTAACTTTACACTTTTACAATTATAATGAATCACGAAGTTTATATAAAGCGATGCTTAGTGCTTGCTAAAAAAGGGCTACGCACAGCTATGCCCAACCCATCGGTTGGTGCGGTATTGGTACACCGTAACCGTATTATTGGCGAAGGGTGTACGTCGCCGTATGGCGGACCTCATGGCGAAGTGAATTGCATAAACTCGGTACTTGTAAAAGACAGACCCTTAATACGAGAAGCTACACTATATGTGAGTTTAGAACCCTGTAGCCACTATGGTAAAACACCGCCTTGTTGTGATTTAATTATACAAAACGAAATACCTACTATTGTTATTGGCACTACCGACCCGCACGAGAAGGTAGCGGGCAATGGCATACGCAAACTACAAGATGAAGGTAAAACCGTTATTGTTGGTGTACTAGAGCAAGAGTGCCGCGATTTTAACCGCCGTTTTTTTACCTTTCATGAGCAAAAACGCCCCTACATTATACTTAAATGGGCACAAAGCGCCGATGGTTATCTTAGCCCCAAAAACGAAAGATTGGCAACTGATGGTATTGAAAGTAAAAAACCCATTTGGATAACCAATAGCTATTCCCGCCAACTGGTACACAAATGGCGTAGTGAGGAAATGGCAATTGCAGTGGGCACACAAACGGTTATAGACGATAACCCAAAATTAGATGTACGGAACTGGACGGGGAAAAACCCTGTACGGGTAGTTTTGGACCGTAATAACAGAATTGACACCCATTATGCAGTTAAGGATAAAAGCATAAAAACAATATGCTTAACCGAAAAAACAGGTTTAACCAATACTGATAACCTAGTATACGAAACTGTGGTTTTTGATGAGAATCTTGCTAAAACAATTTGTGATGTATTGTATAAGCACAATTTACAATCGGTTATTATTGAAGGGGGTGCTAAAACCTTACAAACCTTTATAACAGCTACT
This sequence comes from Flavobacterium litorale, assembly GCF_019613795.1. Taxonomy (NCBI): domain Bacteria; kingdom Pseudomonadati; phylum Bacteroidota; class Flavobacteriia; order Flavobacteriales; family Flavobacteriaceae; genus Flavobacterium; species Flavobacterium litorale. Next base: position 2,723,101 of record NZ_CP080429.1, read on the forward strand.
ATATGGGACGAGGCTAGGGTTTTTAAAGGAGCTACTTTTTTTGGTTCGGGAACTAAAGCACCTGTTTTACAAGCACCTATTGAAAGTACGCAGACTATTTTAACCGACGAACTTGTATACTATAAAAACAAAAACCAGCATACTACTAAATAATATGCTGGTTTTTAAACTTATTGAAACGAAAAACTATTCTTCTGCCTCCTCTTTTGTCTCTTTTTTGGTTTTTATAGCAGCCACAAGCGTATCATGGTCGTCCGTGTAAAATAATAATTTTCTTTCTTTTGGTAATCTACCATTAAAATCATTTTCCAATAATAAGCAGCTTACTTTTTCTACTACCTCTTGGTCGTCTGCTGTTATAACATATATGCCTATCGTTTTGTCGTCTTTCATAAAAAACGAAAATTTAACCGCATCTTCTGTTCCTAATTTTTCGTTTACGGCATCCATCATGTCGCCAGCAAGTGCTTTATCTTCTTTGGTGTAGGTATACCCTTTACCCTTCATGGTTTTTAAATCCATTACCTCAAACCCAGTAATTTCTATACCACAATATTTTTCCTGTGGTGTAGCAGGGGTTTTATTACAATTGGCAAGCGTTAAACAGGTTACTACTACTAATAATGTTTTAATTGTTGTTCTCATTGTTGTTTAATTTGTGTCTTACAAAACTAGTCAATAAATCAATTACTTCCATAATATTTATTCCAGTTTGCTTTTGCTTTTTCAATAAAATACCTTTGTAGCAAAATACTACGCTTTTTGGAAAACGATATTTATAAAACACTTGCTGCACCCTCTGAAGAAACACTGTTTAAAGAAAAAAACAGTAAGTTTTTTGGCTATGCTTTTCCTGTTACTACTGAGGATGAAGTGAAAACAGTTTTGGAGGAGTTGCGCAAAAAGCACCATTCGGCACGCCATTGGTGCTATGCTTTCCAACTGGGTACTGATGCAGATAGGCTATATTATCGTGCTAACGATGATGGCGAGCCTAATAATTCGGCAGGAATGCCTATTTACGGACAAATACAATCGTTTGATGTTACTAATGTACTCATTGTAGTAGTACGGTATTTTGGCGGTGTTAAGTTGGGAGTAGGCGGGCTTATTACAGCTTATAAAACATCGGCACAAATGGCGTTGGAAGCTTCGGAGATTATTGAGAAAACGATTAACGTAGCATACACCTTAAAGTTTGGTTACCAAAACATGAACAAGGTAATGCGGGTTATAAAAGAAAAAAGTTTGGATATTGTTACCCAAACTATGGAAATGGATTGCGAAATAGTTGTTAGCACACGCAAAAAAAATGCCCCAGCAGTACTTGAGGCATTTAAAAATTTATACGAGGTTAAGGTATCTTAACTTAGATTATATTTTTACTACTAAATAGTAATTTAAACTAAAATTGTAGCTTCTCTTTCATGTAATTTGGTGGTGTTACAGGGCGTCCTGTTTTCATGTCTACAAACACTAAAACAGAGTTTCCAATTGTTAACAACTCCCCATTTTCATTACAGATTTCGTAGTCAAATTCTATCTTAACAGACTCTTGTTTTTTAAATATTGTTTTTATTGTTAACAAGTCATCATATCGGGCTGGTTTTTTAAAATTTAACGTTAAGCTAACAACAGGTAGCATAACTCCATTTTGCTCCATAAACCTATAGCTAAGTCCCAGATTTCTAAGCCATTCCACGCGCCCCATTTCGAAATATTGTGCGTAATTACCATGGTACACTACCCCCATTTGGTCGGTTTCGGCGTAGCGTACTCTAACCTTAAATTGATGAATTTTCATATTTTTATAACGTTAATTTTATCTTAATTTTTCTTAAAGAATACTTACGATTTTTTTTTAAAAAAATCAATATCGTAAAGTTTTTTTTTAAGAAAATTTGTTCACATATTTGTTCTCCCGAATTGGAACGATTCCCTAGTCGTTTCTTTTGTAAGACATCTATTATAAAAAAAGTTTAATAACCAGGATTT